>JANLQS010000137.1:0-7276 GCA_031367995.1 Sphingomonas sp.
AGCATCGGCTGGTCGTCGCCGCTCCGCCGCGTCCCCAGCCGCGCCGTCGCCTCGCAAATGTCGCTGCAGTCGGAACACAGGCGGATGCACTGCGTCATGTCCATCGCTTCGGCCATGCACGCGTCGGCGCAGCTCAGGCACATCTTCGCGCAATACATCAAATGATGGACGGCATCGCCCAGGGCCTGGTTGTTGCCGTCCTTGGGGTGAAGCGCGATCATCTTGCGAATGGACATGGGTCAGCTTCCTCCTCGTTCCCCGGCGAAGGCCGGGGTCCAGTCTGGACTCCTGCCTACGCAGGAGCACAACATCGCACAACCGGCAGCTTGAGCATTCCACTATGTCGAGCTAAGTTCTTTATTCGTTCCGCCTGAGGAGTGCGCCTTGGACTCGACCCTGATCGTCATCGCCCTGATCGCGCTCGCCCTCGGCGGGCTGATCGGCTGGCTGCTCGGATCGCGCGGCGCCGCGGCGGGGCAGGGGGTGGCCGAGTCGCTCCGGCTTCAGCTCGATGCGGTGCGCGAAGAGCGCGACGCTCATGCCCGCGCGATCGACGCGCTGCGCGGCGAGCATAATGACCTTGCCACCCGCCACGCCGCCGTGGTGGCGTCGCAGGAGGAACGCGACCGCTCGCATCAACGCCAGCTCGAGGCCTTGGAGACGAAATTCGCCGAGGTCGGCGGCAAATTGCTCGACAGCGCGCAGAAGCAATTCCTCGAACGCGCCGACCAGCGGTTCAAGGAAAGCGAGGCGACCTCGGGCAAGTCGCTGGCGGCGATGCTCCAGCCGGTTCACGACCGCCTCAAGCGCTACGAGGAAGTGGTCGGCAAGGTCGAGGAGGATCGGCGCAAGGATTTCGGGCTGCTCACCGGCCATATCGAGGCGATGAAGTCGGGCACCGAGCGGGTTTCGGCGGAGGCCGCCAAACTGGTCAACGCGCTCAGGAACGCCCCCAAGGCGCGCGGTCGCTGGGGCGAGCAGCAGCTCCGCAACGTGCTCGAAAGCTGCGGCCTGTCAGAGCATGCCGATTTCGCCACCGAGGTCAGCCACACCGACGACGAAGGCACTCGCCAGCGCCCCGACGTCATCGTTCGCATTCCCGGCGGGCAAAGTCTGGTGATCGACGCCAAGGTCAGCTTGAACGCCTATCAGGACGCGTTCGGCGCGGTTGATGAGGGCGAGCGCGCGCTCCACCTCGCGGCGCACGCCACCGCGATCAAGGCGCACGTCAACTCATTGGGCACCAAGGCCTATTGGAGCCAGTTCGCCGACGCTCCCGATTATGTCGTGATGTTCATCCCCGGCGAACATTTCCTCTCCGCCGCGCTCGAACAAGATGCCGGCCTGTGGGACTATGCGTTCGACAAGCGCGTGTTGCTCGCCACCCCGACCAATCTGATCGCCATCGCCCGCACCGTCGCGGCGGTATGGCGGCAGGAGAAGCTCGCCAAGGAAGCGCGCCAGATCGGCGAGCTTGGCAAGGAGCTTTACGACCGCCTCGCCAAGGCCGCGTCGGAGTTGCGCAAGGTCGGCAGCGGATTGACCAGCGCGGTCAATAATTACAACAGCTTCGTGTCCAGCTTTGAGAGCCGATCTCTAGTCACCGCGCGCAAGTTCCGCGACCTCAACATCGAACCCTCGGCGCGCGAGATCGAGGCCGTGCCTCCGGTCGAGGCGCTGGCCCGTTACGGCGACGACAAACTGCTCCCGCCCGCCGCGTCCAACGAAGACGACGCCGCCGCCTGAGCGATTTTTCTTCCAATGTAGGATTTCGCCTGCTTGGAGCGATCCGGTCTTTCAAACTGCCGGATTTTCCCTCTGCCACCGTGGCGCGCCTTACCCGGCCACAGGCGGCGCAAATCGTCCCGTCACTGCGAACATTGGGACCATTGGCGTAGAGCTTAATGGACCCGCGCCGCCTCGATCGACCCGGCCGAGTTGGTCAGGATCAGCCGCTCGGGGTTGCTCAGATTGACCCGCATGGCCTGCGACAGGACGTTCGACCCCGCGGTCTCGAAGCTCATGTCGGCGCACGCCATGCGCGTCGCCATGATCGCTCCGGCGTTGAGATACTCGCCTTGGGTCGAATAGCCGGCGCCCAGCGTGTTGCAGCCGAACTTGGCGTTGATCCGGTCGGGCATGAAGTTGAGGTAGTAACCGGTCGCCGGGACCGCCCGCCCGTTGATCGACAGCACCCGCCAGTTGGTCTGCGCGAGTGAGCCGAACGAGCTGGTGCCGCCGCCGGGGAGGGTCTGCCCGGGGTAGGGCGGCTGGGTCTGGCCGAACGTCGCCGCCGGCGCGCCGCAGCCGCGGTACAGCCGGCCGTCAGCGGTGACCTGGACGCTATCGGGGTAGGTGCGGTCGCTCATCCCATCGGTGCAGCGGCCGTGGACGATGTTCACGTCGATCCGCCGGCCGTGGTAGATTTCGCCGGCCACCCCGGTCTGCCGCGGCGGAGTCGGTTCGCTGATCGTCACCCGGCCGTAATCGCCGGTGAAGCGCATCATCTGCCCGTCGAGGTCGAGGCTCCAGCCCGGCTCGGTTCCGACCGCGTGATAGGCCTCGGTGTATCCTGGCCCGGGGTACGGCGCGGGCTGCGGGTAGGGATAGGGATTGGGGTAAGGCTGCGGGTAGGGCGCCGGCGCCGGCGGATAGCCATAGGGGCCCTGGCCGCTCTGGCCGTAGGGGTCTTGCCCATAGGGCGTGGCGCAGGCGGCGAGGCCGAGGGAGAGCGGGAGCGCGAGGAGGATGGTTTTCATGGCGCAACAAACACCCGAACGCGGTTAGCGGTTCCGCCAGCTGGCGCGGACGTGGAACGCCATCACCGCCGCCGCCACCGCCGCGTTGAGGCTGTCCGCGCGGCCCAGCATCGGCATCTTGACGAGGAGGTCGCATTCGGCCTCGTAAAGCTCCGGCAGGCCGTGGCTTTCGTTGCCGATCAGGACGAAGCAGGGCTGATCGTACGACGCGTCGAGATAGTCGTTGGCCGAGTTGAGGCTGGTGCCGACCAATTGCCCCGGCCCCGCGCGCAGCCACGGCACGAACTCCTCCCACCGCGCCACCGCGATCGTCTGGGTGAACACCGCCCCCATCGACGCCCGCACCGCTTCCACCGAATAAGGGTCGGCGCTGTCGTCGAGCAGGATCAACCCGCCGGCCCCGGCCGCGTCGCCGGTCCTCAGGATAGTGCCGATGTTGCCGGGATCGCGCAGCGCCTGCGCCACCAGCCACAGCGGCGAAGCGGCGCGGTCGATCGCGGCCAGGCTGGTGTCAGGCTGGCGGTAGGCGCCGAGAATCGCCTGCGGGTTATCCTTGCCCGACATCTTGGCGAGGATATCGGGGGTGGTGGCGATGACGTCCGCCCCCGCCGCCTCGGCCGCGGCGACGATCTCGAAGGCCAGCGGATGCAGCGCGCTGGCGTTGGAGTAAGCGATGATTTCGGGCAGCCGGCCGCTGTCGCGCGCCTCGGCCAGGATGCGCAGCCCCTCGGCCAGGAACAGCCCCTCGGCGCGCCGCGCTTTCTTGTCGCGCAAGCTGCGCAGCCGCTTGACGGTGTCGTTCGAAAAAGCGGTGATATGGCGCGGCATCTAATCCTCGCCGAAGCGGCCTTCGACCAGCGCCGCAAGGGAGTCGATCGCTTCGCTGCAGCCGTCGCCGTCGCAATGGATGACGATGGTGTCGCCCATCGCCGCGCCGAGCATCATCAGGCCCATGATCGAGGTGCCGCACACCCGGTTGCCGTCCTTCTCGACCTCGACCTTGACCGGCAGCTCGGCGGCCATGGTGACGAACTTGGCGCTCGCCCGGGCGTGGAGCCCGCGGCGGTTGGTGATTTCGATGGTGCGCGAGCAGGCGCTCAAGCCGCGGCCTCGCCCAAAATCTCGGACGCGACCGAGATATATTTGCGCCCCGCTTCCCGGGCGGCGGCGACCGCGGCGCGAACGCCCATCGCCTTGCGCGCGCCCTCGAGCCGGATCAGCATCGGCAGATTGACGCCGGCGATGACCTCGACATTCTCGCTCTTCATCAAGCTGATGGCGAGGTTGGACGGGGTGCCGCCGAACAAATCGGTGAGGATGATCACGCCCTGACCCTGGTCGCATTGCTGGATTGCCTCGGCGATGTCGGTGCGCCGCGCTTCCATGTCATCGTCGGCCTCGATGCAGATGCCGGCGATGGCCTCTTGCGGGCCAACGACATGTTCCATCGCCGTGATGAACTCGGCCGCCAAGCGGCCATGGGTCACCAGCACTAGTCCGATCATTCACTCACTCGCTTCAATCTTCTGTCCTGACAGCGTGCCGGCACCGGCCTTAACCAGGCTTGACGCCCTCCTCGATCGTATCGCTCGGTGGCGAAGCGAGGTCGCGATGCCGGATATTCACCGGAAACCCCGCGCCGCGCAACCGTTTCGCCATGTCGAGCGCGGCGGCGACCGAGCGGTGACGACCCCCGGTGCAGCCGAACGCCACCGCCAGATAGGTTTTGCCGGCGGCCCAATAGCGGGGAATCAGACTGATTAACAGGGCTTCGATCCGGTCCATCGATTCGCCGTACACCGGGTCGGACGCGACCTTGCGCTGGACTGCCATATCCTCGCCCGACAGCGGGCGCAGCGCGTCGTCCCAGTGCGGATTGTCGAGGAAGCGCATGTCGAACACCAGGTCGGCGGTGCGGCTGATGCCACGGGCGAAGCCGAAGCTGGCGACGGTGATCACCGGCTGCCCCGAATCGCCGCCGTAGCGCCGGCTCAGTTCGTCGCGCAATTCGACCGGGCTCAAATCGGTGGTGTCGAGCAGGCTGTCGGCGATCTGCCGCAGCGGGGCGGTTAGCGCGCGTTCGCGGGCAATGCCGTCTTCCGCCGGCCGGTCGCCAGCCAGCGGATGCTTGCGCCGGGTCTCGTCATAGCGGCGGATGAGCTCGGCGCCGGTGCAGTCGAGGTAGAGGATTTCGGGATCGACCCCCTCGATCGTGCGCAGCAGCGCGGGCAGGTTGGCCGGATGAAAGCCGCGGCTGCGGACGTCCATGCCGACCGCCACCGGGACGGTCCGCCGCGCCGCTTGCTCGCCGTGGACGAAATCCTTGAGCAGCGCGGTCGGCAGATTGTCGACGCAGTCCCAACCCATGTCTTCCAGCGCATCGAGCACGGTCGACTTGCCGGCGCCCGACATGCCGGTGACGAGCAAAAGGCGCGGCAGGGTCCGCGCCTTGGGCATCAGAATTTGAGCCCCAGCCGGTCAAGCGCAAGGGCGACCTTGGACGGGGCCGAGGCGGTCATCGCGTCGACGCTGATCAGCGGCACCGTCAGTCCCAGGATCGGCCGTTCGCGGCGATCGTCAGGGAGGCGCTGGATGTCGCTGGTCAGTTCGACCACCAGCGCCACCGGCACGTCGCCGGCGGTGTCCATCTCGACAATGCCGACGCCGCGGATCTCGAGCTTGCCGGCGATGGTGCGCGGAGCTGACGCGATCAGCCGATCGCCGGCCTTCTTGACGATCGTCTGGTCGTCGCTGACCAGGACGAAGCCGCGGTCGATCAGGCGCAGCGCCAGGTCGGACTTGCCCGATCCCGACGGTCCCATGATCAGCACCGCGCGGCCGTCGACCGCCACGGTCGAGGCGTGCAGCGTCTCGGAGCTGAGGCGGATGTTCATCGCGGGTCCGATGCCGGCAGGCTGATAGTGAAGCGCGCTCCAGAAGGCGCGTCGTCGCGGTCGCTCACGTCAATCTCCCCGTCATGGCCTTCGACGATTGCGCGAGAGATGGCCAGTCCCAAGCCC
Source organism: Sphingomonas sp. (assembly GCA_031367995.1). Taxonomy (GTDB): domain Bacteria; phylum Pseudomonadota; class Alphaproteobacteria; order Sphingomonadales; family Sphingomonadaceae; genus Sphingomicrobium. Next base: position 5,780 of record JANLQS010000137.1, read on the forward strand.
GAATGGCGGCCGAACCCCTCGGCTTCGGGTCTTACTGAATGGAAGCGGTTAAAAATCGCCTCACGCAGCTCGGCCGGGACGCCGGGGCCTTCGTCGTCGATGCGGATCTTGACCGTGTCGCCGACATGGGTCGCGGACACTTCGACCAGTCCGCCGGGCGGCGAGAAGCTGATGGCATTGTCGATGATGTTGTCGATCGAGCGCGCCAATCGCGACGGCTCGCCGAGCACCAGGGTGCTGCCCTTGCGTGGTCGAGCGAAGGCGAGGCGCACATCGCCGGTCGTGCGGCGCGCTTCCCAGCTCTTGACCAACGGCGCGATCAGCTCACCGACATCGACCGGCTCGAACCGCGCGCGGGCCAGTTCGGCATCGGTCCGCGCCGCCTCGCCAACGTCGCCGATCAGCCGGTCAAGCCGCAGCACGTCCTGGCGCACCACGTCGAGCAGTTGCGCGCGCAGTTCGGGCTGTTCGATCCGCTCGAGTCCGTCGACCGCCGACCGCAGCGAGGCGAGCGGGTTCTTGAGCTCGTGCGTGACGTCGGCCGCGAATGCCTCGATATTGTCGATCCGGTGGCGCAGCGACTGGCTCATGTCGCTGACCGCCCGGGCCAGCGTGCCGATCTCGTCGCGCCGCGAGGGCAGGCGCGGTACCCGCACCTCGCGAGCCCGGCCCAGCCGGACGCTGTGCGCGGCCAAGGCGATGCGGCGTAGCGGCTTGACGATGGTCCGGGCGAGAAACAGCGAAAGCATTACCGACAGCAAGCTCGCCAGCACCAGGGCCAGCACCAGCGCGCGGCGCTGAGCGCGCACGATCAGGGTCGAATTGCGATCGTTGGTCGATACCAGCACCCGCGACCCGTCGGCCAGCGGGGTGGCGGCCGAATAGACCGGCGTCAAATCGGGCGCCTGGCGGATCCATGTGATCGGCCTGGCGCCGAGCCGGCTCCGGATCACTTCGGGCCAGGCTGACGCCTGATCGACCGCGGGATCGTGATAATCCTCCGGCGCGCGCTGGCGGACGAGGGCGTTGAACGCCCGGTCGGTATCCCGAGCCAGTCCCTTGCGCCACGGTTCGTCGGCCGGGTCGCGCAGCCGGTAATTCTGCCCGGTCAGGGTCCAGCTGTCGCTGACCAGCTTGCCGCTCTTGGCATAGATGCGGACGCGTGCCCGGCGGTCGGTGCCGACGGCGGCGGCGAATTCGGCGCGCTTGGCGGTCGGCAACCGGTCGAGCGCGCGGGCGGTCAGGCTGGCGTCGCCCGAAACCTGCGCCACCCGCTCTATCTGGAGCCGCTCGCGATAGGCATCGAGATACAGCACCGACAGCGCGAAAATGGCGAGCGTGAGGACGTTGACCGCGAGGATGCGGTGGGCGAGGGTCCATCGTCCCGACCATGCGAGGACGAGGTCGTCCTCGTCACTCCTCTCCGAAACGATATCCGACGCCATACAGGGTCTCGATGCTGTCGAAGCCGTCGTCGACGGCGCGGAATTTGCGGCG
>JANLQS010000003.1:0-18451 GCA_031367995.1 Sphingomonas sp.
TGAGGCCGGCCAGCGAAATGTCGTTCACATCGACCGTATAATAGGTCTTGCCGATCTTGAGGCTGGCCTTGCAGTCGACTTCGAGCCGCGGCGGGCGCGGACGGAACCCGTGGCGCGGCTTGCGGCCGGCGAGCAGCTCGCCGAGATCGAGATTATGATCGAACTTGATGCCGGCCATGCCCTCACGGGTCCAGACGATGCTGGCCGGGATCTTCTGCGACGACAGTTCGAGCCTGAGGTTGGTGCCGACCGGGATCGGATGACCGACTTCGGCCATCAGCCCGCCGGCCGAGACGTTGCGGACGCGGATGAGCTGCTCGCGGCCATCTTCCTCGATCACCTTGGCGACCTGCAGGATCGGCATGATCCGGTCGTCGTCGCGGCGTTCCTCGGGACGCGGGACGGCGGTGCTGAGCGAAAATGTGGTCGAGTCGAAAGCGCCCCCGTCCTGGCCCAGCGGTCGCGCGGTCTTGCGGCGGATCAGCGTGGCGAACATCGGACGGACTCTCCCAGGTGCAGGACTAAAAACGCGTCAATCCGGGACATTAGGGCGAAGTGAGTTAAAAAGCCGTTTCGTGCGTTTGACCTTGTATCGGTAAGCGGTGCATCGTCGGCGTTAACCTTGGAACGCGTGGAGAGACGATTTTGGTAACCGGCCGGCCACGGCTATTGCTGATCGACGACGAACCGGCGCTGGCCGCCTTCGTCGCCGACGCCGCTCAGATGTGCGGCTATGAGCCGATCGTCACCGCCGACGACACCGCCTTCCGCGCCCAGTATCGCGATCTAGGCCCGGCCATGGTCGCGCTCGATCTCGGCATGCCGGGGATGGACGGGATCGAATTGCTGCGCTTCCTGGCCGCCGAGGGGTTCGCCGGCCCGGTGCTGATCATCTCCGGGTTCGACCGCCGGGTGCTCGAAAGCGCCTTCCGGCTCGGCGGCGCGCTCGGCCTCATCATGGTCGGCCCGATCGAGAAGCCGGCCCGGCTCGAGGAGTTGGAGGCAATTTTCAAGCAATCCTACCCGCGGTTGGTCGGGTGATCGCCCAGGCCGACCTTGGCATGCTCGACGCGCTCGAACGGGCGTTGCTCAACGGCCGGCTGCACATGGCTTACCAGCCCAAGGTGTCGCTGATCGATGGCAGCCTGAAGCGGGTCGAGGCGCTGGTCCGGTGGGACGATCCCGATTTGGGTTCGGTGCCGCCGTCGCGGTTCGTGCCGCTGGCCGAGCGCCACGGCCTGATCGACCCGCTGACCCAGTGGGGGCTGCGAACGTCGCTGCGCCAGTGGCTTACCTGGCGCGAGCAGGGCATCGACACCTCGCTCGCCTTTAACATCAGCGCTTTGAGCCTCGACCAGCTCGATGTCCCCGACCTGGTCGAGCGCATGTGCCGCGCCCTCGACGTGCCGCCCGAGCGGCTGGTCCTTGAGCTGACCGAGGGCGCGACCCAGCCGCTGATCACCCTGATGGACACGCTGACCCGCTTCCGCATCAAGGGCATCGGCCTCGCCATAGACGACTTCGGGGTTGGCTATTCAACTCTGATGCAGCTTCGCCAATTGCCCTTCACCGAACTGAAGATCGACCGTTTCTTCGTCGAGGACGCGCCCCAAGAGCATGATTCGGCACTGATCGTCCGCTCGATCATCGACCTTGCCCACGGCCTCGGCCTGACGGTCACTGCCGAAGGGGTCGAGACGGTCGAGCAGCTGCGGCTGCTGCGCGGTCTCGGCTGCGACGTCGCCCAAGGCTATCTCATCGCCCGCCCGCTCGAACCCAGCCACCTCGGCGCCTGGTACGAGGAATGGAAGCTCAGCTGGCCCGACATCGCCGGCGAAAAGCCGATCATGGTCCGGCCTCGCCGTAGAGTTCGAACCTTACCCCCTGCGCGAGCGGTAGCGTCGATCCGTAATTGATGGTGTTGGTCGAGCGCCGCATGTAGGCGCGCCAGCTGTCCGACCCGCTTTCGCGCCCGCCGCCGGTGTCCTTCTCACCCCCGAACGCGCCGCCGATCTCGGCCCCCGACGGGCCGATGTTGACGTTGGCGATCCCGCAATCGCTGCCGGTAGCTGCGATGAACCGTTCGGCCTCGCGCAGATCGTTGGTGAAGATCGCCGACGACAGCCCCTGCGTAACGCCATTGTTGAGCGCGATCGCTTCGTCGAGCGTGTCGTAACGCAGCACATAGAGGATCGGCGCGAACGTCTCCTCCCGCACCACGCCATCCTGCCCCGGCATCTCGACCAACGCCGGCCGCACCAGCCGTTCGCCGAGCGCCGCGCCGCCATGAACAACGCCGCCCTGCCCGCGCGCTGCCGCCAGCGCCCGCGCCATCGCCGCGACCGCCGCTTGGTCGATCAGCGGCCCGACCAGCACGCCGTCGTCGCGCGGGTCGCCAACCGGCAGGCGATCGAACAGCCCAGCCAGCCGTGCCACCAGCGCATCGCCTATCGACCGGTGGACGATCAGCCGCCGCAACGAGGTGCAGCGCTGCCCCGCCGTCCCCGCCGCCGCGAACAATATCGCCCGCTCGGCCAGCGCCAGATCGGCGCTCGGGCCGACGATCATCGCATTGTTGCCGCCCAGCTCGAGCAGGCTGCGCCCGAACCGCGCCGCGACCTTCGGCCCGAATTCCCGGCCCATGCGCGTCGATCCTGTCGCCGACACCAACGCCATCCGCCGGTCGTCGGCCAGCGCCGCGCCGACCTCGCGCCCGCCCTGCAGCAGCTGCGCCAGTCCGTCCGGCGCGTCGCCAAAGCGGGCCAGCGCGCGGCCCATCAGCGCCATCACTGCGGCGGCGGTCAGCGGGGTCTTCTCGCTCGGCTTCCAGATGACCGGATCGCCGCACACCAACGCCAGCGCCGCGTTCCACGCCCATACCGCGACCGGGAAATTGAAGGCGCTGATCACCGCTACCGGCCCCAATGGATGCCATTGCTCGATCATCCGGTGGTCGGGCCGCTCGCTGGCGATGGTCAGCCCGTACAATTGCCGCGACAAGCCGACCGCGAAGTCGCAGATGTCGATCATCTCCTGCACTTCACCGAGCCCCTCCGAGACGATCTTGCCCGCCTCCAGCGTCACCAGCCGCGCCAGCGGTTGCTTGGCCGAGCGCAATTCCTCGCCGAGCAGCCGCACCAGTTCGCCGCGCCGGGGCGCGGGCACCTGGCGCCACTCGAGGAACGCCGCCGTGGCGTCGGCGCACACCCGGCCGATGTCGTCCGCGCTTGCTTCAGCCACCGTGCCCAGCAACCCGCCGTCGATCGGCGACCGGCTCTCCATCCCGCCCGCGCATTCGACGCCAAGCGCTTTCAGAATCCCGCCAATCTCGTCTTCGGACTTCATCGCGCCAACTCCCGCGCGCGCGCCATCGCCGCGACCCCGTCGTCGATCGTCTCGTCGCGCTTGGCGAAGCACAACCGCACGAGGTGCCGCGGCGGGTCATCTTCGGCGAACGGCGACAGCGGCACGACCGCGACTCCCGCTTGCTCGACCGCCATCCTGGCGAACGCTTCGTCGTCCAGCGCAATCCCCGAGGCGGCGAGGTCGACGATCAGGAAATAGGTCGCCGCGCTCGGCAACACCGTGTATCCCGCCACCTCCAAGCCGGCCGTCATCCGGTCGCGCGCCCGGGCAAAAGCAACGCGCATCGGTGCCAGCCACGCATCGCCATCGTCGAGCCCAAAGGCCACCGCCGCCTGCAGGTTCGGCGCCGAGGCGAAGGTCAGAAACTGATGCGCCCGCGCCGCCAGCGTCGCCAGTTCGGGCGCCGCCGCGATCCACCCGATCTTCCACCCGGTGAGTGAAAAAATCTTGCCCGCCGACCCGCATTTCAAGGTTCGCGCGGCCATGCCGGGAAGCGCCGCCAGCGGCACGAACGCCTGCCCGTCCATCAGCAGATGCTCCCACACTTCATCGCTGATGACGGTGAGGTCACGGTCGCGCGCCACTGCGGCCACCGCCTCAAGCTCCTCGCCGTCGAACAGCCGTCCGGTCGGATTGTGTGGGTTGTTGAGGATGATGGCGCGCGTTCTGGCCGTCACCGCCGCCTCGATCGCCGCTTGTTCGATCCGCCAGCCCGGCGGTTGCAACGCCACTTCGCGCACCACCCCGCCCGCGCGCCGGATCAGCGGCGCATAAGCGTCATAGGCCGGGGTCATGACAATCACCTCGTCGCCCGGTTCGACCGCCGCCAGGATCGCCGCCGCCAGCGCCTCGGTCGCGCCCGAGGTGACGCACACGCCGCCGGCTTCAAGCTCAAGTCCATGATGCCGGCCATAATGCGACGCCACCGCTTCGCGCAGCGCCGGCAGCCCGCGTGACGGGGCATATTGGTTCGACCCTTGCGTCAGCGCCCGCGCCGCAACCTCGAGGATTTCCGGAGGCCAGCCGAAGTCCGGGAACCCCTGACCCAGATTGACCGCCTGATGCTCGGCCGCGGCCAGGCTCATCCGCTCGAACACGCTGGTCGGCATCGTCTCGTACAGCGGATTCATGTCAGGATGTCCTCGATCTCATCGTCGCCATAGCCGAGTTCGGCCAGGATCGCCGCCCCGTCCTGCCCCTCGCGCCGCGGCGGCAGCGGCCGGTCGAGCAATGTCTCCGAATAGCGCGGCGCCGGTGCCGGCTGGAATACCCCGTCAAGGTCGATGAAGCTGTGCCGCGCGATGGCGTGCGGATGCACCGGTGCCTCGCCGAGGTCGAGCACCGGCGCGACACAGGCATCGGTGCCGGCGAAATGCGCCGCCCACGCGTCGCGGCTTCGCGCTGCGAACACCGCCGCCATCTGCTCGCAGCTCGATTCCGGGGGCAGCGCCAGGCCCTTGAACAGACTGGCCCGGAATTGCGGTTCGATTGCCCCCACCGCGATGAATTTCCCGTCGGCGCAGCGATAGACGCCATAGGCCGGCTCGCCGCCGTCGAGCAGGTTGGATTCGCGTTCGTCGCGCCACGCACCCGCCGCCCGCAGCCCATAGGTCAGCGCGCCGATCAGCGCCGCGCCATCGGTCATCGCCGCGTCGATCACCTGCCCCGCCCCGCCGCGCTGGACGCCGAGCAGCGCCGCGACCATGCCGAACGCCAGCATCATCCCGCCACCGGCATAATCGCCGAGATAATTGACCGGGACGACCGGACGCTCCTTCTGCCCGATGCCGTGGAGCAGGCCGGTCAGCGCAACGTAATTGATGTCGTGCCCCGCCTCCTGCGCCAGCGGCCCGTGCTGGCCCCACCCGGTCACCCGGCCATAGACGAGCTTCGGGTTGGCCGCGATCAGCGCGTCGGGTCCAAGCCCGAGCCGCTCCATCACGCCGGGCCGATAGCCTTCGATCAGCCCGTCGGCCTTGGCCGCCAGCCGCCGCACCGCCTCGCGGCACTCCTCGCGCTTCAAATCGAGCGAGATCGACCGCCGGTTCCGCAGCAAAGGGTCGTTGGGCACCCCGATCATCCCGGCTCGCTCGACGCGGATCACCGCCGCGCCATGGTCGGCCAGCATCATCGCCGCGAACGGCCCCGGCCCGAGCCCTGCCAGCTCGACGATCGTCAGTCCTGAAAGCGGCCCGGGCATGGCCGCGACCGTAACGCCGCATTGCCTTGCCGCAACCCCGCGCTAGGCTGCACGCCATGATCGACACCCAGGACCGCCCGCTCTTCACCGCCGACCATGAGGCGTTCCGCGATACCGTCCGCCGGGTGCTGGACGACGTCATCGCCCCGCGCATGGACGCGCATGAGCGCGACGGAGTGGTCGAGCGCGAGGCGTGGACCAGGGTCGGCGCCGCCGGCCTGCTGTGCCCGCAGGTGCCCGAGGCCTATGGCGGCCCCGGCCTCGACTTCGCCTTCAACGCCATCGTCACCGAGGAGCTTGCCTACATGGGTTCGGCGGCGGGCTTCACGTTGCAATCGGACATCGTCGCCGACTATCTCGTCCATTACGCCAGCGAGGAGCAGAAGCGCCGCTATCTGCCGCGGCTTGTCTCGGGCGAGACGATCAGCGCCATCGCCATGACCGAACCCGGCGCGGGCAGCGACCTTCAAGGCATCCGCACGCTGGCGAGGGCCGACGGCAATGGCTGGCGGCTGTCGGGATCGAAAACGTACATCACCAACGGCCACACCGCCGACCTGGTCATCGTCGTCGCCCGCACCACCGAGGAAGGCGGCGCGAAGGGACTATCGCTGTTCCTGGTCGAGGAAGGCGACGAGGGGTTTGCGCGCGGCCGCAACCTCAACAAGATCGGGCTTCACGGCAACGACACCGCCGAACTGTTCTTCGACAATGTCCCGTTGCCCGCCGACCGCTTGCTGGGCGCCGAAAATGGCGGATTCGGCATGCTGATGCAGCAATTACCGCAGGAACGGCTGTCGATCGCCATCCAGAGCCAGGCCGCGGCCCAACGCGCGTTCGACGAGGCCCTCAAGTTCACCAGCGAGCGCAAGGCATTCGGCAAGCGCGTGCTCGATTTCCAGAATACGCGGTTCCAGCTGGCCGACCTCAAGGCCAAATTGCAGGTTGGCTGGGCGCATCTCGACTGGGCGACGGCGCGGCTGCTCGTCGGCAAGCTGACCCCGGCCGAGGCGAGCGCGGCCAAGCTGTGGCACAGCGAAATGCAATGGGACGCCTGCGACCTCGCGCTGCAGCTCCACGGCGGCGCCGGCTACATGAACGAATATCCCATCGCCCGCCTGTGGCGCGACGCCCGCGTGGCGCGGATCTACGGCGGCACCAGCGAGATCATGAAGGAACTCATCGGCCGCAGCCTCGGCTGAGGCGCGACTGGCTGGGGCGGCAGGATTCGAACCTGCGAATGCCGGCATCAAAAGCCGGTGCCTTACCACTTGGCGACGCCCCAGCATCTGGTCGCGGGGCGGCTTATAGCGGTTGGGGCGGCCTAGGAAAGGGGGTCAGGCGGTGCGCCGCACTGCGTCGGGCTCCGGCTTGGCCAACGTCTCCGGCGCGACCGGGCGGCCGAAGTGGAAGCCCTGCAGCTGGGTGCAGCCGAGCCGCCGCATGACATCGGCCTGGGCGCTGGTCTCGACGCCCTCGGCCGTCGTCTCCACCCCCAGCCCGTGGGCCAAGGCGAGGATCGCATCGACGATGGCGATGCTCTCGCGCTCGCCGTCGGCGGCGCCGCGGACGAAGCTCTGGTCGATCTTGATCTTGGCGAAATGGGCGCGGCTCAAATAGCCGAACGACGAATAGCCCTTGCCGAAATCGTCGAGCACAAGCCTGACGCCGAGCGCGCGCAGCCGCTCGAGCGAGGCGAGCGTCCCGGCGTCATCGCCAAGGAACACGGTTTCGGTCACTTCGAGCTCGAGCCGCCCGGGCTCGAGTCCGCTGGTGGCGAGGGCGCCGAGCACGGTCTTGGCGAGGCCTGGCCCCGACAGCTGGGCAGCCGAGATGTTGACCGCGATGCGGATCGGCTCGTTCCAGCGGACCGCCTCGGCGCACGCCTCGCGGATCACCCAGTCGCCGATCTGATGGATAAGGCCGGCATCCTCGATGATCGGGACGAACAGGTCGGGCGAGATTTCGCCGCGCACCGGATGACACCAGCGCAGCAGCGCCTCGCGGCCGACGACCGCGCCGGAGGTCGCGTCGACGATCGGCTGGTAAACCAGCCTGAGGCCATCGCTGTGAAGCGCGTCGCGCACGTCATTCTCGAGCAGGCGGTGGTCCTCGGCTTCGTCGAACATGAAGCTTTCGAAGAAAGCGTGGCTGCCGCGGCCGGCTTCCTTGGCGCGATAGAGTGCCAGATCCGCGTTGCGCATCAATTGTTCTTCGCGCGAGCCGTCGACCGGACCGCGCGCGATACCGATGGTCGCCCCGACGTGGAGGCTGGCGGCGCCGATGGTGTAGGTCTTGGTCAGCGACACGATGATCCGCTCGGCCAGCGCGCTGAGCGCCGCGCGCCCGGTGTCGCCGGTCCAGATGATTGCAAATTCGTCGCCGCCGAGGCGCCCGACACTGCCGCCGTCGGCGACCGTTTCCTCCAACCGCCGCCCGACTTCGATCAGCAAGCGGTCGCCAATGGCATGGCCAAGCGTGTCGTTGACCAGCTTGAACCGATCGAGATCGACCAGCAGCAACGCGCTGCCGCGCTCGGTCGCGCCGGTGCGCCACTGGACGAGCAAAGATTCCTCGAGCTGCTCGCGGACCAGCAGGCGGTTGGCGAGCCCGGTCAGCGGGTCGCGGCGCGCGGCGCGCACTGCGTCGTCGCCCGACAGGCGCAGCTCGGTGATGTCGGACCCGACGCCGCGCCAGCCGATGACGTTGCCATGAGCATCGCGCAGCGGTTTGCCCGACAGCGACCACCAGCGGCCGCTCTTGACCGCCGGAATGGCAACGTCGCGGAACGACTCCCCGGCGGCCAGATGATCGAACAAGCGGCGCATGCCAGTAGACAATTCGATCGCCCGGTTTTCAGGATCGAGCAGGTCGCTGCAATGAAGGCCGACGATCTGATCGGTGGTGAGGTCGATGGCCTCGGCCAGCTCGACCGAGATGTTGGTGATGACGAGCTCTGAATCGAGCTCCCACAAACCGCCCGACCCGGCCGCCTCGAATTCGCGCAGCAATTGGATGATCTCGCCGCGCTCCTCGAGGTCGAGCGTGGCGCGGACGTTGGCGATGAACTGGCGGGAATTGGTGATGATCGCACCGACCAGCATGGCCGCGTAGATCACCGACAAGATCATCAGTGGCGTGTTGCCGAGCTTCCACGTGATCGTCAGGCACGACACCAGCATGATCCCGATGTAGCAAACCGCCGCCGGCGGGACCGACACCATGGTCACCGTGCCGGCGCTGATGAGCGCGGCGGCGAGGACGCACAGGAACAAACGCTCGCCCGGGCCGGCCGCGTCGAACCAGAAGATCGGCGGCACCAGCCACATCGCCGCCAACACGCTGACGATCAAACAGATCTTGAGCAGGCTTGGCGGGTTGGTCCGCGCATAATCGGCATCGATGCGCAGGCGCAGCGCCCGCGCCAGGCGGGCGAAGCACAGGACGACCGCTCCGCCGAACCACAGGCCCAGCCACAGGCTGTCGACATTGTCGCGAAACGACGCGACCAGCACGCCGGCGGTGATCAACTGGACGAGGACGGTGATCGGGACAAGGCGGACGAAATTGTCGAGCTGGGCCCGGCGCACCGCGCGACCACGCGCATCGCGTGGCTCGTGCACGTTGAACACCTCGCGCAGCGAAGCGCGTGGAAGCAGGCCGTTGGCCCCGATCAACTTGTCATGATCCGACGCGTACCGCGCACCACCAACACGCTAGACCCCCGCTACATCCATTAACCTTCGACCATTGCAATAGCAGGTTGAAAGAAAGTGTGAACTGATAAGCCCCTTATAACCAACCTAAAAGTTGATCGCTTTGCCGTTGACGAGGTCGTCATAGTCGCGCTGGAGCTGGAGTGACAGCGCGCCAACCTCGAAACTCCACGGCCCGGCGGACTGGACGGGCGTGACCTCGGCGGCGCTGCCGGTGAGGAAGAATTGTTCGAAACTTTCCAGCTCCTCGGGCCAGATCGCTTTCTCGATCACCTCGACCCCGCGCCGCTCGGCGAGGCCCATCACGGTCCGCCGCGTGATGCCGTCGAGGAAGCAATCGGGCGTCGGCGTGTACAGCTTGCCGTCGCGAATGAAGAAAGCATTGGCCCCGGTCGCTTCCGCTACCTGGCCGCGCCAGTCGAACATCAAAGCATCGTCGAAACCGCGCCCGTCGGCGTGCTGCTTCGACAAAGTGGCGATCATGTAAAGGCCGGCCGCCTTGCTGTGCACCGGCGCGGTGTAAGGCGCCGGGCGCCGCCACGGGGCGATGTCGAGGCGAATGCCCTTGGCGGCCTTGGCCGGGTCGAAATATTTGCCCCAATGCCATGCGGCGATGGCGAGGTGCGGCTTGGTGCCCTTGGCCGCCACGCCCATCTGTTCCGACCCGCGCCACGCGACCGGGCGCATGTAGGCGTCGGTCATGCCGTTGGCGCTGAGCACTTCCTTGCAGGCGGCGTCGATCTCTTCCACCGACCACGGGATGTCGAACCCCAGCAACTCCGCCGACTGACGCAACCGAGTGCTATGGTCGGTCAGGCGGAAGATCGTGCCGTTGTAGGCGCGCTGCCCTTCGAACACCGACGACGCATAATGCAGCGCATGGGTCAGGATGTGGACGTTCGCCTCGCGCCACGGCACCAGCTTCCCGTCGAACCAGATCCACCCGTCGCGATCGTCGAAAGTGCGTTCGTCCGCCATTGTCCCCGCTTTCAAATCGAGCGCACCGCTAGGCGAGCGAAGCCGGTTTATCAACCGCGGCGGCGGCGACAGCGAGCTGGCGGCCGCGGGCGATGGCGGCGGCGATCGTTGCCTCGACCAGCCGGGCGAGCGCATCGCCCCCGTCGAGCACGTCGAGCCCGGCCTGCGTCGTCCCGCCCGGGCTCGCCACCCGCTTGGCGAGCGCGGCACCGTCCTCCCCCGTCGCCTGCATCAGCGCCGCCGTGCCGGCCAGCGTCTGTACCGCAATCGCCAGCGCGTCGGCCTCGACCCCATGCGCGGAGCCGGCGGCGGCCAGCGCCTCGGCGAAGCGCGCGACATAGGCCGGCCCGGCCCCGGCGATGGCGCCGACCGCGGCCAGTCCCGCTTCGGTCGCGTTGGAAACGACCAGCCCGAGTGGGCGCATCAGCGCCGCAACCTCGTCCAGCCCCTCTTCATCGCCGTACAGCGCGATGACCCCCTTGCCGATCGCGACCGGCAGGTTCGGCAACGCGCTGACGATTGCGCGGGCGTTGGGAAAGCGCGTCCGCAAGCTGGCGACCTCGACCCCGGCGAGCAGCGACACGATTAAAGTCTCCGCCCCGCAGCGCGGCGCCAGCAACGGCGCGACATCGTCGAGCTTCTGCGGCTTGAAGCCGAGCATCACGAATTTGGGAACTTCGCCGTCGGGATAGTCGATCAGTGTATGGACGCCTTCCACGGGCACCCCGCTCGGCCGGATCGCGATGACGCCGCCAAGGTCGACCCCGGCCTTGCGCCAGCCGGCGATCATCGCTCCCGCCATATTGCCGCATCCCGACAGCCACGCCGGTGTGGGGAAGCGGACGCTCACGCCTCTCCCACGGTGTCGATCAGCGCAGCGGAAATCGCCTCGGCCGGCGACTTGCCGCCCCACAGCACGAACTGGAACACCGGATAGAAGCGCTCGCACTCCTCGATCGCGGCTTCGGCGATGGCTTCCGCTTGCTCGAAGCTGAGTCCGTCGCCCTCGCCGACCAGCGTCGCGTGGCGGAACACGACCATGCCGGAGCCCGACCACAGTTCGAAATGGCCGAGCCATAATTGCTCGTTGATCAGGCCGAGCGTCTCATACACTTCGCCGCGCTTTTCGGGTCCGACCTTGATGTCAGGGAAGGCGAGGAATTGCAGCACCTGGTCGTCCGGGCGCCACACGCCGCGCAGCTCATATTGCGCCCAGCTGCCGCTCGCCGAGGCGATGATTTCGCCCTCGCCGGTGCGCTCGCACGCCCAGCCGCGCGCCTCGAAATATTGTTCGAGCACGTCGATCGGCGCGCCATCGTCGCGCTCTTCCTGTTCGATCGGATCGGCCAGGGTCAGGCTCCCGCGCGCGGCGCTTTCGACGCTTTCGGCTTGGCCGCGGCCTCGAGCGCGGCGATGCGCTTCTTGAGCGCTTCATTCTCGTCGCGCGCCGTGGCCGCCATCGCCTTGACCGCCTCGAACTCGTCGCGGCTGATCATGTCGACGCCGCCGACCCATTCGCGCATCTTGTCGCGCATCGACGCCTCGGCCTCGCGGCCCATGCCGGCGAAGGTCCCGGCGGCGCCGTTCATCATCTTGACCAAGTCTTCGAACAAGCGGTTTTCGGATTGCATGATCAGCCTCCGGCCAGTTTGACGAGCAGGCTTTCGCCGGCCCCGGGATTGAGTGTGTCGATCGCGTGGTTGAGCACGCTCGCGAACGTCAGCCATGCTAGATAGGGAAGCATCAGCGCCCCCGCCAGTGGCCGCAGCCGCCAGAATTTGCCAGCGGTGATGGCCGACACCAGCAGGATGGCGAACAGCAAGGCGCTGGCCAGCTTGATGTCGTGCAAGGCGAAAAACACCGGCGACCACAGATAATTGAGCACCAGCTGCGTCACGAACAACGTCACCGCCGTGGTCCGCTCCTTGGACCGTGGCTCGTTGAGCACCGTCGCCAATGCCAACGCGAGCATCGTGTACAGCGCCGTCCACGCCGCGCCGAACGCCCAGCCGGGCGGCATGAAGCTCGGCTTTTGCAGCCCTGCGAACCAGCCGTTGGCATAGCCGCTGTTGGACACGATCCCCGACAGCGAGCCGAGCACCACGATCAGCGGCACCAGCCATAATGCCCTTTTCCAGATGCCGCGGTCGTCGCGCTTCGCCTCAGTCGTCATCCTCATCCCCCTTGATCGCGCCGAGCAGGAACTCGACATTGCCTTCGGGTCCGGTGATCGGGCTTGGTTCGACCCCGACAACGCGCCATCCCTTGCCCGCGACCCATGCCGCCGCCTGGTCGCACACCCTTTGGTGGACGGCGGCATCACGCACCACACCGCCCTTGCCGACTTCGCCGCGTCCGGCCTCGAACTGCGGCTTGACCAGCGCCACCAGCACTGCCCCCGCCCGCGCCAGACCGAGCGCCGCGTCGAGCACCTTGGCGAGGCCGATGAAGCTGGCGTCGCACACCACGATGTCGACCGGTTCGGGGACAATCGCCCGGGTCAGCGCGCGTGCGTTGGTCTGCTCGTGGACGATCACCCGTTCGTCGTTGCGCAGCGTCCACGCCAGTTGGTTGGTGCCGACGTCGACCGCATAGACCTTCGCCGCGCCCCGGCTCAACAACACGTCGGTGAATCCGCCCGTCGAACTGCCGACGTCGAGCGCCACGGCGCCCGTCACGTCGAACCCGAAATGCTCCAGCCCATGGTCAAGCTTGACGCCCCCGCGCGATACCCACGGATGGTCGCGCCCCTTGACCGTCAGCGCGGCATCCACAGGCAGGAGGTCGCCCGCCTTGGCCACCCGCCGATCGCCGACGAACACCGCCCCCGCCAGGATCAACGCCTGCGCCCGGGTGCGGCTGTCGGCCAACCCCTGGGCGACCAGCAGCAGATCGGCGCGCTGTTTCACGCCGCCCGCAGCACGGTCCAGCCGGCGAGGCGGTCGAGGTGGCGGCCGAGTTCGGCGACGGTCGGGTCGTCGCCGAGTGGGGCGCGGCTCGGGAACGGATCGCCGCCGCGCATGGTCGTCCAGAAGCGGTTGACCAGCCCGTCAATCTCCGGCCGGTCGACCGCGATCAGGCTTTCCAGCCGGTCGTCGGGGTGCGGGGCGAGGGGCGCGTAGTAGAAGAGCTGGAGCTGTTTCCACAGGAACCGCGCGGTGGTTTCGGACACTGTTGCAGTTTCCATCGCGGCGATAAAACCACCTGAATCCAAGCGCTTGCGCTTTTGCGCAAGATGGGCGTGGCGGCGCCTGGCGATCGGCATCGTGGCGAAAAACAGCCCGACCAGCGCCAGCGCTCCGGACACCAGCCACATGCCCAGGCTCAGGCGATCGCTCCCGCATCGGCACCGACGCTGAGGTCGTTGCGGCGCAGCGCTTTCAACACCGTTTCGACAATATGCGGCGCGTTCAATCCCGCCTCATCATATTGCTTCACCGGATTGTCATGATCCTGGAAGCGGTCTGGCAGGCGCATCGTGCGCAGCTTCAATCCGGCGTCGATCAGGCCCTCGTCGCTGGCCAGTGTCAGGACATGCGCGCCGAACCCGCCGATCGCTGCCTCCTCGATCGTCACCGCGACTTCGTGAGTGGTCAGCAAGCGGCGGATCAGCTCGACATCGAGCGGCTTGGCGAAGCGCAAGTCGGCGACCGTCGTCGACAGCCCCTTGGCCTCGAGCATGGCCGCCGCTTTCTCGGCCTCCTCGAGCCGCGTGCCGAGCGACAGAATCGCGACGGTCTTGCCGTCCTTGACGATGCGGCCCTTGCCGATCGCCAGCCGCTGCGGAGTCGCCGGCATCGCCAGGCCGCGCCCGTTGCCGCGCGGATAGCGCACCGCGATCGGCCCGGTATCGTGCATCGCCATGGTGTGAACCATGTGGGTCAGCTCGACCTCGTCGGCCGCCGCCATGACCACCAGATTGGGCAGGGTGCAGAGGTAAGCGAGGTCGAACGATCCGGCGTGGGTGCAGCCGTCGGCGCCGACCAGTCCGGCGCGGTCCATGGCGAAACGCACCGGCAAATTCTGGATTGCGACGTCGTGGACCAATTGGTCATAGGCGCGCTGGAGGAAAGTCGAATAAATCGCGCAGAACGGCCGCATGCCCTGCGCGGCGAGGCCGGCGGCGAAGGTCACGGCATGCTGCTCGGCGATACCGACATCGAACATCCGCTCGGGGAATTCGGCGCCGAACCGGTCGAGCCCGGTGCCCGACGGCATCGCCGCGGTGATCGCCACCACTTTCGGGTCGCGCCGCGCCTCGGCGGTCAGCGCGTCGGCGAACACTTGGGTATAGCTTGGCGGCCCGCCGCCCGGCCCCTTGTCCTGCTTGCCCGAGACCACGTCGAACTTGACCACGCCATGATATTTGTCGGCCGACGCCTCGGCCGGGCCATAGCCTTTGCCCTTCCTGGTCACGACATGGACCAGGATCGGGCCTTCGTCGGTATCGCGGACATTCTCGAGGATCTCGACCAGCCCCTGAACGTCGTGGCCGTCGACCGGGCCGACGTAGTAAAAGCCCAATTCCTCGAACAGGGTGCCGCCGGTGGCCATGCCGCGGGCGAATTCCTCGGCCTTGCGCGCGGCGGATTCGACCCCGCGCGGCATATGGCGGAAGACCCGCCGGGCAAAATCGCGGACGGTCAGATATTTGCCCGACGACACCAGCCGCGCGAGATAATGCGACAGGCCGCCGACTGGCGACGCGATCGACATGTCATTGTCGTTGAGGATGACGATCAGCCGGTTGCCCGCGGCCTGGGCGTTGTTCATCGCCTCATACGCCATTCCCGCGCTCAACGCCCCGTCGCCGATCACCGCGATCGCCCGGCCCGGACGATCGCTGAGCTTGTTGGCGATGGCAAAACCCAGGGCGGCCGAGATCGAGGTCGACGAATGCGCCGCCCCAAACGGGTCGTACTCGCTCTCGCTGCGCTTGGTAAAGCCGCTGAGGCCGCCGCCCTGGCGCAGCGTGCGGATGCGATTCCGCCGGCCGGTGACGATCTTGTGCGGATAGGCCTGATGGCCGACGTCCCAGATCAATTTGTCGTCGGGCGTATTGAACACATGGTGGATGGCGACCGTCAGCTCGACCACGCCGAGCCCGGCGCCGAGGTGCCCGCCGGTGACCGACACCGCGGAGATCATCTCCCGGCGAAGCTCGTCGGCGAGCTGCGGCAACTCGGCCTTCTGCAGCTTGCGGATGTCGGCGGGCGATTGGATGGTGTCGAGCAGCGGCGTCGAAGGGCGATCGGACATGGTTTCGCCCTAACCCCTTACTGTGGGCTTATCCAGCCTCAGTCGCACGTCCCGCACTTGCCGCGAACCTCGATGACCGGGCGGACGGCCTCGAAACCGGCGGCTGCGGCGGCATCGCGCACGCCGCCTGACAATTTGTCGTCGTCGATATGGCTGGTCGACCCGCACGTGTCGCAGATCAGGAAAATGCAGTCGTGAAGGCAGCCGGGATGGGCGTTGGCGACGTAGGCGTTGGCGCTTTCGACACGCATCGCCAGATTGGTCGTCACGAACAGGTCGAGGATTCGGTAGACGCTGTTGGCCGCAATCCGCCGGTCGAGCCGCTTCGATACCGCTTCGGCGATGTCATAGGCCGACGCCGGCTTGTCGAATTCGGCCAGCGCCTCGAACACCGCGGCGCGCATCTCGGTCCACTGCTCGCCGCGCGCTTTCAGCTGCTGCTCGGCGGCGTCACGCAGCGACTCGCCTTGGTGAAGGTGATGATGGTGGGCGCCCATGAAACACAGATAAGGCCCGCGCCGGTTCGCGGCAAGGCGGGCGGCCCTATTCGGCGGCGATATAATTGAGGCGGTGGCCGAGCGCGAGGATGCTGACCCCGATCACCGTATACAATGCTTCGCCGCCGTCGTGCGGCAGGGTCAGCGCCCCGGCCATCACGCCGAGGCCGAGACCGCCGACCGCGCTGGGCACGGTGTAGCCGTGCTGGTCGATCCCCCGCCCGAGCGCGAGCGCGCCCATGACCATCGCCAGCGACAGCCCGACTTCGTGGATCAATGGATTGCCGAGAAATCCCCCGGCGGTCGCCATCAGCGCCAGCAACACGGTCGTCCCGAGGCAATGCACCAGGCACAGCCCGCTCAGGCCGATGGCCATGCGGTCGAGGCGCGTGTTGGGGATGGCGAGCGGCTGCATGGCGCGTGATATAACGTCGCAAAGTCGAAGTGACAATATCACATTGATCCGCCGCGGCGGTTATTGGCAAGGCGTTGCAAAGCCGCCATAGCGCGGGGCGATCATGGATTCGCCCCCGCAAACCGCCGTCGCCCCCGCCGCCGTCCGCGCTCCCTGGCCGCTGGCCCTGTCGCACTGGCTGTGGATGGTCGCCGGGCTGGTGTTCGCGATGGTCGTCGTCGGCGGCATCACCCGGTTGACCGAAAGCGGCCTCAGCATCACCGAGTGGAAGCCGATCAGCGGTGCCTTCCCGCCACTCACTGCGGCCGAATGGGACCGCGCCTTCGCTTTGTACCAGGCGACCCCGCAATATCGGCAGGTCAGCGGCCCGGCCGGCATGGGGCTGGCCGAATATAAATTCATCTTCTTCTGGGAGTGGGTTCACCGCTTGCTCGGGCGGGTGATCGGCCTCGCTTTCGCTTTGCCGCTCGCCTGGTTCGCCATTCGCCGGGCGATCCCGCGCGGCTATGGCCTGCGCCTCGTCGCCTTGCTCGCGCTCGGCGCGGCGCAGGGCGCGCTCGGCTGGTTCATGGTCCAGTCTGGCCTCGCCGGCCGCACCGAGGTCAGCCATTTCCGCCTGTCGGCGCATTTGCTGCTGGCGTTATTCACCATGGCCGGCCTCGCCTGGACAGCGCTCGACCTGAAGCAGCTTTCGCGCACCGGACAGGACCGCCCCGCCCGCCTCACCGGCTTCGCCGCGCTGACGCTGGCCGCGCTGGCGCTCCAGCTGATGCTCGGCGCGTGGGTCGCGGGGCTGCGGGCCGGGCCGGTCGCCAGCAGCTGGCCGCTGATGAACGGGCGGTTCGTGCCGGCCGGCATCGATTGGTCGAACGGGGTCGCTTTCGCCCTCACCCACGATCCCTTCCTGATCCACTTCCTGCACCGCTGGTGGGCGTGGGTGGTGGTCGTGCTGCTGGTCCTGTTCGCGCGCCGCGTGAAGCCGCTCGACAAGCGCGCCGCGACCTTCATCCACATCGCGTTCGGCACCCAGATCCTGCTCGGCATCGCCACCGTCATGGCTGGCGTGCCCCTGGTGCTGGCGGTGCTTCACCAGGCGGTCGGCGCCTTGCTTGTCCTCGCCGTCACCAACGGCGCGCACGTCGTCGGACGCCGGCCCTGAGCGTCGTCACCGTCTACGCCGTCTTCGCGGACGCCGAGGAGGCCGGTCGGATCGGCCGGGCGATCGTCGAGGCCCGCCTCGCCGCCTGCGTCAACATCCTCGGCCCGTGCCACAGCATCTACCATTGGCAGGGCGCGATCGAGACGGCGACCGAGACTCCGGCCCTGTTCAAGACCACAACGGACCGCGCCGACGCGCTGATCGCCCGGGTGACCGACTTCCACAGTTACGAAAACCCCGCCATCGCGGTGTGGCCGATCGAGCGATTGCCCGCCGCGTTCGGCGACTGGGTCGAGGCCGAAACCGTCTCCCGGTAACATTTTACCCGTCAGCAACCGCCCGGATTGCTTGACAAAATCGCCGCTCCTCATCATTAGGCCGCTCGACAGCGCTGCCCTTTCGGCGGCGCTTCCTTTTTTGATGAGGTCCACGCCCATGAAGGCGCTGATGAAGACCACCAAGTCGATCAAACCGGCTGACGTGGTGAAAAACTGGCATCTGATCGATGCCGATGGCCTGGTGGTCGGACGCTTGGCGTCGATCATCGCCAACATCCTGCGCGGCAAGCACAAGCCGAGCTTCACCCCGCACGTCGATTGCGGCGACCATGTCGTCGTCATCAACGCCGACAAGGTGAAATTCACCGGCCGCAAGCTCGACCAGAAAATCTATTACAAGCACACCGGTTATGCCGGGGGCCTCAAGGAAACGACCGCGGGCAAGGTGCTCGAGGGCCGCTTCCCCGAGCGCGTGCTCGAAAAGGCGGTCGAGCGGATGATCCCGCGCGGGCCGCTGGGTCGCGACCAGATGCGCGCGCTTCACCTCTACAACACCACCGAGCATCCGCACGGCGGGCAGGCC
>JANLQS010000021.1:0-24073 GCA_031367995.1 Sphingomonas sp.
GGCGCGCGGCACGCCGGTCAATATCGGCGAGGCGGTCGGCGTCATCGCCGCCCAGTCGATCGGCGAGCCCGGCACCCAGCTGACGATGCGGACGTTCCACATCGGCGGCGCGGCGCAGCTCAACGAGCAGTCGAACCTCGAGGCGCCGGTCGACGGCACCATCGAGCTTCGCGACATGCCGACGATCACCGATCCGCGCAGCCGCCACATCTCGCTGTCGCGCTCGGGCGAAATCGCAATCCTCGACATGGACGGTCGCGAGCTTTCGACGCACCGCATTCCGTACGGCGCGCATTTGATGGTCGAAAGCGGGCACATCGTCAGCCGTGGCGACCGCATCGCCGAGTGGGATCCGTCGTTCAGCCCGGTCATCACCGAGCGCGCCGGCATCGTGAAGTATCAGGACGTCATCGACAACCGCACGCTGGCCGAGCAGACCGACGAATCGACCGGCATCACCCAGCGGGTGGTGACCGACGATCTCGCCAAGTCTAAGAAGGAAGACCTGCGCCCCCGCCTGACCCTGCTGGGGCCGGATCAGGTCGAGGGCGCGCTCTATCGCCTGCTCCCCGGCGCGATCATCGCGGTCGAGGACGGGGCCACGGTCGAGGCCGGCGAAGTGCTCGCCCGGATGCCGCGCGAAGCGGCCCGGACGCGCGACATCACCGGCGGTCTGCCGCGCGTCGCCGAGCTGTTCGAAGCCCGCAAGCCCAAGGACGCGGCGATCATCGCCAAGGTTTCTGGCAAGGTCAGCTTCAAGAAGGACTACAAGGCCAAGCGCAAGATCGTGATCATCCCCGACGACGGGTCGGAGGAGGTCCCGTACCTCGTCCAGAAGTCGAAGGTGATCGACGTTCAGGAAGGCGATTACGTCAAGCGCGGCGACAATCTCGTCGGCGGCTCGCCCGATCCGCACGATATCCTCGAAGTGCTCGGCGTCGTCGCGTTGGCCGAATATCTCGTCACCGAGATCCAGGAAGTCTATCGACTGCAGGGCGTGAAGATCAACGACAAGCACATCGAGGTGATCGTTCGCCAGATGCTGCAGAAGGTCGAGATCACCGACGGCGGCGATACCGTTCTTCTCGCCGGCGAACAGGTCGACCGCGAGGAGATGGACGAGATCAACTCCAAGCTCGAGAAAAAGAAGAAGCCCGCAGAAGGGCGTCCGGTGCTGCTCGGCATCACCAAGGCGAGCCTGCAGACCCGCAGCTTCATCTCGGCGGCTTCGTTCCAGGAAACTACCCGGGTGCTCACCGAAGCTTCGGTCCAGGGCAAGATCGACACGCTCAACGGCCTTAAGGAAAATGTCATCGTCGGTCGGCTCATCCCGGCGGGTACGGGCGCCGGCATGAACCGCCTGCGGGTCGCGGCGTCGAGCCGTGACGCGTCGCTGCGCGCCGCCCAACGCAAGATCCAGGAAGCGCTGATCGCCCCCGACAGCGCCGCCGAGGAGCATGCAGCGGAACTGGCCCAAGGTCCCGAAGCCGCGGTTCAATGCGATCCTCTGGCCAGCGTCGCCCCGTCGGGCCACGGTACCGACGCCGACGCCGGGGATTATCTGGAAACCTAAATGCTCACGCCGCTCGGGCGGCATTGGTCAAAAAAACCCCGCCGGCAGCGATGTCGGCGGGGTTTTCCTTGATCGCGATGACCAGTTGGCCATCCGCGGCACTTAATGCATCGCGTTGTCGACCGCATTGGCCGCCGAATTGACGTCCGTCGCGGCACCGCGAACGGTGTTGCAGGCGGCAATTGCCATTGCCCCACCGATGAGCACCAGTGTGATTACCTTACGAACCATGATCGAACTCCTTGTGTTGGCGTAACGACCATGGCCCCAATCAGGTGGCGTTGTCGACTGCATTGGCCGCCGAATTGACGTCCGCCGCGGCGCCCCGAACGGTATTGCACGCGGCAATGGTGAGGCTTGCACCGATCAATGCCAAGGTCATCAGCTTGCGAACCATGATCTTCTCTCCTGTCTTCACGATGAACGAACGCAGGAGCATCGGATCGGTGCCGTCACGGTGACGCAATGTGCCTAGACCGCGACGGGCGCGGCGATGTGGGGATGCGGATCATAAGCTTCAAACGCGAAATCCTCCGGGTCATAACCATCGATCGCCTGGCCGCGGTCGCGGATGACGAGCCGCGGCAACTCGCGGGGGGCGCGGCCAAGCTGGAGCCGGGTCTGGTCGAGGTGATTGGAATAAAGATGGACGTCCCCGCCGGTCCACACGAACACGCCCGGCTCCAGCCCGCATTCGCGGGCGAGCATGTGAGTGAGGAGTGCGTAAGAGGCGATATTGAACGGCACGCCGAGGAAAAAATCCGCGCTGCGCTGGTAAAGTTGGAGGTTGAGCCGGCCGGCCGCAACCTGGGTCTGGAACACGCAATGGCACGGGGCGAGGGCCATGCGGTCGATTTCCCCGGGATTCCACGCGGTGACGATCTGCCTGCGCGACGATGGATCGCGGCGGATCAGGTCGATGAGATTGCGTATCTGGTCGATGTGACGCCCGTCAGCAGCCTCCCAGTCCCGCCATTGCTTGCCGTAGACGGGACCCAGGTCCCCATTCTCGTCGGCCCATTCGTTCCAGATGGCGACCTTTCGCTCCTGGAGCCAGCGGACGTTGGTGTCACCGCGCAGAAACCACAGCAATTCGACGATGATTGATCGTAAATGGAGCTTTTTCGTCGTCAGCAGCGGGAAGCCCCGTGCGAGGTCGAAACGCAGTTGCGCCCCGAACAGCGACAAAGTGCCAGTTCCGGTGCGATCGCTCTGTTCGACCCCCTCGTCGAGGATCTGCTGCATGAGATCGAGATAATTGCGCATGCCCCATCTCTAGCCCGCCCACGTCCGGCGTAAAGCGGCGATTGGGCGGGGCATTCCC
Source organism: Sphingomonas sp. (assembly GCA_031367995.1). Classification (GTDB taxonomy): domain Bacteria; phylum Pseudomonadota; class Alphaproteobacteria; order Sphingomonadales; family Sphingomonadaceae; genus Sphingomicrobium. Next base: position 2,898 of record JANLQS010000021.1, read on the forward strand.
TCCTATTCGGACTTGGTTGACTTAGGTGGATGCGGGCGGCGCGCCTAGCTAACCGACATGCGTTATCAGCGTGCCGAACGTCCTGCTCGATTGAATGGCCATGAGGCGGCCAGCCGCTTCTTCGCCCACTGTTTTGAAGAATCCCACCCGGCCAAGGGCGCGAGGGGCGCCAGCAAGGCCGACGACCAGGCGGAACGCTTGTGGGTCGCCCATCTCGATGCCGAGGCGCGGTGCATGCAAGTGTCGAGCCATGAGGGCGGGCCGGAGTCGGTGGAATTGCCGGTGCGCGACATCATCAACGATGCGGCCCGGCTCGGCAGCGCGGGCATCGTCCTGGCGCATAATCACCCCAGCGGCGACGCTTCTCCCAGCGATGCCGACTGCCGTGCCACGCGCCGGCTAACCTTGGCCGCGGAAGCGATCGACCTAGCGATTGTCGATCACTTGATCTTCGGCGCTGGCGAATGCCGCAGTTTTCGCCGGATGGGTCTGCTCTAAGCGTTCGCCGAGCCGCCGCGTGGCACCCTCTCTCTGCTACCCCCGGCCCCGTTACGACGATCCATCGACTGGCTTCAGGGCTGCGGCTTACATGGCTTGATGTCCACTGGGGCCGGACGCGGGCGGGCAATGCGAAAGACCATGAAATAGGCCTCGCCGCCACTCAAAGTCGCCTGACGGGACGGCTCGAAACCAAGCGCCCCCATTTCACAACGAAGCTGCGCTGGCGGCATGCCGTGCCGGCGCACTGGCCGATTGGCGTCCACCACCACCACTTCGCCGCCGGCCGCCAGGCCGCCACGCAAGTGCCACAGGAAGGCGTAGGGCGACGTCACTTCATGATACATGTGGATGAGGAAGATCCGATCGAATGACGCCGGCGGCAGCCGCGGATCGTCGGGCTGGCCGAGCCGCACCGAGACATTGTCGAGCCCCTCGCGCTGGACCCGCTGGCCCAACAGGTCGCGCGTTTCAGGGACGATATCTTCGGCTAATACGCGGCCGCCGCGCCCGACCGCGGGCGACAGGCGGACGGTGTAATAACCCTCCCCCGCGCCGATGTCGGCGACTGACATGCCGTTGCGCACCCCGGCCAGGCGCATCACTTCCTCAGCCTCGCCCAATCGGTCGCGCGCATCCTCGGTGGAGAATTGATCGGACACGATCGGCGCCACGTCGCGCCCGGCGTCGGGGAAAGGGTTGGCGACCGCGGTCGGATGGCAAGCGGCGAGCAAAACGACCAGGCCGAGGGCGCCTTCGAATCTAATCGACATCCTCGACCTCGACCTTTTCCCCCGTCACCCGTTGCGACAGAGCGGCGGCCATGAACCGGTCGAGATCGCCGTCGAGCACGTCCATCGGCGCGGTCGAGATGACACCGGTGCGCAAATCCTTGACCAGCTGGTAGGGCTGAAGGACGTAGCTGCGGATCTGGTGGCCCCAGCCGATGTCGGTTTTCGACGCAGCGCTGGCGCTGGCTTCGGCTTCGCGTTTCTGCAGTTCGGCTTCGTATAGCCGGGCCTTCAACTGCTTCATCGCCTCGGCGCGATTCTTGTGCTGGCTGCGCTGATTCTGGCACTGGACGACGATGTTGGTCGGGATGTGGGTGATCCTGACCGCGCTGTCGGTCGTATTAACGTGCTGACCGCCGGCGCCGCTGGCGCGGAAGGTGTCGATGCGCAGCTCGCTCTCGTTTATCTCGATGTCGATGTCGTCGTCGACCTCGGGATAGACCCACACGCTGGCGAAGCTGGTGTGGCGACGGGCCGAGCTGTCGTAGGGGCTGATGCGGACGAGGCGGTGGACGCCGCCTTCGGTCTTGGCATAGCCGTAAGCGTTCTCGCCCTTGATCAGGATGGTCGCCGACTTGATGCCCGCCTGTTCACCGGCGTGGTGATCGACCAGCTCGACCGTCATCCCGTGGCGTTCGCCCCAGCGAGTGTACATCCGCTGCAGCATCCCGGCCCAGTCCTGGCTCTCGGTGCCGCCGGCGCCAGCATTGATTTCGATATAACTGTTGTTGGCGTCGGCCTCCCCGGCCAGCAGCGCCGCGACCTTGTCCTTTTCGGCCCGCTCGGCGAGGTCGGCGAGGACACGGCTGCCATCGTCGACCAGCGCGGAGTCGCCTTCAGCCTCGGCCATTTCGATCAGTTCGACCGTGTCCGACAGTTCGCGTTCGATCTTGCGCGTCGCCTCAATCGCTTCATCGAGCCGGCGGCGCTCGCGCATCACCCCTTGAGCGGCCTTGGGGTCATCCCACAAAGTCGAGTCCTCGACCCGCGCATTCAATTCCTCGAGCCGCTTGAGCGCCCGGTCCCAATCGAGGAACCGGCGCAGCAGCGCGGTCGCGGCGTTGATCTGATCGATATGGTCTTGTGCTTCAGCGCGCATGGTCAAGTTTCCTGCTGGAGACTGGGGAGCGCCTAATAGATGCCGCCCTGCCTTTGCAAGAATTCGCCGTCGGCGGGGGGTTTTGGTTTGGCCTGGCCTTGCGGACGACGCCCGCCCGGCCTGGCCCCGCCCTGACCCTGACCGAGCTGGGCGGTGGCCAGATCGACGCTCCGGCGGAATGATCGGCGCGGCTCGGTTTCGGGCTGGAACGCTTCCCAGATAACCGACGACTTGGGATCCTCGCTGGTCGGGAAGTCACCAAACACACGCTTGCCGGTGGCGCGATCGACCCGAACCATGCGAATCCCGGCCGGGGCGACGAACGGCGTCTTGGGCATGTCCTTGAGCACGGCTTGGGCGAATTGCTTGAACACCGGCGCGGCAATGCGCCCGCCCTGAGCGTAGCCGCCCAGTGGCCGCGGCTGATCATAGCCCAGGTAAACGCCGCCAACGATGTCGGGCGTGCCGCCGACGAACCACACGTTGGTTGGACCCGATGTAGTCCCGGTCTTGCCGAACATCGGCCGGTCGAGATCCCGCAATACCGTAGCGGTGCCGCGCTGGATGACCCCTTCCATGATGTGAACCATCTGGTAGGCGGCCTGGGGTTCGAGCAATTGCTTGGCGCGGATCGGCGGCCGCGGCATCGCCCGACCGTCCCAGTCCGGCGCATTGCAGCCCTCCATCACCTGGCAGCGGTTGTCAGCGCGGTAGATCGCTTTGCCATTGCGGTCCTGGATGAAGTCCACCAGGGTTGGCTTCACTTGCCGGCCCTGGTTGGCGAGGATGGCGTAAGCATTGGTCAGCCGAAGCACGGTCGTGTCCCCGGCCCCCAACGCGATCGACAGGTACCGGTCATATTTGCCGACCCCCAATGTTTCTGCCGTCGCAACGACCTTCTCCATCCCGGTTTGCGAGGCGGTGCGAACGGTCATCAGGTTGCGCGATTGCTCGACGCCCCAGCGCATGGTCTTGGGGCCGGCATATTTGCCGTCGAAGTTGCGGAAGCATTTGTTGCCGAGGCCGGCACCTTGCCAAACGCAAAACGGCGCATCGACTACGATTGAGGCCGGGGTCATGCCATTTTCAAGCGCTGTGACGTAGACAATTGGCTTGAATGCCGATCCCGGCTGACGAAGCGCCTGGGTCGCGCGATTGTAGCTCGATCCGATCACGTCGAACCCGCCCTGCATTGCCAGGACCCGACCGGTGCGGACTTCTTCGACGATGAAACCACCGCCGATTTCCGGAACCGAGCGTAAAGCGTAGCTGTCGGCACCCATCCGCTTGACGATGATCACCATGCCGGGCTTGAGATAGCCGAACGCGGCGCCGCCGACCCCTCGCTTGGGCTGTTGCGCGGCGGAAGCGGGTAAAACCCCCGTCGAGCCATCGGCAAAACCGATGCGCGCGACGCCACCGTCCTTCGACAGCACCGCCGCCTTGGCCCAGTCCGGGAAGCCGGTGCCGACCGGAGCGCGGGCAAGCTGGCCTCGCCAGTCGCCCGACGCATCGACCGACAGGCCGATGTCGCGCCACCCGCGCCCGCCATCGAATTTGGCGAGTCCTTCGCGCAGCGAGTCCGCAACAGCGTCCTGCATCTTGGGAACCATCGAAGTGCGGACCCACAGCCCACCGGCGTAAACGCTGTTGGGTCCGTCCGAAGCGTTTTCGCCGAACCGCGCGAGTAGGCTGCGGCGGACGTCCTCGAGGAAATAGCCGCCCTGTTCACGATATTTGGCGTTGCTGCCGTAGCGGATGGTGCCGAGCGGGCTGGCGGTCGCGGCGGCTGCGGCGGGCGCGCTGATATAGCCGTTGGCCGCCATCTCGTGCAGCACGTAATTGCGCCGGGTGAGGGCCTTTGCGGTAGCGCGCACCGGATCATAGTTCGATGGCGCCTTGGGCAGCACCGCCAGATAGGCCGCCTCGGGCAGAGTTAGATCGACGACATCCTTGTCGAAATAGGCCCGCGCCGCGGCTTGCACGCCATAGGAATTGCGGCCGAGGAAAATCGAGTTGAGGTAAAGCTCGAGGATCTGCTGCTTCGACAGGGTCGATTCCAAACGAAAGGCAAGGATCGCCTCGCGGATCTTGCGCGTCACTGCATAACTATTGTCCTGCAACAGATATTTGGCGACCTGCTGAGTGATGGTCGATCCGCCCCGCGCGCGCCCGCCGCTGACCGTTTTTTTGGTATAATCGAACACCGCGCCGACGAGGCCGGGATAGTCGATTCCACCATGCGTGAAGAAGGTCTTGTCTTCGGCCGAGATGAAGGCGTTAACCACCAAAGGCGGATATTCGTCATAGGCCAGCTCGACCCGTCGCTCGCGAGCATAGCTGCCGATCGGGTTGCCGTCGTAGCCGCGGACATTGCTCGGCAGCGGCGGCTGATAGGCGAGCAGCGATTCCGAGCTCGGCAGGCCGTGGGCAAAATAAACCCAGATCGCCGCGAACACGATAAAGCCGGTGCTCGCGGCAATCGCCAGCCGGCGAATCCAGACCCGCGCGAACCACGGGTCGAACCGGTCGTGGACCCGGGCGTTGAGCGCGGCGAGGTCGGGCATGGCGAGAGGTGCGAACGGCATGTCGCGACCTCGTTAGCCGCTAACGTCGAGCCGCGAAAGACGCCTATCGGCGGTTCCCGCGCGCGGCGATGTCGGCCTCGATCGCCTGGGCCAGGGCCTTGACCAGCGCCCCCCGCCCCGCCGCGGTTGCGAGCATTGCCTCATCGTCGACGTTGCTGATGTAGCCGGCCTCGACCAGTACCGCCGGCGTTTCCGCCCGGCGAAGGACGTGGAAAGAGGCGAACTGGTGCGGCCTGGGGCGCAGGGCAACCGGCCCCGAAGCGCGCCGCACGAGCCGGTTGGCAAGCGCTGCCGATTGCTCCATCTGGCCGCGCAGGGCGAGGTCGGCGAGCAAGGCGCGGACCGATCCATCGGCATCGCTGCTGAGCGCCCCTCCGGCGCGATTTTCAGCCGCGGCGAAGCGCGCCGCCTCCGCGCTGGAAGCGACATCGGACAACGAATAGACGGTCACGCCCCGCGCCAGCGGGTTTGGCGCACTGTCCATGTGAAGCGAAACAAATAATGCGGCGCCGAGGCGGCGGGCGATCGCAGCGCGTTGTTCAAGCGTCAGATAGCGATCATCTTCGCGGGTCAGCGCGACGCGCACCCGGCCGCGGCTGACCAGTAGATCGCGAAGCTCGCGCGCGGTCGCCAGCGTCAGCTGTTTCTCGCTGATCGTGCCCGACACCGCCGTCGCGCCGGGGTCGCGGCCGCCGTGGCCGGGATCGATGAGCACGATCGGCCGGCCCGGCACGCGCGCCTCACTGACCTTGATGTCGCTAACCGCCTGCGGGAGGTCGACCGTCAACCGCCCGGTGCGGGCTTCGCCGACGAGCGCCGCGTCGCTATCCTTCGCAGGGCGATCGAGCAGCAGCGCGCCGAGCGCGAGCACAACCAGCCCGACCATCGCGATAAGTACCAGTCCCGCCGTCAGCCTTTTGGGTGCCACTCTATCCCTTTCCCGCCTCGCTTATCGAGCCGTAGCGGGCTCCGCGTCAAATGGTTGCGGCGTCGAACCGGGGGTGCTAACCCATATTTGTCCCGCATGGTCTTGCCACGCGGGGCGATGCCGCGATCCCGCTCGGAACCGCGGCTTTCAAGGTTGACGCTTCATGACACCACAGGACGCCCCTCGCACCCGGCTTTACACGCCGAGCGACGCGTTCGTTGCCGGTATGCCGGCACTGGTCTCTGCAGCAGAGGCAATTTCCGCTTTAACCGCCTGCCCGTTCGGCGATCGTTCGCCCGGCCAGGCCTTTTCTTTCGCGCCCCGCCGGCCCCGAGCGGCCGGCCCGCGCGCCCGGAGAATTTTTAATGTCCATGCGCATGCTGATCGACGCGCGCCACCCGGAGGAAACTCGGGTTGCAGTCGTCAAGGGAAACCGGATCGACGAATTTGATTTCGAATCCTCTGAGCACAAGCAGCTCAAGGGAAATATCTATCTCGCCAAGGTAACTCGCGTCGAACCGTCGCTCCAGGCGGCGTTCATCGACTATGGCGGCAATCGCCACGGTTTTCTGGCTTTTTCCGAAATCCATCCCGATTATTACCAGATTCCCAAGGCCGACCGCGACGCATTGCTGGCCGAGGAAGCCGAACATGCCGCCGAGGAAGAGCGGCTGCGCGCGGCCGAATATGGCGACGACGACGCCGGCCCTTCCTATGACGACAACCGCGGCCAGGACGACGACCGCGACTTCGACGATGGCGAGGCCAACGGCGACGACGAAGCGCACGACGAGGACGGCACCGGCTCGGCCCGCTCGCCGGTCGACGAAAGCGCCGCCGACGAACTCCGTCAGAAGCGCCAGTCGCTGCGCCGCCGCTACAAGATTCAGGACGTCATCCAGCGCCGCCAGGTGCTGCTGGTCCAGGTCGTCAAGGAGGAGCGCGGCAACAAAGGAGCCGCGCTGACCACCTACCTCAGCCTCGCCGGCCGCTATTGCGTGCTGATGCCCAACACCAGCCACGGCGGCGGTATCTCGCGCAAGATTTCCAACGGTGCCGACCGCAAGCGGCTGAAGCAGGTCATGTCGGACCTCAAATTGCCGTCGACGATGGGCCTGATCGTCCGCACCGCCGGCCTGTCGCGCACCAAGGTCGAGATCAAGCGCGACTTCGATTATCTCGCCCGCCTGTGGGACGAGGTCCGCGAGCGCACACTCGGCAGCTCGGCGCCGGCGCTGATCTATCGCGACAGCGATCTCGTCAAGCGGGCGATCCGCGACCTTTACCACCGCGAGATCGACGAAGTGATCGTCGAGGGCGACGACGGCTACAAAGCGGCGCGCGGCTTCATGAAGCTGCTGATGCCGAGCCATGTGAAGCGGGTCATCGCCTATCGCGACCCCACCCCCGTATTCCAGCGCTACGGCGTCGAGGACCAACTGTCGGCGATGTATCAGCCGGTCGTGCAGCTGAAGTCGGGCGGTTACCTTGTGATCAACCCGACCGAAGCTTTGGTGTCGATCGACATTAACTCCGGCCGATCGACCCGCGAACATAATATCGAACAGACCGCTTACGCCACCAACCTCGAAGCAGCGGCGGAAATCGCCCGTCAGCTGCGCCTGCGCGACATGGCCGGGCTGGTTGTCATCGACTTCATCGACATGGAGCAATCGGGCCACGTCCGAAAGGTCGAGAAAGCGATGAAGGACGCGCTCAAGAACGATCGCGCGCGCATTCAGGTCGGCCGCATCAGCTCGTTCGGGCTGATGGAAATGAGCCGCCAGCGCCTGCGGACCGGTGTGCTAGAGGCATCGACCAAGCCGTGCGCCCATTGCGAGGGCACCGGCCTGATGCGCACCGCATCCTCGTCGGGCCTGAGCGCGCTCAGGATCATCGAGGACGAGGCCGCGCGCGGTCGCGGCGACCGGATCCTGTTGCGGGCCGGCCGCGAGGCAGCAATTTACGTCCTCAACAAGAAGCGCACCGAACTGGCCGAAATCGAGGAGCGATATGGCGTGACCGTCGACATCGTCATCGACGAATCGTTCGAAGGCGCGCGGATGAGCGTCGAAAGTTCCGGCGCCCGCCCCGATCCGCAGCGCCGTCCGGTATCGACGCCGATCGTCGCCGACGACGATGAAGAGGACGAAATCTTCGAGGACGAGGACCAAGAGGAAGAGAGCGAGGAACGCGGGGCGCGCGAGCCGCGCGGCGAAAGCCGTGACGACGAAGGCGGTGATGGCGATGCCCGTCGTGGCCGCCGCCGCCGGCGGCGAGGCGGACGCAACCGCAATCGCCGCGACGAGGAAGGTGACGCCGAGCGCGGCGAGCGTGAAGCGAGTGCCACCGAGCCGGTTAACGATGGCGAAGAGCGGCCGATCGAAACCGGTTCCAGCGCCGATGATGACGAAGGGCGCGAACGGTCAAGTTCGCGCCGTGGCCGCCGGGGTGGCCGTGGACGGCGCGGCCGGGCGGGCGGGGATCGGCCGCGCGACGAAGAAGGCACCGTCAACGCCACCGATTCGCCGATGATCGAAACACCGGTGTACGAGGAACAGCCGCAGGAAGCCGACGCGGCGAACGCTGGTGACGACGATGCGCCGAAAGCTCGCCGTCGTCCCAGGGCGCGCAAGACTTCGGCGGTCGACGCCCCGATTGCCGCCGAGGCCCAAGGCGAAGCCGTCGTGGAAGTGGACGCCAAGCCGAAGCGTAGGTCGCGGGCCAAGGCTGCCCCCGAACCGGTCGCCGAAGCGAAAGTCGTGGAAGCACCCGATCCGGTGCCCGAAGCCGCCGTCAAGCCGGCCCGTGCGCCGCGCGCGCGCAAGCTTGCCGCCTCGGCGGCGGATCGCGCGCCGCGCTCCACCCAGGCGGACGATGGCGACGTGGCCGTGGCCACCGCGACCGAAACGGACGGCGACGACGCCGATGGTGGCGCCCGGCGCGGCTGGTGGAACCGCACGTTCGGATAGACTTGAAGGCCGCCCGCTCCGCGCGGGGCGGGCGGCCTTTCATTCGAGGTTCAGCCGGGACGCGCGAAGGAGCCACGGCATGAAAGCCCAGTTCCAACGCCTCGCGCAGCTGTCGATGCTGCTGTCGATCACTTTGTTTGCGGGGGTGCAGGCGGCCAGCGCGCAAGAAGTGCTGCGCGACAGCGAAACCGAACTGTTCTTCAAGGACGTCGCCAGGCCGCTGGAAGTCGCAGCCGGACTCGACCCGAAAAGCGTCAGCATCGTGCTGCTTGAGGACCAGGAGATCAACGCCTTCGTCTCGGGCGGGCAGGTCGTTTATATCAATTCCGGCCTGCTGATGGCCGCCGATAACGCCAACCAGATGCAAGGCGTCATTGCCCATGAGTTGGGCCACGTCGCCGGCGGGCACTCGATCCGCATGGGCGAAGGCGTCCGTGCCGCGACCGGCATCTCGATCCTGTCGATCGTGCTGGGCGTGGCCGCCGCGGTGGCCGGCGCGGGCGACGCGGCGGTGGGCATCATGGCCGCCGGGGCACAGGCGGCGCAGGGCAGTTTCCTAAGCTTCAGCCGTGCCCAGGAAGCTACCGCCGACGAGGCCGGCGCCGCTTATCTGTCCAAATCGGGGGTCAGCGGTAAGGGCAGCCTCGATTTCTTCAAGAAGCTCCAGAACCAGGAATATCGCCTGGCGATCGCGGACACCGAAAGCTACGGCCGCACCCACCCGCTGTCGAGCGAGCGGATTGCCGCGCTGGAGCAGAATTACAGGGCCGATCCGGCGTGGTCGAAGCCAACCGACCCGGCGCTCGAGGCCCGCTTCGCCCGGATCAAGGGCAAGCTCATCGGCTACCTCGACCCCAAGTTGGCGACTCAGAAATATCCCGAAAGCGACCAGAGTGTTCCGGCGCATTATGCGCGCGCTTACGCTTATCATCGTGGCGCCTATCCGGAAAAGGCGGCGCAGGAGGTCAAGGCATTACTGACCGTGGCGCCCGACGATCCCTTCTTCCTCGAGCTCCAGGGCCAGACCCTGCTCGAGGGCGGCAATCCCAAGGCGGCGATCGCGCCGCTGCGCGCGGCCGTGGCGCGGGCGCCGGACCAGCCGATGATCGCGGTGATGCTCGGCCACGCCTTGATCGCATCCGAGGACCCGAAGAACTTCACCGAGGCCAAGCAGGTGCTCAAGACCGCGGTCAACCGCGATAACGACAACCCCTTCGCCTGGCTCCAGCTCGGCATCGTCTATGACCGCGAAGGCGACCCGGCGCGGGCATCGCTGGCCACGGCCGAGCGCGAGAATCTTATCGACCATCCCAAGCTCGCGCTGTCCGCGGCGAAGTCGGCGATGGCCGGGCTGTCGGTGGGAAGTCCCGACTATCTTCGCGCGCAGGACATCGCCATGGTGTCCGAGACGGCGATCAAAAAGGACAAGAAGCACAAGAATGACTGACCGGACCGGATCGCGCTGGGGCGTGGCCATTGGCGGAGGCATCGTCGGCGCCGCATTGACCGCGATGGGGCTGTTGCTCGCCGCGCCAACGATCGGCGATCGGCTGGTCCGTCGGGCGCTGCTCGCCCATCCGGACATCTTGATCGAGACCAGCGACGCGCTGCGCGACCGCCAATATGCGCCGACCCTCGCCGCCTCGCGCAGTCAAATCGAAACGCCGTTCCATTCGTCGTGGAAGGGCGCGGCCAGGCCCGACGTCACGCTCGCCTATTTCTACGATTATGCCTGCGCTTACTGCCGCCGCTCCAACCCCGACCTCGAGCGGCTGCTCGCCGAGGACAAGGGTTTGCGGATCGTCTATCGCGAGCTGCCGATCCTGGGTCCCGAGAGCGTCGCCGCGTCGCGCGTCGCGCTGGCTGCTTCGAAGGCCGGAAAATTCGCTGCCTTCCACGATGCGCTCTATGCCGCGGGGCAGCCGAACCCGCAGACGATCGCCCGCGCCGCCGCGGTCGCCGGAGTGGCTCCTTCGCCCGCCGATGCCCCGGATCAGGAAGCCGAACTCAAGCGCAACTTCGCCGTCGCCGGGCAGCTGGGCGCCACCGGAACGCCACTGTTCGTGGTCGGCGACCGGGTAATGAATTCGGCCGTCGGCTATGACGTGCTCAAGCAGGCTATCGCCGCCGCGCGGAAGCGCAAGGCCTAGACCGTCAATGGCGTCGAAGCGTTTCGGTGCCTTGATTGCTTGCGTTGCTGTTCATCCACCAAATCCCATGCAGCTCTCCATTCGGAGCCATGGTGTACCGCACGACACCACTGTAGCCGTTGGCAAAAGTGAAATTGATCGTAAGCACACCGTTCGCGTAGCTTCCGCTCCCCTCGCTGTCATTCGGCGGGTACCAGCGCATGTAACAGCCCGACCCTTGCGCCGAGATCATTGCTTCGCCTTGGTATGAGCCAACGGCTCCGGGAACTCGACCGACGACGGAATAGGATCCCGCGACGGGGCAGGATCCGCCTTGAGCGGATAACGGGCCAGCGGTCATTGCCACAAGAGCCAGTGCGAGCGGAATCTTTCGGGTCATCTCACCTCCCCTTTGTCGATCAGGGCAGGAACTTCGCAAAGCCTGGCCCCTATGGTTTCACTAGGGCTCGCCACTACGAAACAGGAGCAAAACAAGCCTATCACGGTTCGGTGCCGTTTTCACCAGTTGCCGCTCGCATGGGCGTAGCTCAAGATGATCGTTGGCAGGATCGAGTCGCCCATTGCGACTTCGCCGTTCCGAGTTTGCCGCGTTCGCACTCGCGTCCGAAACGGGAAGGGGAGGAATTGATGGCGACCTTGATCAACCGCGCTCTGCCTTGGCTTATCGGCCTATCGGCGGCCGCTCCGCTCCACGCTGGGACCGGCTATGGGCAGGTGTCGTTCCAGAATAACGTCAACGTCACCGGCCATCTTTACATCGACGGGAATTATGGCTGCGGGCCGGTGCTGATGAACCTGTTCTGCGTGACCCAGGTCAAAGAGGGCAATCACACCGCGTACGTAAAATATGACGACGGGATCAACGTTACGTTCGAGCCATTCTACCTTGAAGAGGGCAAGGTGAAGACGCTGACCGTCAACACCAGCAACTAACCGCTCGGCAGGCAGGCCCGGGGCGGTCACGACCGCCCGTGCGTCGGGGCGATACAACGTGCCTTGGCCAGCGCGGCGGAGCGGCCGTAGCGCCTACCAAGTCTATTGCTGATCGTCCTCGTCCCGCCGCCCCTTGAAGCCTTGAGCGACGACATACCATTCGGACGAATCCTTGCGGCTCGCCGGGGGCTTGGCGTGCTTGACGTGGGTGAAATGGCGCTTGAGGCCCGCGACGAGATCATTGTCGGCGCCACCGGCGAGGACCTTGGCGACGTAGGCGCCGCCCGGCTTCAACATGTCGGCGGCGAATTCCATCCCCGCCTCGACCAGTCCCATCGTTCGCAAATGATCGGTCTGGGGATGGCCAACCGTATTGGCCGCCATGTCGCTGAGCACCAGGTCGGCGGGGCCACCCAGAGCGGCGCGAAGCCGCTCAGGCGCCGCATCATCCATAAAATCCATTTCGAGGATGGTGACGCCCTCGATCGGGTCGGTCGGCAACAAGTCGATGCCAACCACGGTTGCGCCAGGAATACGACGGCGGACGACCTGGCTCCAGCCCCCCGGAGCGATTCCCAGGTCGATCACCGCCTTGACGCCCTTGAGGAGGCCGAAGCGCTCGTCGAGTTCGATCAACTTGTACGCCGCCCGGCTGCGATAGCCTTCCGCTCTGGCGCGCTGGACATAGGGGTCGTTGAGCTGCCGTTCGAGCCAGCGGGTCGATCCGATCTTGCGCCCCTTGGCGGTGCGGACGCGCTTCACAGGGGATGGCCATCGCGGGCCATCAGGGAGCGCAATATGCCTTCGCGGATACCGCGGTCGGCGATGCCGATCTGCTCGGCCGGCCAGATGTCGAGGATCGCCTCAAGGATGGCGCACCCCGCCACCACCAGGTCGGCCCGCTCGGCGCCGATACACGGCAGTGCGGCGCGGCCGGCGAAGTCCAGTTCGGCGATCGTCGTCGAGATTTTGCGCATCGCCTCGACCGGGACCTGCAGTCCGTCGACGGCCTTGCGGTCATAGGTGGGGAGCGCCAGATGAACGCTGGCCAATGTGGTCACCGTCCCGCTGGTCCCCAACAGGCCGATATCCTTGGGATTCTCGGGAAGCATCTCGACGAAGCGCGAAAAGCTTCCGCGGGCCCGCGCCCGCATCCGTGCGTAAGCTGCGAGCCGCTCGGGTCCTTCGATCGCCTCGCGGCCCTCGCTCTCGGTCAGCGATACGACGCCCCACGGCGCGCTCCACCAGGCCCGGATCCGCGGGCTTTCCTCGCCGTGGTCGACCAGCACCAGCTCGGTCGATCCGCCGCCGATGTCAAAGATCAACGCCGGACCGCCGCCTGGCTCGAGCAGCTTGTGGCAGCCGAGCACAGCGAGCCGCGCTTCCTCCTCGGGGGCGATGATTTCCAGCGCCACGCCGGTTTCGCGCCGCACGCGCTCGGCGAAATCGCGGCCATTGGCGGCGCGGCGGCAGGCCTCGGTCGCGACTGATCGCGACAGGCTGACGTTGCGCCGCCTCAGTTTCTCCGCGCACACCGCCAGGGCACCGATGGCGCGGTCCATCGCCGCTTCGCTCAGCTTGCCGCTGGCCGACAGCCCCTCCCCCAGGCGGACGATCCGCGAAAAAGCATCGACGACTGTGAATCCGGCCTCCGTCGGGCGGGCGATGAGCAAACGGCAATTGTTGGTGCCGAGATCAAGCGCTCCATAGGTATGGCGGCTGTGCCGGCGCGGCGGCGATGCCGCTTCGCTCGGTGCCGGGCCGCGTCCCAAGCGCGGCGTCGGCGGGGTGGCGGCCTGCTGCGCCATCTCGAACACGCCCATTTCTATCCTTCGCCGCCAGGACTACCGGCGGCTGACTTGGCGCCACATTAGGCCAAAGTCGGCGCCCAGCGCAACGGGCGGCCCCGTCTGGCGGTGGTGACGTTGACACGCCGGGCCACGCTTCCTATTCGCTCGCCCCTGCCAATTGCCCGATCGTCTAATGGTAAGACAACGGACTCTGACTCCGTTAATCGAGGTTCGAATCCTCGTCGGGCATCCATTGCCGAAGCGCCGTATTATCCCTGCGTTCCCGCGATCCAATGCTCGATCCGTGTCTTGAGCGACGGACGCGACGGGATAAAGCCGGGCTCCGGCTCGCCGGGCCCTTCCTCGGGCTGGTCGTAGAGGGTCAGGTTGACCGGCATCTTGGGCCGCAGCGCTTCGCGCCCTCGCATCATATCCTCGGCTGCGGCAAGGCTGCGATGCACGTCCTCCGCGGTAAACGGCTTCATCAGACAGCCCAGGGCCAGATCCGGCATGGGGAAATTCGGTGCCCGACCGGATATGAAGAAACAGGGGATGTTGAAGTCGCTCATGCGCACCGCGACCGAAAAGCCGGTACTGCCGCGCGCTAGGTGAAGGTCGACCAGCGCGAGATCGGGCTGGTGCTCTTCGGCCGCCGCGATCGCCCCGTCGAGATCGTCGGCGATGGCGACCACGCGATAGCGCGGATTGTCCTCGACCAGATATTTGAGTGTGGTCGCGAGTTGGCTGTCGTCTTCGACGATCAGGATCTTGAGCATCCGGCACGGCCCTCCCCGCGAAAATTCCTTGCGGTTCCAAGGCGATGCTGCGCCAACAAAAGGCCGCCGCGAATCCCTCTTGAACAATGTTAACGGCAAAGCGGGGCAATGCCGCGCCAAGGCGAGCGGATTATGCCCGATAGAAGATGTGAGCGCCGATCTTTTCGACCCTGGTCAGGCGCCGACCCCACGAGGGCGCTACATAATCGGCATGATACCACAGCACGTCAGCGGGCAGCGCCTGGGCGAGATTGGCGGAGGCGATACGCGCAATGGCCTGCGCCTTGCGCCAGGCTTCGCACGCCGCGTTGATCCGCGGAAAACGGCCTTGGCGGACAAAGCTGAATTGCGCCTTTTGCCTGACGACTCCGCACCAGCTTGCCGGATAGAGGCCCGACCGGGCGCGGTTGATGACGACGTTGGCGACCGCCAGCTGGCCTTCGAGCGGCTCCCCCATGCTTTCGAAATATACCGCGGTGGCGAGGCACTGACCCTCGTCGTCGAGGGCTGCGCCGGCACTTTGCGCATCGACCAGCGCATCAAGACGAACAGGCGCCGGAGCGGTCGTCGTCGGCAAGGTGGAGAGGAATTGCGCGGGGGTGACCTGCGTCACTACCGCTTGTACCATCGGAACGGTCTGCTGGACCTGCCCCATGGCCGCGCTCGAGCTGCCCAGCGTCAAAAGCAAGGCGGCGGCGAGTGCCGACGCGCGGCCGGCACCAAAAAAATTGGTCAATGTTCACTCTGTCATGTGCGGCCGGCCGCCCGTTTGCGCGTCTGGTTCGGCCGCTAGGGCCGTGGCGCTTGGGTTGGCTCGTCCGTCTTGCCCTGGGATCCAGCGCCGTAAGGCGACTGCGGATCCTCCCGCTCATCAAATTGCTGCACTGCACATACGGCATGCGCGCCAAGTCTCAACCCGTGCCACGGCGAGTCGAGCCTTGGGCGGGACGAATTCCGGAACTAGTTGAAATTTCTGCAGTTTTGACGCGATTTAGTCCAGCGAAGAATGCCGCGGAGCTACCAATACGCCGTGACAGCGGGGGTTTTCGGTCCAGGATTAGGCAGCGACCTTTTGCCGGCTGGCGCGCTTGCGCTCATGTGGGTCGAGGTGGCGCTTGCGCAGACGGATCGACGCGGGGGTGACCTCGACCAGTTCGTCCTCGTCGATATAGGCCAGCGCTTGTTCCAGCGTCAGCCGTTTGGGCGGGGTCAGCCGGATGGCGTCGTCCTTGCCCCCGCTGGCGCGGAAATTGGTCAATTGCTTGGCCTTCATCGGATTGACTTCGAGATCGTCGGTCTTGGCGTTCTCGCCGACGATCATGCCCTCGTAGAGCGGATCGCCGGGGGCCACCATCAGGATGCCGCGTTCCTCAAGGAAGCCCAAGGCATAGGCATTGGCCTGGCCGGCGCCGTTGGAGATGAGAACCCCGTTCTTGCGGCCTTCGATATTGCCTTTGTACGAGCCGTAGCGCTCGAAGATGCGGTTCATCAGGCCGGTGCCGCGGGTGTCCGACAGGAATTCGCCATGATAGCCGATCAGACCGCGCGACGGGGCCGAAAAGGTGATGCGGGTCTTGCCCCCGCCCGAGGGGCGCATGTCGGTCATTTCCGCCTTGCGCAGCGCCATCTTGTCGATGACCGTCCCCGAATATTCGTCGTCAACGTCAATCATTACGGTTTCGTAGGGCTCGGTGCGCTTGCCATCGCCGTCCTCGCGGAACAGCACGCGGGGGCGGCTGATGCCGAGCTCGAAGCCTTCGCGGCGCATCATCTCGATCAGCACACCGAGCTGCAATTCCCCGCGGCCGGCGACTTCGAAGCTATCCTTGTCGGCGGCTTCGGTGACCTTGATCGCGACATTGCTCTCGGCTTCGCGGAACAGGCGGTCGCGGATCATGCGGCTGGTGACCTTGGTGCCTTCGCGTCCGGCCATCGGGCTGTCGTTGACGGCAAAGCGCATCGACAAGGTCGGCGGATCGATCGGCTGCGCGTGGAGCGGCTCCGTGACGGTCGGATCGGCGATGGTGTTGGCGACGGTCGCGGTGGTCAGCCCGGCGATCGAGATGATGTCGCCCGCTTTGGCTTCATCGACCGCGACCCGCTCAAGCCCACGGAACGCCATCAGCTTGGAGGCACGGCCAGTTTCGACGATCTTGCCGTCGGGATCGAGCGCGACGATCGGCGCATTGGTCTTGATCGACCCGGAGAACACCAGCCCGGTCAGGATCCGGCCAAGGAAATTGTCGCGGTCGAGCAAGGTCACGAGGAACTTGAACGGCCCGTCGGGGTCGGCCGAGGGCGGCGGGACATGGCTGACGATCGATTCGAACAGCGGGTTGAGCGTCCCTTCGCGCACGTCGTCGGTCTTGCCCGCATAGCCATTGCGGCCGCTGGCGTAGAGCACCGGAAAGTCGAGTTGCTCGTCGTTGGCGTCGAGCAGGACAAACAGGTCGAACACCTCGTCGAGCACTTCGGACGGTCGCGCGTCGGGGCGGTCGATCTTGTTGACCACGACGATTGGCTTCAACCCTAGTGCGAGCGCCTTGCCGGTGACGAACTTGGTCTGCGGCATCGGCCCTTCGGCGGCGTCGACCAGCAGGATGACGCCGTCGACCATCGACAGGATGCGTTCGACTTCGCCGCCGAAGTCGGCGTGGCCGGGCGTGTCGACAATGTTGATGTGGGTGACGATGCCGTCGGCATCGGGCCATTCGACCGACGTGCACTTGGCCAGAATCGTGATTCCGCGCTCTTTCTCCAGATCATTGGAGTCCATCGCCCGCTCTTCGACGCGCTGATTGTCGCGGAAGGTGCCCGACTGGCGGAAAAGCTGATCGACG
Source organism: Sphingomonas sp. (assembly GCA_031367995.1). Lineage (GTDB taxonomy): Bacteria > Pseudomonadota > Alphaproteobacteria > Sphingomonadales > Sphingomonadaceae > Sphingomicrobium. Next base: position 20,263 of record JANLQS010000021.1, read on the forward strand.
AGCGTGGTCTTGCCGTGGTCGACGTGGGCGATGATCGCCACGTTCCTGAGGTTCATTTCGATGTCCCGGATAAAGTTGGCGCGCCCTACCGCAATACGCGCGATTCAACAAGGGCGGCGCGCCCGGATCATCGACGACAATCGGGATTTGACGGCGGGTTCAAATGTGATTATTTTGCAACAGTCGTCGGGGAACTCGACGAAGCGTCGCCATGAAAGGAACCCGCAAGCGGGGCATGGGCGTTTGGCCGCTCAGAAGAACGGATGCGAATGAATGCGCGACCACTTCCTGAAACTAGCGTAACTGCTTTGATCTCATTTCCATATTAGGGGAAATAACATGCGTAAGATTTTGCTCACGGCCGTTGCCGCCGCCGCGATCGCCAGCCCGGCGATGGCCCGCGATGGTCAGCCCTATGTTGGCATCGAAGCAGGCGCTTTGTTCGCCCGCAACATGAACTTCGATTATTACGACGGATTCGCGACCACGAACAATTACCTCATCGTCGATCATAAGACCGGTATCGATGCCGATATCATCGCCGGTTACGATTTCGGTCCGATCCGCGCCGAACTCGAAGGCGGCTACAAGAGCGCCTCGCACAAGGATTACACCTTCCAGAACCGCGGCGGCACTCCCACCACGGAAGCCGCCAGTGGCCGCACCAGGGTCTATTCGATCATGGGCAATTTGCTCGGTGACTTCGGCAATCAGGATGGCCTGTCCTTCTATGCCGGTGGCGGTGTCGGTTACGCGTCGACCAAGATCCGTTTGCGCGACACCCTCGATACCACCAACCTCAAGGATTCTCATCTGGCGTGGCAGCTGATCGCGGGCGTTCGCTATGCCATTACGCCGAACATCGATCTCGGTGTGAAGTATCGCTACTTCAACACCAAGTTCCGCGACACCGATGTGTTCAACACGCTCGATCGGGCCCACAGCAAGTTCCGCTCGCATTCGCTGCTGGCGAGCTTGATCTACAACTTCGGTGCCCCGGCGGCTCCGGTGATGGCGCCCCCTCCGCCGCCCCCGCCGCCGCCGCCCGCTCCGGAGCCGGTCCAGAACCAGACCTGCTATGACGGTTCGGTGATCCCGGTGACGAGCGTTTGCCCGTCGCCGCCGCCGCCGCCGGCGCCGGCGCCGGCCCCCGCGCCGGGCGAGCGCGGCTAGACCGCTTCGCCTTCGAAGGCCAAAGCGCGGCCCCGGGGAGCGATCCCCGGGGCCGTTTGCTATGGGATAAGGAACGCGCTGCCTAGCGCGGCAGACGCTCAAGGATGTCGATGCCGCGTTCAAGCGCGCGAAGTTCGCTCGCGGCGAGCCGGGCCAGCCGGCCTTCAAGGCTATGATCGGCCGCCGGAGGCGCGCGCAGGGTGTCAAGACCGGCGTCGGTCAGGCGCAGCGCGAGACGGCGGCGGTTGGCGGGATCGGCCTGCCGCTCGACCAGGCCGCCGCGGACAAGCGTATCGATTGCCCGACTCACGGCGGGCGCCCCGCGTTTGACCGCCGCCGCGACCTGATTGAGCGTCGCCGGCTCGTGCGCCGAGACCGCCGCCAGCAAGTCGCGCTGCTGCCCCATCGCCTTGGCCGCGCCGACTTCGCCGCCCAATTGTTCGACCAGCCGCGCGAACCGCGCCGCGAGTCCCGCCGATGTTGCCGCTCCCCACATGGGTTGAGGCTACCAAAGTTTTCGAGACTTGCAAATTTGTGAAGCGCAATGGTCGATCGTCTTGCCAGCGCGCGCCTCGCCTGCTCCAACACGACGATGCGCCCTGCCCTCCCCCGCTCCGTCTGGATCCTCGGCGTCGTCAGCCTCCTCATGGACCTGTCGAGCGAAATCTATCACGCGTTGCTGCCCGCCTTCCTGACCGTCACGCTGGGCCTGCCGGTGGCGGCCATGGGGGCGCTTGACGGGTTTGCCGAGGCCACGGCCAACATTGCCAAGCTGGTCTCGGGCCGGCTCAGCGACCGCAGCCAGCGGCGAAAGCCGTGGATCTTGCTCGGTTATGGCATGGCGGCGCTGTCGAAACCGCTGTTCCCGTTGGCGACGACTGCGCTGCCGGTGCTGGGCGCGCGGTTCGTCGATCGCATTGGCAAAGGGATTCGCGGCGCCCCGCGCGACGCGATGATCGCCGACGAAACCCCGCCCGAACTGCGCGGTCGCGCGTTCGGTCTTAGGCAGTCGCTCGACACCGTTGGCGCCTTCCTGGCCCCGCTGGCTGCCGTCGCGCTGATGATTGCCTTTGCCAATGACATCCGCGCGGTGTTCTGGGTGGCGGTCGTCCCCGCCGCATTATCGTTCCTGTTCGCCGCCCTGATGCTCCACGAGCCGGCGCGCCACCAGGCGGTCAAGGTCAAAATGGCGCTCGGCGGCTGGCGGCAACTCAACCCGGCGGTCAAGCGGTTGATCGGGATCGGCTTCCTGTTCGGGCTGGCGCGCTTCTCGGAAAGCTTTCTCATCCTCAAGGCGATGGACTCGGGGCTGTCGACCCAGTGGTCGCCATTGGTGCTGGCGCTGTTCAACCTGGCCTTCCTCGTCCTCGCCTACCCCGCGGGTGCGTTAACCGACCGGATATCGCCACGCACTGTCCTGCTGGGCGGGATTTGTTTGCTGATCGCCGCCGACCTGTGGCTGGCGCAGGCGACGGCGCTGTGGGCGGTCGCCATCGGCGTAGTGCTGTGGGGAGCCCACATGGCGCTCACGCAAGGTGTGTTCAGCCGGATGATCGCCGATGCCGCGGGAGAACGGCATGTGGCAACCAGCTTCGGCGCCTTCTTCTTCGCCAGCGGGGTCGCCGCTTTACTCGCAAGCCTTGGCGCGGGCCTGTTGTGGGACCATGGCGGGCAAGCCGAAACCTTTACCGCGGCAGCGGCGGTGGCAGCGTTGGCGGGGGCGATGCTTGTATTGTTGCCCTCGCGGGAGCCTACCGCCGCGTAGCGCGGAACGGCGGCATCCGGTCGGCAACTTCGCCGCGATCTAAAAACTGTTGCTTCAATGCCGCGCCAACGTGAATCACGAGCAGCGCGATAAGACTCCACACCAGGAAGACATGCGTCTCTCCCAGAGCCGGGATCGGCACGACCGGAAAGCGCAGCCCGAACTGAAGGTCGGTCATGCCCCCCACTGCCCGTTTCGACACCGCTGCAAGACCCGTCAGCGGCAAAGCGATGAGCAGAAGATAGAACAGCCGGTGCATCCAGACCGCCGCGGTGCGCTCCCACTTGGGAACGTCCTGCGGAAACGGCGGCGGCGGGTTCATCAGGCGCACCGACAGCCGGATCAGGGCCAGCAGCAGGATGGCGACGCCGACCGTCTTGTGCCAGTTGAGCGCGTCTATCCGCGCCGGCCCCTTGGGCATATCGGCGAATTTCAGGCCGATGACGATCTGGGTGATCACCAGCAGCGCGGTGATCCAGTGGATCGCAACCACGATCGGCTTGTAGCGGACCGCCTGACGTCCGGTATCGGCCTCAACCATGTAATCACTCATTGGTCGTCCCCTTGGCGTGTCGCGGTCAGCGGGTGAACATTTCGGCATTTGCGGCCTTGTCGAGCAACAGCTGGCTGAAGCTGAAATCGCTCCCCATCCGCGCTTCCTGATTCTTGAGGCCGGCGACGATCTTGTCGAGACCCTCGCTGTCGGCCCAGAACATCGGCCCGCCGCGATAGACCGGCCAGCCATAGCCGTAGATCCACACCACATCGATGTCCGACGCGCGCTGGGCCATCCCTTCCTCGAGGATCTTGGCGCCCTCGTTGACCATCGTGTAAAGCGTCCGCTCGACGATTTCCTGGTCGGAGATTTCGCGC
>JANLQS010000110.1:0-12696 GCA_031367995.1 Sphingomonas sp.
ACTGATCGAGGCGCGCGACGCGGCCGGCGACACCGCCACCGAGATCCTCCGCATCGAACAGCTCTATCCGTTTCCGTCGGAGCCCCTGGTCAAGCGGCTGAAGGCGACGCCCAACCTCGGCGAACTCGTCTGGGCGCAGGAGGAGCCGCGCAACAACGGCGCCTGGTTCTTCGCCGAAACCCCCCTCGAAGCCTGCCTCGCCGACGCCGGCTTCACCGATTTGCGCCCGCGTTATGCCGGGCGCGCCGCCTCGGCTTCGCCCGCCACCGGCCTCGCCAAGCGCCACGCGGCGGAGCAGGCGGCCTTGATCGCCGACGCGCTCGGCCATAGCAGCCAGGCTGCACCCAATGCTCAAGCCAGTTAAGGACGCGATTGCCATGGTCACCGACGTCAAGGTCCCGACACTGGGCGAGTCGATCACCGAAGCGACCATCGGCCAATGGCTCAAGCAGCCCGGCGATACGGTCGCCCTCGACGAGCCGATCGTCAGCCTCGAAACCGACAAGGTTTCGGTCGAAGTCCCCTCGCCGGTCGCGGGCACCCTGTCCGAACAGCTCGGCAAGCAGGGCGATACCGTCGCCGTCGGCGCGATCATCGCCCGCGTCAGCGAAGGGGCCGCTACCGCGGCTGCCCCTGCACCCGCCGCGCCCGAAGCGACCGTCGCCGGCGCGCCGGTCAATCCGTCTGGCGCCGGCGAGCACCCGCGCATGCGCGAGGAGACCGACGCACAGCCCGACCACGCCGACGCGGCGCTGACCCTGTCCCCGGCCGTCCGCCGCGCGGTGCTCGAACATCATGTCGACCCGTCGACCATCAAAGGCAGCGGCAAGGACGGCCGACTGACCAAGGACGACGTGCTGGCGGCGGCGGCGAACCGTTCCCCGGCGCAGGCCGGGGCCCAGGCGCCGGAGGCGAACGCTTCGGCTCCAGTTCAATTGGAAACGCAGCCTGCGGCTCCTGGACCCCGGCCTTCGCCGGGGAACAGGCATGAAGAACGCGTCAAAATGTCGCGCATGCGGCAGACCATCGCTACCCGGCTCAAGGAAGCGCAGAACACCGCGGCGCTGCTGACCACCTTCAACGACGTCGACATGTCGGCGGTGATCGATGCCCGCGCCAAGTACAAGGATCTGTTCGAGAAGAAGCACAATATCCGCCTCGGCTTCATGGGCTTCTTCGTCAAAGCCGTCGCGCTCGCCGCCAAGGATGTCCCCTCGGTCAACGCCAGCATCGACGGCGACGACATCGTCTATCACGATTACCTCGACGTATCGGTCGCGGTGTCGGCGCCCAAGGGGCTGGTGGTGCCGGTGGTGCGTGACGCCGACCGCATGAGCTTCGCCGAGATCGAGAAGGCCATCGCGGCCTACGGCAAGAAGGCCAAGGACGGCGCGCTGACCGCCGACGACATGAAGGGCGGCACCTTCACCATCTCCAACGGCGGCGTGTTCGGCAGCCTGCTTTCCACCCCGATCATCAACCCGCCGCAGTCGGCCGTGCTCGGCATGCACCGCATCGAGGATCGCCCCGTGGCCAGGGACGGCCAAATCGTCATCCGCCCGATGATGTATCTCGCGCTGAGCTACGACCACCGCCTGATCGACGGCCGCGAAGCCGTCACCTTCCTGGTCCGCGTCAAGGAAGCGATCGAGGACCCGACAAGAATGCTGATCGATTTGTAGGTTGACTGTTCCCCGGCCAAGGCCGGGGTCCAGGTGGTGCTTCGCGCCGCTTGTTTGTTCGCTGGACCCCGGCCTTCGCCGGGGAACGAGGTAAGAAAATGGCTGACCAATACGACTACGACCTCCTCGTCATCGGCTCCGGCCCGGGCGGCTATGTCGCCGCGATCCGCGCCGCGCAGCTGGGCTTGAAGACCGCCTGCGCCGAGGGCCGCGAAACGTTGGGCGGGACCTGCCTCAACGTCGGCTGCATCCCGTCGAAGGCGTTGCTCCACGCGTCGGAGCTTTATGCCGAGGCCAAGTCGGGCGCGCTCGCCAAGTTCGGCATCGACATTCAGGGCGCCAGCCTCAACCTCGACCAGATGCACGCCGAAAAGGCCAAGGCGGTCGGCGAGCTGACCGGGGGCATCGAATTCCTGTTCAAGAAGAACAAGGTCGATTGGCTCAGGGGCTATGCGGCGCTCGAGAGCGCCAACGCGGTCAGCGTCGGTGGCAAGACCGTCACCGCCAGGAACATCATGATCGCCACCGGATCGTCGGTCACCCCGCTGCCCGGCGTCGAGGTCGACAATGACGGCGGCGTGATCGTCGATTCGACCGGCGCGCTGGCGCTGCCCAGGGTGCCCGAGCATCTCGTGGTCATCGGTGGCGGGGTCATCGGACTCGAGCTTGGCAGCGTCTGGCTGCGCCTTGGCGCCAGCGTCACGGTGGTTGAATATCTCGACCAGATCCTGCCCGGCATGGACGAGGAAGTGCGCAAGGAAGCGGCCAAGATTTTCAAGAAGCAGGGCTTCGATATCAAGACCGGGACCAAGGTCACCGGCGCCACGGTCAAGGGCGGCAAGGCGACGTTGACGGTCGAGCCCGCGAAAGGCGGGGAAGCCTCGACGATCGTCGCCGACGCCGTCCTGGTGGCCATCGGCCGCCGCCCCAATACCGACGGCCTCGGCCTCGACAAGGTCGGGCTGACCACCAACAAGCAGGGCCAGGTCGAGACCGACCACGACTTCCGCACCAAGGTGCCGTCGATCTGGGCGATCGGCGATGTCATCCCCGGGCCGATGCTGGCCCACAAGGCCGAGGACGAAGGCATCGCCGCGGCGGAAAATATCGCCGGACTGACCGGCATCGTCAACCACGAGGTGATCCCGTCGGTGGTCTACACCCATCCCGAGATTGCCGGCGTCGGGCTGAGCGAGGACCAGGCCAAGGCGGCGGGGCACGACATCAAGGTCGGCAAATTCCCGTTCATGGCCAACAGCCGGGCCAAGACCAACCGCGACACCGAAGGCTTCGTCAAGGTCATCGCCGACGCCAAGAGTGACCGCGTGCTCGGTGTGTGGATGATCGGCAGCCTGGCCGGGACGATGATCGCCCAGGCGGCGCAGGCGATGGAATTCGGCGCGACCAGCGAAGATATCGCCTACACCTGCCATGCCCACCCGACCCACGCCGAAGCCCTCAAGGAAGCGGCGATGGCGGTCCAGGGCAAACCGATCCACATCTAGGCCGCTGCCCAAGTCAAAAAGGCTATTTTTCGCGGGCGCCGCTGCGTTTAACCCTAATTATAAAAAAATCATGACGTGGCGGCGCGGTCTCGTTACAGCGCGCTGGGTCGAACCAGGCCGGAGGGGGCTTCTTCCGGGGATTCGGCGCGTAACGGCGGAGATTGGTACAGTGGGACTTCGCGCATCGATGCGCCGCTGGCACGCGTGGTTGGCGTGGCTGGTCGGCATTCCAATTCTGCTGTGGACGTTGTCGGGCTTCGTCATGGCGGCGCGGCCGATCGCCGAGGTGCGCGGCGAGACGCTGCTGCGGACGCCCGTTCCCGTGACTATGACCGCGCCGCCGGTCATGCCCCGTGTCACCGGCATCCCGCTCCAGTCGCTGGCGCTCGAGCCGCGCGCCGATGGCTTGCGCTGGGTGGCCGACCTGCCCGGCGGCGACTCCCGCCTCGCCGACCCGAAGACCGGCGCCTGGCTGCCCCGGCTCGATGCCGCCGGCGCGGCGCGCGAAGTGACCAGCCGCTATACCGGCTCAGCCCGCATCGCCTCGGTCGACCGCATCACGCCGGCGCACCGCGTCGTCGCCTTGCGCAAGGCGCTCGACGGGTGGCGCGTGCGGATGACCGACGACACCCATTTCTACGTCGATCGCGGATCGGGCGCGATCGTCGCCACCCGCACCCGCTTCTGGCGCTTCTACGATTTCATGTGGGGCATCCACATCATGGACCTGCAGTGGCGCGACGATCCGCACAATCCGTGGATCGTGATGCTGTCGGCAATGGCGCTGGTGCTGATCGTCAGCGGCCTTGCCGTGCTCCCGGCGTTGCGCGGTGCCCCGCTCAGTCCACCGCCAGCACCCGAGCCGCAAGCCGCGCCCACCAGCCGCCGTCCGCGCCGCGTGCGCTGACCGCCGGCGCCGCGCCGCTCGGTGGGCAGTCGAGGCAGGTCGCCTGGATGGTCGCTCCGCCCAGCACCGCCTGGACCCGCGCCAGCGCTTCGCCGATCAGCGTTTGCGGCGCCGGCCCCAGGCTCGCCAGCGCATCGGCCGGTGCGGCACTATCGCTGTCGCCATTGCCCGTGAGCATGTCCAATAGCCGCGCTTCGAACGTCGGTTCCTGCTCGATCATGGTGATCCCGCGTTCGTTGCCAAGCCGGGCCAGCGCCGCCGCCTTGGCGATCGCCTCGTCCAATCCGCCGAATTGATCGACCAGCCCGATCTGCCGCGCCGTGCCGCCATCCCACACCCGGCCCTGGGCGATCCGGTCGACGTCGGCCGGGCTCTTGTGGCGCGAATGGGCGACGATGCCGAGGAACCGGCGGTAGGTGCTCTCGACCCCAGCCTGGATCAGGGCATTGGCTTGCGGCGACGGCCCGGCGAGCAAATCGGGTTCACCCGACAGCGGGGTCGTCTTGATCCCGTCGACGCCGATGCCGAGCTTGGCCAGGCTGCCCTCGAAGCTTGGCAAGATGCCGAACACCCCGATCGACCCGGTGATGGTCGACGGTTCGGCGAAGATATAGTCGGCCGGGGTCGACACCCAGTAACCGCCCGACGCCGCGACATTGCCCATCGACACCACCACCGGCAGCCCCTTGGCCTTGGCGCCGAGGATCGCCTGGCGGATGCGTTCGGACGCGAGCACCGACCCGCCCGGCGAATCGACCCGCACCACCAGCGCCTTGAGCTTGCCGCCCTCGAGCGCTTTTTCGATCTGGCGGGCGATGGTTTCGCCGCCGGCGGTGCCGGGCCCGGCGCGGCCGTCGACGATCGACCCGGCAATGGTCACCACGCCGATCGGCCCGGCCGTGCGGCGGTCGGCGACGCGGCGGACGTAATCGCTCAGCGCAAAGCGCGCGAAGCCGCCGCGCGCCTTGGTGTCGGCTCCGCCGAGCTCGGCCAGCCGCGCTTCGAACTGGCGCCGCTCGGCGACCTTGTCGACCAGCTTCAAATCGCTGGCAACCCGCGCGAAGTCGCCGTTGGCGGCCGTCACCGGGGTCATCGGGTCCTTGAGCATCTGGTCGACCCCGGCCGCCGCCTGGGGCCGCGCGATCCTGACCTCGTCGCGCCAGCTTTCGAGCAGCGCGCCGCCGAGCGCGGTGGCGTTGGCCCTGGCCTCGGGCGACATGTCGCCGCGGGTGAACGGCTCGACCGCCGCTTTGTAAGTGCCGACGCGGTAGACGTGGGCGTCGACCCCGAGCTTGTCGAGCAGACCCTTGAAATAGAGGTTGCTTCCGCCCGGTCCGGACAGCGCCACCGCACCCAGCGGGTTGAGCCAGATTTCCGACGCGTGCGACGCCAGTTGGTAGCGGTCGTCGGTGTAGCCCGCGGCATAGGCCAGCACCGGCTTACCCGCCTTGCGCGCCCGGTCGAGCGCCTCGCCCAGCGTACCGATCGCCGCCTGGCCGCCACCGAGGAAGCCATCGAGATCGAGCGCGATCGCCTTGACCTTGGTGTCATCTTTCGCGGCGTCGACCGCGGCGACCAGGTCCGACAGGCGGTAATCGCGCAGCCGCCCGGCGCTTCCGGACAGCAATTCGGCGGTGCCCGGCCGCGCCGGCTGCTCGACCAGGCGGCCATTGAGCTCGACCAGCAGGATGCCGTTGCCGACCGGCCGCGGCGACGCCTTCAGCCCCGCGTAGAGCAGGCCGAAGAACATCAGCATGAAGATCAGGACCAGCGCATCCTTGATCCCGACCAGCAATTTCCACACCGCACGCACGAACGCCATCGACCAGTCCTTCCGCTTGTTGCGTTGGCGAATAGGCGAGGGGGCCGGCAAGGGGAACGGCTATTCGACGGGCGACGGCGCGCACCGGTGGCACGGCGCGACGAACCTGCTACCGCGCGCCGATGGACGCGACCGCCGCCTTTCCGGCCCGCCCGTGGCAAGACGAGCTTCGCGCCACTTTGTCGCTGGCCGCGCCTCTCGTGCTGTCCAACCTCACCATGGGCCTCATCCAGGCGACCGATGTCGTCCTGCTCGGCTGGCTTGGCCCACGCCAGCTGGCCGCGGCCGCGCTCGGCCTCAACCTGACGTTCGCCGTGGCGCTGGTCGCGCTCGGCCTGCTCACCGCCACCTCACCGATGATGGCAACCGCGTTCGGCCGCCGTTCCAACGCCGTGCGCGAGGTTCGCCGCACCTTCCGCCAGGGGCTTTGGGCGACGGTTATCATGATCGTCCCGATGTGGCTGTTGATGTGGAACGCGCAAGGCGTCATCCGCGCGCTCGGCCAGGACCCCGCTCTCGCCGCCGATGCCGCATTGTTCCTCAAGGGCTATATGTGGGCGCTGCTGCCGTGGCTGGCGTTCCAGGTGATGCGCAACTTCCTTTCGGCGATGGAGCGGCCGGGGTGGATCCTGGCCATCAGCGCGGCCGGTATCCTATTCAACGCGCTGATCAGCTGGTCGTTGATCTTCGGCCATTTCGGCCTGCCCGCGCTGGGCATTTTCGGCGGTGGACTCGGCAGCTCGGTCACCTGGACACTGTTGACGCTAGCGCTCGGCGTGGTGGTGGTGAGGGATCGCCAATTTCGCCGCTTCCACCTGTTCGGTCGCTGGTGGCGGGCCGATTGGCCGCGGCTCGGGCGGCTGGTCCGGCTCGGCCTCCCCATCGGGGTGACGATGGGCCTCGAAGGCGGGGTGTTCAGCGGCGCCGCTTACCTGATGGGGCTGATCGATGCCGCCTCGATTGCCGCCCACGCCATCGCGCTCCAGGTCGCGGTGATCAGCTTCATGGTCCCGCTTGGCCTGTCGCAGGTCGCCACCGTGCGGGTCGGCCTCGCGCTCGGCCGCGGCGACCGTGACGGCATCAGCCGCGCCGGCTGGACCGCGTTCGCACTCGGCACCGGCTTCATGGCGGCGACCGGCCTCGTCATGCTCGTCATGCCCGGCCCGTTGGTCCGCCTGTTCGTCGAGGATGTCCCCGCCAATTCAGCCGTGATCGCGCTGGCCATCAAGTTCATCGGCGTCGCCGCGATCTTCCAGGTTGCCGACGGCGCCCAGGTGGTCGGCGCGGGGATGCTGCGCGGACTCCACGACACGCGCGTGCCGATGGCCTTCGCGCTGATCGGCTACTGGCTGGTTGGTCTCGGCGTCGGCACCTGGCTGGCGTTCCGCGCGGGCTGGCACGGGGTCGGCATCTGGACCGGCCTCGCCGCCGGCCTCGCCACCGTCGCGGTGCTGATGTTGTGGCGGTGGAACCGGCGTGAAGTGTTGGGACTGACGGCCTAGGTTTCAATATCCACCGAATCGCCGATTTTCGTCAGCCCGAACAGTTTCGCCGCGAGCAATGGCGGCAGGCGGATGCAGCCGTGGCTGGCGGGATAGCCGGGGACGACCCCGCCGTGGAGCGCCCGACCCCACTGATCGAGCCGCTGCATGTTCGGCATCGGCGCATTCGAATATTTATTCGACCGGTGGAATTTCTGCTTGTCGAGGATGGTCCAGTGGCCGGGATCGGTGGGATGCTCGGCTACCCCGGTCGAGACCGTGGTCATCGCCACCAGCTGCCCGCCGCGGAAAACGTAGCCCATTTGGTCGCGCATACTGATGAGAACCGACATTTCGCCCGTTTTGGGCATCGCCGCCGCCGGGACCCAGGTGAACTGGCCGGGCCGCAGCTGCTTGCCGGGGAAGGTGGCGGCGGCCTGCCGCTGGGCGGACTGGGTCAGCGGATTGTCGATCGGGCGCGGCGCCTGGGCGATCGGGGTGGGCGGCGTTGGGGCCACCGCACAACCAGCGAGGAGGCTCACGGCTATGCCAAGCATTAGGTTTTTCTTCATGGGAAATCAGCACCTTGACGGTTAAGCCATTGAACCATCGCGCAATCCGCCGCGCTTGCCAAGCGCTGCGATGCCGCAACCTGCCGGCGCGGCATTGACGTGTTGGACATCGCCACCCATATGCGTGGCGTCGCTGGCACTCGGTTTCGCCGAGTGCCAAGCCAATGTTCAACATAGATAAGGGGCACACAGCTCATGGGTTTCAGGCCGCTTCATGATCGAGTTCTCGTCCGCCGCGTCGAGGCCGAGGAAAAGACTGCTGGTGGGATCATCATCCCCGACAGCGCCAAGGAAAAGCCGCAGGAAGGCGAAGTCGTCTCGGTCGGCACCGGCGCCCGCGCCGACGATGGCAAGATCACCCCGCTCGACGTCAAGGCCGGCGACAAGATCCTGTTCGGCAAATGGTCGGGCACCGAGGTCAAGGTCGACGGCGAAGACCTCATCATCATGAAGGAAAGCGACATTTTGGGTATCGTCGGCTGAAGCCGATGATGGCCAACCCCGGCGAAGGCCGGGGCCTAGTCCAACCGAAATTATATTTGAAAGGGTAGCCACATGGCAGCCAAGGACGTGAAATTCAGCCGCGACGCCCGGGAGCGCATCATGCGCGGCGTCGATATCCTCGCCGACGCGGTCAAGGTGACCTTGGGCCCCAAGGGCCGCAACGTCGTCATCGACAAGAGCTATGGCGCGCCGCGCATCACCAAGGACGGCGTCACCGTTGCCAAGGAAATCGAGCTCAAGGACAAGTTCGAGAACATGGGCGCGCAGATGCTGCGCGAAGTCGCCAGCAAGACCAACGACATCGCCGGTGACGGCACCACCACCGCGACCGTGCTGGCCCAGGCCATCGTCCGCGAAGGCATGAAGTCGGTCGCCGCCGGCATGAACCCGATGGACCTCAAGCGCGGCATCGATCTTGCCGTGACCAAGGTGGTCGAGGACCTCAAGGGCCGCTCGAAGCCGGTCGCCGGGACCCAGGAAATCGCCCAGGTCGGCAGCATTGCCGCCAATGGCGACACCGAAGTCGGGCAGAAGATCGCCGAGGCGATGGAGAAGGTCGGCAAAGAAGGCGTCATCACCGTCGAGGAAGCCAAGGGGCTCGAGTTCGAACTCGACGTCGTCGAAGGCATGCAGTTCGACCGCGGCTACCTCTCGCCTTACTTCATCACCAACCCGGAAAAGATGTCGGTCGAACTGACCGATCCCTACATCCTCATCCACGAGAAGAAGCTCAGCAACCTCCAGGCGATGCTGCCGATCCTCGAATCGGTCGTCCAGTCGGGCCGTCCGCTGCTGATCATCGCCGAGGATATCGAGGGCGAGGCTTTGGCCACGCTCGTCGACAACAAGTTGCGCGGTGGTCTCAAGGTCGCCGCCGTCAAGGCGCCTGGCTTCGGCGATCGACGCAAGGCGATGCTCGAGGATATCGCCATCCTCACCGCCGGCGAGATGATCTCGGAAGACCTCGGCATCAAGCTGGAGAATGTCACCATCGCGATGCTCGGCACCGCCAAGCGCGTCACCATCGACAAGGACAACACGACCATCGTCGACGGCGCCGGCAGCCATGAGACGATCGAGGCGCGCACCAACGCCATCCGCCAGCAGGTCGAGAACACCACCAGCGACTATGACAAGGAGAAGCTCCAGGAGCGCCTTGCCAAGCTCGCTGGCGGCGTCGCCGTGATCAAGGTCGGCGGCGCCACCGAGGTCGAGGTCAAGGAGCGCAAGGATCGCGTCGACGACGCCCTCCACGCGACCCGCGCCGCGGTCGAGGAAGGCATCGTCCCCGGCGGCGGCACGGCGTTGCTCTACGCAACCAAGGCGCTCGACGGCTTCAAGGGCGCCAACGACGACCAGACCCGCGGCATCGACATCATTCGCAAAGCGATCGAAGCGCCGCTTCGTCAGATCGCCCAGAATGCGGGCGTCGACGGCGCGGTCGTGGCCGGCAACCTGCTGCGCGAAGGCGATGTCACGCAGGGCTTCAACGCCGCCACCGACACCTCTGAGAACCTCGTCGCGGCCGGCGTGGTCGACCCGACTAAGGTCGTCCGCACCGCGCTGCAGGACGCGGCCTCGGTCGCCGGACTGCTGATCACCACCGAGGCGACGATCGCCGACGCGCCCGACGACAAGCCGGCGATGCCGATGGGCGGCGGCGGCATGGGCGGCATGGGCGGAATGGACTTCTAAGCCAAAGCGGCCGGGACTAGCTAAGCGATCCGCAAGGATCGTCAGCTAGTCCCGGACTCGCACGGGCTTTGCTCGTGCCCCTTGCTGGTTCAAATTCGAAAAGGGTCGGCGCCTCCGGACGTCGGCCTTTTTTCATGCCGCAACGCTAACGTCCGCTTTCGACCCATTGCGGACATTGAGCGCTTGGCTTGCATGCCTTAGGGCGACATAACATGGGGTCATCATCTCGTGCAAAATGGTCCTTGTGGGACACGCTCATCGTCTGCTCGGTTGCAGCAGCGCTTGCCGTCGTCTTGCTTCGAAACAATACCCACAACGAACTCCTGCCCGCCGCTTCAGGCTGCTACAATCCACCAGCCAACCATAATCTCCCGGTCTTGCAAGTGTCGGTCGAAGGCAAAATGCGGTTCGGGACGATCAACACAAGCGCCAAAATGATCACTGACAAGCAAGGTTCGTCGCTGCTGCCAGACAAGCTAGTTTACGTCTCGTACGACGGGTCAAAAATGGCGGTTCAGTCCGATGAGGGCTATCCGCTAATGTTCTCTTTTGGCGAAAGTTATCGAACGGTATCCGTGCCAAGCACCAATGGCCCCTTCGTTACTTTCGTCCGAAGCAGATGCTAGTTCACTGATGACGGAGTGTCCGGTTTCCACCCAAAGCAGACATAAGTCCGCCACGGCGAAACAGGATCAGCCCGAAACTAACTTAGTCCGAACGATTGGCAGGGTCGGGGGCCGGCGTTTCCGGCGCTTCTGCGTTGGCGGCCTGGTCGAGCATCGCTTCGCCGGCATTGAGCTCGGCGCTCTCCTCGGCGGTCGGGGCCGGCGGGCGGTCGTCGCGGCAGCCGGCGGCGGTCAGCAGCAGGGCGATGGCGATTAGCGGGCGCATGCCGCCAGCCTCAACGAAAAGGGCCGCCCCCACAAGGGGGACGGCCCTTCCGTCGCTCGCTCCGGTGAAGGAGCAAGCAAGCCGATTACATCTTGTTGTCGGCCGCTTTCACGGTGTTCGCCGCCGCATTGTCGACCGCATTGGCGGTGTTCGAAGCAGCGTTGCCGGTGGCGTCGAGGGCATTGTCGACGGCGTTGTCGGTGGCCACCATCGCCGCATTGGCGTCGGCCTCGGTGGCATTCGAGACATCGACGTTGTCGACGGCATTGGCAGTCTTCGATTCGCACGCGGCGAGGCCGAGCGCGAGGACCGCAACGGTCAGTGCAACCTTCTTCATGATCGTTCCATTCCTTGCATTACGCGCCGCTGCCCACATGGACGACGACGCCAGGCTCGGCCTGCCGATATTCGGTCAGGCCAGCGGATCGAAATAAGGCCAAGGCCCCTGTCACGCAATTGCCATTTTGATGAACGGAATTTTCGCCCCCTCTCGACACGAGCCAAGCTAAGGATATAAGCGCTTCTTTATGTCCTTAAGTCCTCTTTCCCAATCGCTTGCCGCGCGCTTTCAAGCGCTCGCCGACCCGTCGCGGCTGCGGATTTTGGCGCTTCTGCGGACGATGGAGCTGGCGGTCGGGGAAATTGCCCAGGTGCTCGGGCAAAGCCAGCCGCGCGTTTCGCACCATGTCCGCGTGCTCGATGAGGCCCGTTTGATCGAGCGGCGCAAGGAAGGCAGCTGGGTCTATCTCGGCCTCGCCGCCGCCGCCGCGCCCGACGTCCTGTTCGCGCTGGCCGACCAGTGGCTCGATTCGGACACCGAGGCCTTGTTCGCTTCGGATGCCGCCCGGCTCGATTCGATTCGCGCCGACCGGGCGGAGGCGGCGCGGCGCTATTTCGAGGCCCATGCCGCGACTTGGGACAGCATCCGCTCGCTCCATGTCGCCGAATGCGAAATCGAGGCGGCGATTGCCGGGGCGATGGCCGACGAGCCGTTGGGCGCGTTGCTCGACATCGGCACCGGCACCGGGCGGATGCTCGAGCTGTTCGCGCGGGCGGCCGACGGCGCGATCGGCGTCGACCGCTCGTCGGAGATGCTGCGGCTGGCCCGGGTCAAGCTCGATTCGGCCGGCATCGCCGGCGCCAGTCTGCGCCAGGGCGACATGTATTCGCTTCCGCTGGGCGACCGCAGCGTCGATTCGATCCTGCTCCACCAGGTGCTGCATTATGCCCAGGCGCCGGGCACCGCGATCGCCGAGGCGGCGCGGGTGCTGCGCCCCGGCGGGCGGCTGCTGGTGATCGATTTCGCCCAGCACGAGCGCGAGGAATTGCGCAATCAGGACGCCCACCTCCGGCTCGGCTTCGCCGACGACGCGATGCGCGGCTGGTTCGCCGCGTCGGGCCTGGCGATGGACCGCATCGACCGGCTTGAAGGCGGCGAATTGACCGTCATCCTGTGGCGCGGGCGCAAAGACGGCGGCGCGCCGCGCCAGCGGGTAGCGGCATGAACGCGCTCGCCGAACGCGCGCTCGAAAACCACGCCCCGTTGTTCGCGGCGGCGCGCGGCGACATCGCGCTGAGTTTCGAATTCTTCCCGCCCAAGTCGGATGCGATGGCTCAGACCTTGTGGCAGTCGATCG
>JANLQS010000150.1:0-3170 GCA_031367995.1 Sphingomonas sp.
TCCGCGTTCGTCCATCTGCAATCGAAAGCGCTGCCCGACGAGGCGGCGCGGCGGGCGTTGCAGGACACCGAGCGGCGCATCCAGGCGATCGCCCAGGTCCATCGCCGCCTCTACACCTCCGAGGACGTCGACAGCGTTTCCATGGATGAATATCTCGGCGCGCTGGTCGATGAGCTCCAGGACACCTGGTCGACCAGCAATGCGCCACGCGCCATCCGCCTCCAGGCCGACTCGATCCAGCTTCATCCCGACAAAGCGGTGTCGCTCGGCGTGATCGTCAACGAGCTGGTCAGCAACGCCTGCAAATATGCCTATGGCGAGGGCAGCACGGGCGAAGTCCGCGTCCGCTTCACCCGGGCCGACCCGACCCACTTCCAGCTGGTGGTCGAGGACGACGGCTGCGGGCTTATCGCCGGGGCGGCGCCGCGCGGCAGCGGGCTCGGCTCGCGGCTGGTCGCGGCGATGGCCCAAAGCCTGTCGAGCGACCTGACCTACGACCCCGACCACCCCGGCTGCCGAGCGGTCGTCCTCGCCCCGCTTTAGGCGGATGATTCTCCTTTATCGGAGCGGATCGCGGCTCTAGCCTCTGCCTCGCAAGCCGAGGGAGGGGCGGATGGACGCACCATATTTGCAGTCGTCGCGGCGGGAATTTCTTGCCGCCGTCGGAACGCCCTTGCTGGCGGCCAGCGCCAGCAGCTTCGCGTCGAACCCAAAAGGCCACGCGCCGATGATGCACGGCCTGATCCCGGCCGATCATCTGATGCTCGATCCCGCCATCGTCCACCTCCAGACCGGGACGCTCGGCCTGACGCCGCGACCGGTATTCGACGCCACGATGGCCGCCGGCCGCATGATAGAGCGCGACCCGCTGATCGCCGCCTACGGGCCTGGCAAGGACAGGATGGACGCGGTTCGGCGGCAGGCCGCCGCCTTGCTCGGCAGCGCGATGGAGGAGATCGTGCTGACCGGCAGCACCACCGCCGGGATGAACATGGTCACGCAAGGGCTGAAACTGGCGACCGGCGACCGCATCCTGACCACCGATCAGGAGCATCATGGCGGCTCGCTCTGCTGGCAATGGCTGGCACGGCGTCAGGGCGTGGCGGTTGACATCGTGCCCGTCCCTCCCGGCGAGTCCGACCCGGCGGCCATTGTCGACCGGTTCCGCAAGGCGATCACGCCCAGGACGAAGGTGCTGTCCTTCTCGCACATCCTCTATTCGACCGGGCTGAGGATGCCCGCTGCGGAACTGTGCGCGCTCGGCCGGACCCGGGACTGCGTCACCGTCGTCGATGGCGCGCAAGCGGCGGGCGCCATCCCGGTCGACGTCAAGGCGCTCGGCTGCCACGTCTACGCCGCCAGCGGCCACAAATGGCTGCTCGGCCCCAAGGGCACCGGTCTGCTCTACATCAGCAACGACCTTGGCCTTGTCGATGCCATGGCCCTCCAATCGGGGCGGCAGGTCAATGCGGAAGGCAGCGGCGTTGCCAATATGGCGGGCCTCTACGGGCTCGGCGCGGCGATCGCCTACCTCGACGCCATCGGCCTGAAGGCCGTCGAGCGGCACAATCTGGCGCTCGCGCGCGAGCTGCGACAGTCGCTTGGGCGATTGCCCGGGATCCGCTTCGCCGTGCCACCAGGCCCGCTCGAGTCGCAATTGGTGACGTTCGCCCTCCCCGGCGTCGACATCGCATCGCTGCGCAAGACGCTGGCCGACCGGTTCAAGGTGCATGTCCGGGCGGTCGACCAGAACGGCTACACCGCCTTACGCGCGTCGCCCCATCTCTATAATCGATCCGCCGACGTCGCGGCGTTGCATAAAGCGCTCAAGCTCGCCCTTGCCTAGCATCACGCCGCCGGCCAGCGCTCCAGTAACTCGACGAAGCGGCTCAGCCAGGCGTTGGTCTGGTGGCCGTCGACGACACGGTGATCGATGGTCAGCGTGACATAGGCCATCGGCCGGATGACCATCGCATCCTCGCCGCCGACCGTCCGCACCACCACGCGTTTCTGAAGCTTGCCGACGCCGAGGATCGCCGCTTGGCCGGCATGGAGGATGATCGGACTGGCCAGCAGCGACCCCGACACGCCGTGGTTGGAAATGGTGAAGCTGCCGCCCGACACGTCGGCCCCGGTCAACTGCCCGGCACGCGCGCGGCTGGTAAGGTCGTCGAGCGTCGCGCCGATCTGCTCGAGGCTCAGCGCGCCGGCATCCTTGACCACCGGCACCACCAGCCCCTTGTCGCCGAGCGCGGTGCCGACGCCGATGTTGATGGTCGGCGCGATCGCGATGCGGTCGCTCTCCCACCGCCCGTTGATCGCCGGGGCTTGCGCCATCGCTTCGGCCGCGGCCTTGACCAGATAAGCGGTGTAGCTGAGCTTGGTGCCGTGCGCCGTCATCGCCGCCTTGTGCGCGATGATCGCGCTGAAATCGGCCTCGAACAACGCCGTGACATGCGGCGCCTCGCTCACCGCGCGGACCATATTCTCGGCGATCTTGAGACGCATCCGGTCGTGCGGGATGTCGCCTGGGGCAATTTGGGGCGGTTGCGCACTGACCGGTTGGCTGACCGTGGTCGCGCCGGCCACCGCCGCATCGACATCGTCGCGCGTGATCCGCCCGCCGCGACCGCTGCCGGTGAGGCGCGCCGGGTCGATCCCGTGCTGGAGGATGGCACGCTTGACCGAAGGGGAAAGACGATGCTCAGCCGTGTGCCCCGGCGCAGGCCGGGGTCCTGGAGCGCTGATCGGCGCTTTTTCCACGGTCGGCGCTTCTGACTTGGCCTCCGGGGCCCCGGCCTGCGCCGGGGAACTGCTCGAAATCCGCCCCAGCAGCGCCCCCGGCATCGCCTCCGCATCGGTGTCGAGCACAATCTCGCTCAGCACCCCGGCGGCCGGCGACGGCACTTCCTGGGTCACCTTGTCGGTCTCCAGCTCGACCAAAGGATCATTGACCGCGACCGCCTCCCCGACCTTCTTCAGCCAGGCGCGCACCACCGCCTTGGTTCCCTCCTGCTCATCGGGAACGCGCACGACGATGCTCATCAGTCCTCCCCGCTACGGGGATGGGGACCACCCGTAGGGTGGTGGAGGGGGCGGCGCAGCACGCTAAAACCCCACAAGCCGGTCGATCTCGGCGCGGATCCGCTCCACGCTCGGCAATGCATAGT
>JANLQS010000049.1:0-33488 GCA_031367995.1 Sphingomonas sp.
CTTGCTGTAGTTCGCGCCGAGCCGCGTCAGTTCATCCTCAAGCAGGAAGGGGACCACGTCGGTCAGCCCGACCGCCTTTTCCTCGCCATTGGTGAAGCCGGTGACCTTGCGCCCCGCGACCAGCGGCGTGCCATCGGGCGCCTTGGTGTGCGCGAAGATCGCGGGGGCATGGCAGACCGCGGCGAGCGGATTGCCCGCGGCGAGGGTCTGTTCGATGATCTTTTGCGAATCCGCGTCGTTGGCGAGATCCCACAGCGGACCGTGGCCGCCGGGATAGAAGACCGCGTCATAGGCCGCGGGTTCGATCGTCGACAGCAGTTCGGTGGTGGCGAGCTGCTGCTTGGCCTCGGCGTCGGCGTCGAAGCGGCGCGTGGCCTCGGTCTGCGCGTCGGGGGCGGTCGACTTGGGGTCGACCGGGGGCTGGCCGCCCTTCGGGCTGGCGAGGGTCAGCGTGTGCCCGGCGTCCTTCAGGACATAATAAGGTGCGGCAAATTCTTCGAGCCAGAAGCCGGTCTTCTTGCCCGTATCGCCAAGCTGGTCGTGGCTGGTGAGGATCATCAGGATGTTCATGCGCGTCGCTCCCGCAGAGGCCCCCGCCCGCAAGCCAGATAGGGTCGCGCGTCAGGAATTGCGAGGGGAGGCCGCGCCGAAGCAGCTCGATTTCGGGCGCAGCCCTAGGTCGCGAATCCCGGGTCGAGGCGGTGGGCCTTTCGCAGCAAAGCGGGCCAGGCAAGCAGGTTGGCGGCGGCCTTAAGGCCGAAGCTGCCCTGTTCCGAGGCGAGTTCGGGGGTTCCTTGCGGCGGATGGCTGACCGCGCTGCCGGCCGACAGCGCCATGATCTGAGCCTGGCAGGCGCGCTCGATGAAATAGAGCTTCACGAAACATTCGCCGACATTGCCGCCAACCGCCAAGGTGCCGTGGTTGCGCAGGATCATCCCGCCCTTGGACCCCAAATCGGCGACCAACCGCTCGCGCTCATCCAAATCGCCCGCAACTCCCTCATACTCGTGGAACGCCAATTCGCCGCGGACCAGCATCGCGGTCTGGGTCAGCGGCAGCAGCCCGTCCTGATGTGCGCTGACCGCCTGACCCGCCGGGGTGTGAAGGTGCATCACTGCATTCGCGTCGTCGCGCGCCATGTGGATCGCCGAATGGATGGCGAAACCCGCTGGATTGGTGATGAACGGAGTCGGATCGACCGGGTTGCCGTCGACATCGACCTTGACCAGCGACGAGGCGGTCACTTCCTCGAACATCAATTGGTAGGGATTGAGCAGGAAGTGATGCTCGGGCCCGGGGATGCGCGCCGACAGATGGGTGAAAATGAGGTCGTCCCAGCTGTAATAAGCGACCAGCCGATAGGCAGCGGCGAGATCGACGCGGATTGCCCATTCGTCGCTGGTGACCTTCCCTTCGAGGCTGGGAATTTCGAGGTCGTGCATCGGGCGCGCTCGCTCGAAGCCGCGGTTCATTCCTTCGACGCGGTTCATTGCGGCTGCTCCTGTTGGGAACCCTGCTTGTCTGGATGTGCGGCGGCGAACGCCGGGTGCGCGCTCGCGGTGGCGTCGGTGCGGAGAAGGGTCGGGTAAGCGTCGAGCGGGACCTCGAAGCGGCGCGCATTGTAGAGCTGGGGCACGAGGCAGATGTCGGCGAGGCTCGGCGCGTCGCCGAATGCCCAAGCGCCGGCGCGCGGAGCGGCGAGCGTCTCGAGTGCGGCCAGTCCCTCGGCGACCCAGTGGCGGTACCAGGCGTTGCGCGCCGCCTCCTCGGCGCCAAGTTCGGCGCCGAGATATTTGAGGATGCGGAGGTTGTTGAGCGGGTGGATGTCGCACGCCACGATCAGCGCCAGCGCGAGGACATGCGCGCGGTCGGCGGGGTCGTGGCGGACGAACGGCGGTTCCGGAACCGCGGCATCAAGGAAATCGCAGATGGCGAGGCTCTGGCTGATCGACTGGCCGTCCATCACCAGCAGCGGGATCAGCCCTTGCGGGTTGAGCTCGCGGTAGGCGGCGTCCTTCTGCGCGCCGGCGGCGAGGTTGATCGGACGCGCTTCATATTCGATGCGCTTGAGGTTGAGCGCGATCCGCACCCGGTAGCAGGCCGAGGAGCGGTAGTAATCGTAGAGGATGGCGCGTGGCATTTGGCAACTTTGCGCTTGTCACTGCGCCCGCGTCAATCGCTCATGAACGGCGCGATGACCTCGGCGGGGACCCGTATCGGGCGGCCGAGCGCCTTGTCGACGATCGCCCACTGGGTGACGGCGCGGACGCGGACCCTGCCGTCCTCGCCGGCGAATTCCATGTGGCGGTCGAACCGCGCACCTTTCGGCGCCTCTCCGACCCAGGTTCGCGCGGTCAGGACTTCGCCCTCGAACGCCGGGCGGAGATAGTCGATCTCGTGGCGGACAATGACCCAGACGTAGGCGGAATCATGCGCGGGATCGGCGACGGTCCGCCAATGCTCGACCGCGACGTCCTGGATCCACTGCACCCACACCGCATTGTTGACATGGCCCAGCTCGTCGATCGCGCTGGCGGGGGCGGTGATTTGTTGGGTGAAGATGGGTCGAGTCATCGCGCTTGTCCTCTTACCAAACATCGACGACGTGCAAAGTTTGTAAATGGCACCGCTATGTCCGGGATGGGTGGAAAGCGGGCATTTGGTCAGTTCACTGGGAACGACGCCTACTCGCGGGTATCATGGTATTGCCGAAGAGCCTTCGTTCTTGAATGGGTCTGATCTACGAGGCACCGATTCAAAGCATAGACTTGGCCTCTCGCTACAATACCAAGAGGCACGCCGCCCTCCGTGGTAAACCGCCTACCACTAAATTCACATTCTGCGTCTCGAAACTTGATCCAAGTATGCTGACTCGCGTCCAGAAGCGTGCGTTGGTAAGGGGTCTGGACGCCGCGCAATCGGATGAGTGCCGCGTTTAACTTCAGGTTCTCAATGGCCAACAGCGGCGACCGGCATGCGTCGAGCTTCGTGAGATTAGCGCCCGACTTCTCAATGCAGCTACTAAGCTCGAGGGAATCGACCTGGCTCTTCGCACTTGCCGACGCATTGACCCAAATCAGCATCAACGCTGCCAAGGGCACGACCAAGCATTTCATGAGCGACATCGTCTGACCCTTCTCATCTGACCATTGATTGCCTGCTGAGGCTAGGTTCCGCAACGGGTCGAAAGCCGACATTCGGCGCCGAGCTTGCTATTTGCTGACCAACTTCCGCCCTCTCTCAGTCAATCGATCTGCGTCAGCACGAAGCTATACGCTTCCGCCACCTCATGGAGGGCGTTCCAGCGGCCCGACTTGCCGCCGTGGCCGGCGCCCATGTTGATCTTGAGCAGCTGGAGGTTGGCATCGGTGCGGGTGGCGCGCAGTTTCGCGGCCCATTTGGCCGGCTCCCAATACGTCACGCGCGGGTCGTTGAGGCCGCCGGTGATGAGCATCGCCGGATAAGCCTTGGCGGTGACATTGTCATAAGGGCTGTAGCTGCGGATCAATGCGAACGCCGCCTTGTCCTCGATCGGGTTGCCCCATTCGGTCCACTCGCCGGGGGTCAGCGGCAGGGTGTCGTCGAGCATGGTGTTGAGCACGTCGACGAACGGCACGTCGGCGACGATCGCGCCGAACAGTTCGGGCGCCTGGTTGGCGACCGCTCCCATCAACTCGCCGCCGGCTGACCCGCCCTGCGCGGCGACCCGGCCGGCCCTGGCATAGCCGGCGTCGATCAGGCCCCTGGTCACGTCGACGAAATCATTGAAGCTGTTGGTCCGCGCCTTCAATTTGCCGTCGAGGAACCACTGGTAGCCAAGGTCGTCGCCGCCGCGGATGTGGGCGATGGCGTAGGCGAAGCCGCGGTCGACCAGGCTCAGGCGGCTGGACGAGAAGCTCGGCGGGACGGCGTAGCCGTAGGCGCCATAGCCGTAGACGAACAATTTGCCCGAGCCGTCGAGCTGGCAGTCCTTCAGGCGCACGACCGAAACGGGGACGCGCACGCCGTCGCGGGCCTCGATCATCAGCCGCTCGGTAACATAGCGGCCGGGGTCGTAGCCCGAAGGGATTTCCTGGACCTTGAGGGTTTCGAGGCGGTGCTCGGCGGGGTGATAGTCGAACACCGTCGCCGGGGTGACCATCGACGAATAAGCCAGGCGGTAAGCGGCGGGGGCATATTCGGGATTGCCGGCGAAGCCCGCGCTGTAGCTCGCCTCGGCGAACGGCACGCGCGTCTCGGCACCGCCGGCGTAATCGCGCAGGATCAGCTGATCGAGGCCGTCGACGCGGCTGGTGACGAGCAGATGGTCGCGGTGGCTGGTGACCCCGCGCAAATAGGTGCGGTCGGAGCCGGGGACGACCTCGTGCCATTCGCCGGGATTTTTCGGATCGGCCGAGACGATGCGGAAATTGACGTGGCTATCGTTGGTCAGGATCCACAACCTGCCGTGCGCCGCGTCGACGTCGTACTGCACATCGGCGGCGCGGTGGCGGACTAGCAGCCGCGGCGCAAGGGGGTCGTCGGCGGGGACGATGCGCGTTTCGCCCGAGCTGTTGTGGCCGGTGGCGATGACGATCAGGCTGCGGTCGGTGGTGCGATCGACGTGGACCGAGAAAGCGATGTCGTCGACTTCCTCATAGAGCGTGCGCGCGGCGGCAGGATCGTCGCCGATGCGGTGATGGCGGGCACGGTAGCTGCGCCACTGGTCGTTGACCTCGGTGAACACCAAAGCGTCGGAGCCACTGGTCCACACCGGCGCGCCGATGCCGATTTTGGAAACCGTCGCTATGTCCTGTCCGGTGGCGAGATCGCGCACGGTGAGCTTGAACCGCTCCGAGCCGTCGTCGTCGACCATTGTCGCCAACAATTTGCCGTTGGGACTGACCGCGAACGCGCCGAGGCGAAAATACTCCTTGCCCTCGGCTTCGGCGTTTTCGTCGAAGATCAGGGCCTCGGCGGCGCCGCCGACCGGGGTGCGGTACCACAGGCGATATTGGGTGCCGGGCTTGAACGCCGAACGGTAGGTATAGTCTCCATCGCGGATCGGGACCGAGCTGTCGTCCTCCTTGATGCGGCCCTTCATTTCCTCGAACAGCTCGGCGATGAGCGGCTGGTGCGGGGCCATCGCCGCCTCGAAATAGGCATTTTCGGCGGTCAGATAGGCTAGCACGTCGGGGTCGGTGACGTTGGGGTAGCCGGGATCGCGCAGCCACGCCCACGGGTCGTCGATGGTAACACCGTGGCAGCTGAAGCTGTGCGGGCGCTGGTCGGCGAGCGGAGGATCAGGAAGGTTTTGCAAAAATTCTACTCCGTTCGGGCTGAGCCTGTCGAAGCCCTGCACTTTCTCTCGACAGCCTGATAGAGAAGTGCGGCCCTTCGACAAGTTGACTGGGTGCGATATGCTCCCAGCATGTCGCAGTCAGTCCGGAGGACTGACGGCCCAATCAAGGGCGAATGGAGTTTTTATGTCTTCCCATGCCGACCGCCTTGCCGCCCTTCGCGAACAACTCAAGGCCGACCGTCTCGACGGGTTCGTGGTGCCGCTGACCGACGAACATATGAGCGAATATGTCGGCAGCTATGCCCAGCGGCTGGAATGGCTGACCGGGTTCAAGGGCTCGGCCGGGTCGGCGGTGGTGCTGCCGCAAGAAGCGGCGATCTTCACCGACGGGCGCTATACGCTGCAGGTCCGCAGTCAGGTGTCGGGCGACCAGTGGAGCTATCAGTCGGTGCCCGAGACGAGCATCGCCCAATGGCTGCGCGAGCATGCGCCGAAGGGCGCGCGGATCGGCTACGACCCGTGGCTGCACACCGCCGATTGGGTCAAGCAGGCGACCGAGCAACTGCGCGCCAAGGGCGCCGAACTGGTCGCTGTGGGCAGAAACCCGATCGACGCGGTGTGGAACGACCGGCCCGAACCGTCGAAGGCGCGGCTGGTGGTTCAGCCCGAGAAACTCGCCGGCCAGTCGTCGGCCGACAAGCGCCAGGCGATGGCCGACTGGCTGAAAAGCGAGGGCGCCGACGCGGCGGTGCTCGCGGCATTGGATTCGATTGCCTGGACGTTCAACCTGCGCGGCGCCGACGTAACCCACACGCCGGTCGCACTGGCCTATGCCCTGGTCAACGACGACGGCACCGCCGATCTGTTCGTCGCCGGGGAGAAGGTCGACCCCGAGGTGCGCGCGCACCTTGGCAACGGCGTCCGCCTGCATGAGCGCGACGCGTTCGAGCCGTATCTGGCGGCGATGAACGGCAAGCTGATCGCGGTCGATCCCGAACGGTCGGTGGCCGCCATCACCCAGGCGCTCGAAAGTGGCGGCGCGCGGGTGCTGCGCCGGCGCGACCCGGCGGTGCTGCCCAAGGCGATCAAGAACAAGGTCGAGATCGCCGGCCACCAGGCCGCCCAGGCGCGCGACGGCGCGGCCATCGTCCGCTTCCTCAAATGGGTCGAGGCCGAAGCGCCGGGCGGCGGACTCGACGAATTGAAAGCGTCCGACAAGCTTGAGGCGCTGCGCCGCGAGGGCGGGATGCTCAAGGATCTGAGTTTCGATTCGATCTCGGGCAGCGGCCCCAATGGCGCGATCGTCCATTACAAAGCGAGCGCGGAGACCAACCGACCGCTGGAAATGAATTCGCTCTATCTGATCGATTCGGGCGGCCAGTATGAGGACGGCACGACCGACATCACCCGCACGCTGGCGATCGGCGAGCCGACCGACGAGATGCGCGATCGCTTCACCCGCGTGCTCAAGGGCCATATCGCGATCGCCACGGCGTTATTCCCCAAGGGGACGCGCGGCACCCAGCTCGACAGCTTCGCCCGGCGACCGCTGTGGGAGGCGGGGCTCGACTATGCGCACGGCACCGGCCACGGCGTCGGCGCTTTCCTTGCGGTCCATGAAGGGCCGCAGCGCATCTCGCCAGCCGGGTCGAGTCAGGCGGGCGGCGACGAGCCGCTGGCGGCGGGCATGATCCTGTCCAACGAGCCGGGCTATTACAAAGCCGGCGCCTACGGCATCCGCATCGAGAATCTCGTGCTGACGGTCGAAAAAGAGGTCGAGGGCGCGGAAAAGCCGATGCTCGGGTTCGACACGCTGACTTTTGCTCCGATCGAACGGCGGCTGATCGTCAAGGCGATGCTCAACCCGCAGGAACTGGCCTGGCTCAACGCCTATCACGCCGAGGTGGTCGAGAAGATCGACCCGAGCCTTGACGCCAAGGACCGCGCCTGGCTCGAAGCGGCCTGCGCCCCGCTTTAGCGGTCGGAATCCGGCTTCGGCGCCGGTGCGTCGACTTCACGCGCCTGAGCCTTGCGGCGCTTGAGATTGTCGCGCAGGGCGGCGGCGAGGCGCTGTTCGCGCTGCGTATTCGGTTCAGCCATCGCCGTCCTCGCTAATATTCGCGGACGCCCGGGGCAAGCCGGGTTGACGCCGCGCCGCCCAGCATCCATAGGCCCGCCCGTCCTTCCGACATGCTGCCGTAGCTCAGTGGTAGAGCGCATCCTTGGTAAGGCTGAGGTCGTGAGTTCAATCCTCACCGGCAGCACCATTTCCCCGCCCGGCGGGCGGCGAGTCCCGGGCCCGGCAGGCGGCGAATCCCGCGTCGGGACGAAGCGCCCGGCCCTTTACCTCTCGGTAACTAAATAGAGCGATATTCCCCGGGCCAGACCCAAGGGGAATACAGATGACGAATTTCTACAAGATGATCCGTGATTCGAAGGGCGCCACCGCCATCGAGTACGGCCTGATCGCCGCGCTGATTGCGGTCGCCGCGATTGCCGCCATGCAGAGCGTCGGTTCGAAGCTCGGCACGACGTTCAACAACGTCGCCAGCCAGCTCAACTAAGGCGTAAGTCAAGTTTAGCGAAGGCGCTGCGCCGCAAGGCGTGGCGCCTTTGTGCCTGCCAGGGCAATTGACGCGCCGCGCGGGCCGCCGCATGGCGCCGTTCATGCGCTTCTTCTCCGACAACGCCGCCGCCGCCTGCCCCGAGGCGATGCGCGCGCTGGCCGACGCCAACCACCTCGACACCGCCTATGACGGCGACGCGCTGAGCCAACGGCTCGATGCCGCCTTCTCGGCCCTGTTCGAAACCGAGGTAGCGGCGCTGTGGGTATCGACAGGCACCGCCGCCAATTGCCTGGCGCTGGCCGCGATGTGCCCGCCGACCGGAGCGATCATCTGCCATCGCGTGGCGCATATCGAGGTCGATGAAGCCGGGGCACCGGGCTTCTTCACCCATGGCGCCAAGCTGGTGCTGGTCGACGGGGACGGCGCCAAGTTCACCCCGCAGGCGCTGGCAGCGGCGTGCGACGCGGTCCGCGACGACATCCATCAGGTCCAGCCGGCGGCCTGCTCGATCACCAACGCCACCGAATATGGCCTTGTCTACCGCGCCCACGAAGTCGCCGCCATCGGCGCCGAGTGCCGCGCGCGCGGGCTCGCCCTGCACATGGACGGCGCGCGCTTCGCCAACGCCATCGCCTTTACCGGCGACAATGTCGCCGACGTCACTTGGCGCGCCGGGGTCGAGGCGCTGTCGTTCGGCTTCGTCAAGAATGGCGCGTTGAACGCCGAGGCGCTGATCCTGTTCGACCGGTCGAAGGCCGATACCGTGCGGCGATTGCGCAAGCGCTCGGGCCATTTGCTGTCCAAGGGGCGCTACCTCGCCGCGCAGTTGCTGGCGATGGTCGAGGGCGATGTGTGGCTCGACAATGCCCGCGCCGCCAATGCCGCCGCCGCCGGGCTGGCCGAGGCGGCGGGTCACGAGCGCTTGGTCCACCCGGTCGAAGCCAACGAATTGTTCGTGCGCATGACCCCGGCTGAAGCAGCGCATTTGATGGCGCAGGGGTTCGACTTTTACGATTGGGCGCCGGGCGTCGCCCGGCTGGTCACCGCGTGGGACCAGGACATGGCGGCGGTCGACGCGCTGGCGAAAGCGATCCGCTCCCTGTGAGCCGGGATAAGGTGAAGATCGAAGCGTCGATCGTCATTCCGTTCATCATCTTCACTGCCATCTGGGGGTCGACCTGGATCGTCATCCGCGACCAGATCGGCCATGTCCCGGCGATGTGGTCGGTGGCGTATCGCTTCGTCATCGCGGCGGCGGCGATGGCCGGCGTGGCGCGCTGGCAGGGTCACCGGCTGGCGCCGTCGCGCGGACTGCTGGGATCGGCGGCATTCCTCGGCATCGCCCAGTTCAGCGCCAACTTCGGTTGCGTCTATCAGGCGGAGCATTTTGTCACGTCGGGCCTGGTGGCGACGGTGTTCGCGCTGCTGCTGATCCCCAACAGCCTGCTCGCCTGGGCCTATCTCGGCCAACGCCCGGGCCGTGCGTTCCTGCTCGGCGGCGCGGTCGCGGTGGCCGGCGTGGCGCTGCTGTTCGCCCACGAACTAAGCGCCGCCCCCGGACGCGGCGGGCAGATACTGGCGGGCCTCGGCTGGACCATCGTCGGCCTGAGCGGCGCGTCGCTCGCCAATGTCTTCCAGGCGGGCGAGCGAGCGAGGCGCTATCCGCTGCCGGCGTTGCTGGCGTGGAGCATGGCGATCGGCGCGCTGGCCGATGTCGCCGTGGCGCTGGTTACGGCCGGGCCACCGACGATCGATCCGCGGCCGGGCTATTGGTTGGGCCTGCTCTATCTCGCGCTGGCCGCGTCGGTGCTGTGCTTCAGCCTCTATTTCCCGGTGGTGCGCAAGATCGGGCCGGGCAAGGCGGCCTATTCGAGCGTGCTGGTGCCGATCATCGCGATGGCCATCTCGACCTTCGTCGAAGGCTATCGCTGGACCCCGCTGGCCGTCGCCGGGGCGGCGCTGGCGATCACCGGAATGCTGGTCGCACTATTGTGGCGCCGGCCGCTGGTCGCCGCAGCCCCCGACGCCGGCTAGCGGTTTGCGGCCATCGGCGGCGGGCGGACGATTCCGCGCTGCCCGGGCGGCAATTCGGCAAGGTGCTGTGCCTTCCACGCCATCGCCATATGCACCCGGGTGCGGCCCGACGGATGGTCGAAGAACACCATCGCCTCGATCGGCGACGGCTCGATCTTGCGATATTCGCTGAGCTGCATGGCGGTCTGGGCGAAGCCGTCGGGTTCGCGCGCCGCCTCCAGCCCGAAGGCGTCGGCTTCGCTCTCATAGGTGCGGACCATCGCGTTGGTCGCCGGATGAAGCAGCAGCGACAGCACGGCGATCAGCAGGTAGAATAAGGGCGTCACCGCGGGATCGTCGACCGTGCGCACGCGCCACCGCTCGCCATAGCGCGCGAGCAGGCGCGGGCTGGCCCAGTAGAGCATGAGGAAGGTGAGCAGCGCGAAGGCCGAGATCCACAGCAACGTCTTGGGCACGTGGTTGAGGACATAATGGCCCATCTCATGGCCCATCACCGCCTTGACGCCGGCCGGGGTCGAGCGGTTGAGAAGATTGTCGTTCAACGAGATGCGGATGGTCGGACCGAGGCCGGAGACGTTGGCCGAGACGCGCTTCGACTGCTTCGAGGCGTCGAACACATAGACGTTATTGGCCGGAATGCCCTGGGCATGGGCCATGGTCAGGATCTGGTCGCGCATCGGCCCGGCGGCCATCGGCGTATATTTGTTGAATAACGGCGCCAAAAACACCGGCGCGATCATGATCATCACGGTCAGCAGGACGATCGTCGCCCCGCTCGCCCACAGCCACCAGCGGCGCGGGCTGCCGCGGATGACCGCGAACACGACGGCAATGAAGATGGCGCCGGTGACCAGCCCAACGCCGAGCGCGGTGCCTTGCTCGCCCGCCCAGGCCGGGAAACTCTGGTTCATCAGGCCATACTGCTTTTCGCGGATGAAACCGGTGTAGATCGACCACGGCAAAGTGATCAGCATACCGACCAAGGTGAAGGGCAAGGCGTAGAGCGCCGGCTGCAGCCAGCGGTGGCGGGTGACGTTGCCTGCCCAGCGGCTCCACGCCGTCGACCAGCCGAACCGCAGCATCGCCCAATAACTGGCGACCGCGATCAGCGCACTCCACAGGGTCAGCCAATAGCCGCCCTCGAAATAGGCATCGCTCTTGGCGCGCGCGGCGCCCTGCAGCGTGTCGAGATAGGCGCGGGTGGCCGTCTCGACGTCGAACGGGCCCGAAGCCGCCGTTACGGCGCCGACCAACGCTGAAAACCCGAATGCCATGGATAATCTCCCCCGTGGCAGACTAACCGCAAAAAAATCGTCGTCGCAACAGCCCAGGCTGCCGCTTATCGATGCCGCCGACGTTGCGTCGATTGGCCGGGCACTCTAGCAGCCCGACGCATGGCCGACGCACGCATCAATCCCGAGGCACCGCCCTCGCCGACACACGCCACGATTCATCGCCAGGATTATCGTCCGCCCGACTGGTCGGTGCCGACCGTCGCGCTCGACTTTGTGCTCGATGCCGATGCGACCCGGGTCATCGCCAGGCTGACCGTCGAACGCAACGGTGCGCACGATCGCCCGTTGCGGCTGGCCGGCGGCGGGAAGCAGCCGGTCCGCGTGACCGTCGACAATGGCGAAGCACGCTGGGCAATGGACGGGATGACGCTGGTCGTCGAACTCGCCGGCGACAAAGCGGTGGTCGAAACCGAAGTCGAAATCGCGCCCGCCGCCAACAGCCGGCTGATGGGACTTTATGCGTCGGGCGGCATTCTCTGCACTCAGTGCGAGAGCGAAGGCTTCCGCCGGATCACCTTCCACCCCGACCGGCCCGATGTGCTGTCGATCTATTCGGTGCGCATGAGCGCCGACAAGGCCCGCTTCCCGGTGCTGCTGGCCAACGGCAATTGCACCGCCAGCGGAAACGGCGAGGGAGGAACCCACTGGGCCGAATGGCACGATCCCTTCCCCAAGCCGTCCTATCTGTTCGCCATGGTTGCCGGCGACCTCAGTCCCAACCGCGCCAGTTTCACCACCAGGTCGGGCCGTGAGGTCGCGCTGGCGATCTGGGTCAAGGACAAGGACCTGCCCAAGACCGCCCACGCCATGGCCAGTCTCAAGGCGGCGATGCGCTGGGACGAACAGGCCTATGGACGCGAATATGACCTCGATCTGTTCAACATCGTCGCGGTCGACGATTTCAACTTCGGGGCGATGGAGAACAAGGGCCTTAACATCTTCAACTCGCGCTATGTGCTGGCCGATCAGGACACCGCGACAGATGCCGATTTCGACGCCATCGCGGGCGTCGTCGCGCACGAATATTTCCACAATTGGTCGGGCGACCGGGTGACCTGCCGCGACTGGTTCCAGCTGAGCCTCAAGGAAGGCTTCACCGTGTTCCGCGACCAGAGCTTTTCGGCCGACATGGGCTCACCAGCGGTCAAAAGGATCGACGATGTGCGGCTGCTCCGCGCGGTCCAGTTTCCCGAGGACATGGGCCCGCTGGCGCATCCGGTGCGGCCCGAAAGCTTCATCGAGATCACCAATTTCTACACCGCGACCGTCTACAACAAGGGCGCCGAGGTGATCCGCATGATGCGCACGATCCTTGGCGACGCGGCGTTCCGCCAGGGCGCCGATTTGTATTTCGAGCGCCATGACGGGCAGGCCGTGACGTGCGACGATTTCGTCGCGGCGATGGAGGATGCCAGCGGCGTCGACCTGACCCAGTTCAAATTATGGTATTCGCAGGCGGGGACGCCGCAGGTCACCGCCCGGCTCGATCATGATGCGGCGGCGGGGACAGCGGTGCTGCACCTGACGCAGGCCATCCCCGATACTCCCGGGCAGAGCGGCAAGGCGCCGATGGTCCTGCCGCTGCGGACCGCCCTGATCGGCGCCGACAGCGGCACCGAGATCGCCGCCGAACGGCTGGTGGTCCTCGACGGGGCGGAAGCCCAGGTCATGTTCGAGGACGTCGCCGAAACCCCCCTGCTGTCGATCAACCGCAATTTCTCGGCCCCGGCGATCGTCGCGGTCGATCGCCGGCCGGGCGAACTGGAGCGGCTGGCCGAGACCGACCCCGACCCGTTCGCGCGCTATGAAGCGCTGCAGGAATTGATGATGCGGACGCTGGTCGCCGGCGCCTCGGGCGAGACAGCCGACCCGGCGGCGGTGATCGCGGCGATGGGATCGACCCTGCGCGCCAACGCGCTCGACGCGGCATTCAAGGGCGAAGCGCTGATCATCCCCGGCGAAGCGATGATCGGCGACCGGCTCGACACCGTCGATCCCGAAGCGGTGCACACCGCGCGCGATGCGCTGCGCAATGCGGTCGGTTCGGCGCTGGCCGACGAGCTTGCCTACGCCCATGCACGGACCGCGCCCGGTGGCGACCTGTCGAGCGAAGCCAAGGGCATTAGGCGGCTTCGTGCCATAGCCCTCGGCCTCCTCGGTGCCGCCAAACCGGCGCGCGCCGCGGCGTTGGCCAAGGCGCAATATGATGCGGCCGACAATATGACCGACCGCCAGGCGGCGGTCGCGGTGCTCGCCGGACTCGATGCGCCCGAACGCGGCGAGGCGCTCGACGATTTCTATCGCCGGTTCAAGGACGACAGCCTGGTCATCGACAAATGGTTTGCACTGCAGGCGTCGGCCAGCCGCGGCGACACGCTCGACACGGTCGAAGCGCTGCTCAACCACCCTGACTTCACCATGCATAACCCCAACCGGCTGCGCGCGCTGGCCGGCAGCTTCGCCTCCAACCAGTGGGTTTTTCACGGGCAAGAGGGACGCGGCTATCGGATACTGGCGGATTTGATCATCGCCGCCGACCCGCTCAACCCGCAGGTCGCGGCGCGCCTCGTCCCGCCGCTCGGCCGCTGGCGGCGGTTCGCCGAGCCTTATGGCGGCAGGATGCGCGCTGAACTCGAGCGCATTCTCGCCACGCCGACCCTATCGCGCGACGCGTTCGAACAGGTGTCGAAGAGCCTCGCCTAACAAGATCCCACGAAGGCAATATTCGCGAGGAAGCCCTAGCCGCCGATCCATCCGGCGATCTGGGTTGCAACCTGGTTGGCGGCGGCGTTGAGCGCCGAACCGACGGTGCGCGCGGTGCCGTCGGCCGGGGCGGTGGCTTCGAAACGGCGGGTTTCGACGCGGGTACCGCCGGCGGTCGCCAGTGCACCGTCGTACCGCACGATCACCGTTCCCAACTGGGCATCATAGCCAAATCGAGTGAGGCTGCCCGAGAGCTTGAGGCCGGGATCGAGCGACGACTGGCGCGGATCGAGGACGACGCGGCCGGTGGTCCGCATGACGGTTTCCTGGACGAGATGCTGGAACAATCGATCGGGACTTTCGACCCACTGCACGTCCTTGATGTAGGCGACCGCGGTCGGCCCGACCTGGGCGGGGATGCGGGTCGAGTTCAATTCCTTGGGGATCACGGGAACGTCGATCGTTACGGCCTGGCCGGCATCCGAGGCGCGCACCGTTCCGGCCGGGGCCGGCGCGGTGGCGGTCAGGGTGAGCAGGGTCGGCGGAACCTTCTTGCCGCCGAAACAGCCGGCCAGCGCAAGCGCGCCGAATGAAACGAGCAACAGGCGGGGCAAACGCATCATTTCGACTTCCCTGGCTTGTAATCGGGCAGTTTCGGCCCGCCGATCGCGCCGCCGATGCCGTCCTCGTTCAACCGGTCGGAGAAGCCCTTGAGGCTTTCCGAAAGGTCGCGCAGGTCATGAACCAGCTTGTTGGCTTCGGGCAGCGTCGATTTAGAGAAATTCTGTACGCCGGGCCGGGCATCGGCGATCATCGCGTCGAGGTTGTCGGCCGATTTCTGAACCGAGGCGATGGCCTTGCGCATGTCTTCCGCCGCCGGCCTGCCCTGCTCGTTGACCAGCCGGGTCGTCGAATCGGCGAGGATGCCGACGCGTTGCGCGGCGATGCCGGCGTTGCGGGCGGCGATGCGCGCGTCGCCGATGGCGTCGGCGAGGTCGGGCGCGCGCTCGGCCAGCACCTTGGTCGTATGGTCGAGGTTCTCAAGAATGTCGGCGATGGCGTTCTGGTTCTTGTCGCTGAGCATCTCGGTCAGCCGCTCGGTCAACCGTTGGATACGGTCGATCAGCTCCGGCGCGCTATTGAGCAAAGCGCCCAGCCCGCCCGAGGTCGACGGCACGACCGGGCAGCCCTGCGGACCCAGTTGCTCGATCGGCTTGCCGCCCTTGACCGCGCCATCGAGCTGGATTTCCGAAACCCCGGTGAAGCCGACGCCCTTGATTTGCGCGGTGGTGCCCTGAAGCACCGGCGTGTCGGCATCGACATCGATCCGCACCCACACGAATTCGGGACGGTCGGGCAGCAGGCTGATCTGCTTGATCTCGCCGACCGGTACCCCCGAAAAGCTGACCGACGAACCCTTGTTGAGCCCGCCGACGCCCTGGCTGAAATAGATGTCGAAGCATTTCGACGCCTTGTTGGACAGGCCGGCAAGCCAGACGGTGAACAGCAGCAGCCCCGCCAGCAGCAGGAGCACGACGGTGCCGACCAGGAGAAGGTTCGAACGCGTGTCCATCAGGCCCCCCGGTGATCCTACTTCAACCCAGCGGAAGCAGCACGCCCCCGGGGCCCGTTAAAATACTCTTGAATCCAAGGATGGTCTAAAGCGAGCAATTCTTCAATCGTTCCGACAGCGACAACCTTTTGATCGCTGATGACCGCGACACGGTCGCAGATCGCCCACAACGTGTCGAGGTCATGCGTGATCAGGAATACGGTCAGATCGAGCCGCTGCTTGAGGTTTTCGATCAGCTCGTCGAACGCCGCCGCGCCGATCGGATCGAGTCCGGCGGTCGGCTCGTCGAGGAACAACAGCTCCGGGTCGAGCGCCAGGGCGCGCGCCAGGCCGGCGCGCTTGCGCATACCGCCCGACAGCTCGGACGGATATTTTGGCCCGGCATCGGCCGGCAGACCCGACATGGCGACCTTGTAGCTGGCGATCTCGTCGAGCAAAGGCGGCTTGATGAACGGGAAATATTCGCGGATCGGCACTTCGACATTCTCGGCCACGGTCAGGGTCGAGAACAAAGCGCCGTTCTGAAACAGGATGCCCCAGCGGCGGCGGATGTTCTTGGCCTCGACGTCATCACGCCCGATCATGTTCTCGCCGAGTACCTCGATCTCGCCCGCGTCGGGGGTTTGCAGCCCGATGATCGAGCGCATCAGCACCGACTTGCCGGTGCCCGACCCCCCGACCACGCCCAGAATTTCGCCACGGCGCAGGTCGAGGTCGAGTCCGTCGTGGATGATCTGATCGCCGAAGCTGTTCTTGAGTCCCCGCACCGAGATGACGATTTCGCCGTCCTTCCTGGTGTTGGTATCCGGCAGGTTGCTCGATAGCTGGTCGGTCATATCCAGCCCACGTTCGAAAAGAACACCGCGAACACCGCGTCAAGCACGATGACGAGGAAGATCGACTGGACCACCGCGGCGGTGGTGCGCATGCCGACTTCTTCCGAATTGCCTTCCACCAGCATGCCCTGGAAGCAACCGGCCAAGGCAATGATGAAGCCGAACACCGGCGCCTTGATCAGGCCGACCCATAAATCGGTGATCGGCACGACTTCCTGCAATCGCTGGATATAGGTCAGCGGCGGGATGCCGAGCGCGACCCACACGAAAATGCCGCCGCCGAGCAGCGACATGACCATCGCGTAGAATGACAACAAAGGCATCATCACCACCGCCGCCAGCATCCGCGGCACGACCAAAGCCTCGGTCGGCGACACGCCGATGGTCCGCATGGCATCGATTTCCTCTGTGATCTTCATCGTGCCCAATTGTGCCGCGAACGCCGAGCCCGAGCGGCCGGCGACCATGATCGCGGTCATCAACGTCGCCAGCTCGCGCACCGATATGCGGCCGATCAGGTTGATGGTGTATACTTCGGCGCCGAACTGCTGGAGCTGGACCGCGCCCTGCTGGGCGATGACGATGCCGATGAGAAAGGTCATCAGGCCGATGATGCCAAGCGCGCGGACGCCGACAAGGTCGAAGCGCTGCACAACGGCGTTGAGGCGGAAGCGGCGCGGGCGGGTGACGATGATGGCGAACGAAATGACGGTCGCGCCGAGGAAGCCGAGCAGGCCGACCAGCGTCTTGCCGGCATCGGCGACCCAGTCGCCCAGCTCCTCCAAAGCGCGCAGCGGGGCGGCGCTCTGCTCCGGGCGGACCCGAACCGGGCGGTCGGCTTCGGCGACCTGCTCGAGCAGTTTCCGGCTTTCCTCGGTCTCGCCGGTGACGGCCGCATGGCGGTCGCGAACTGCGCGATGGACCAGCCACGCGCCGACCGTGTCGATCCTGTCGACTTCGCTCAGGTCGATGGTCAGCGGGTCCGGCACGGCGTCGATCTCGCGTTGGGTCGACGCGGCGCGCGTGATCGTCAGCGCGCCGACGCAGCGATAGACATTGTCATCGCCGCCATGTTCTTGCCTGGTCGGATCGTCCCCCATAGGCGGAAGTAAGAGCGGAAAAGGTGCCGCGCGGCAAGTGCGGGCGCGCGCCATACCCTTTCTTGCCGCCAATCCTGCCCCTATAGCCGCCGACAATGCCCGCCTCGGCCGACCTCGACCTGCCGCCACTGTTCGTCCCGATCGGCGACAATGACGCGCGCCTGTTCGGGATGGCGGCGCGGGCGCGGGCGGGTGCGCTGGCGGCAAAGGCGGGGCTCGAACCGGCCGAGGCGCCGGTCGCGGGGCGCTCGGTCGTGCTGGCCGACATGGGCTATGCCTGGGATCCGGCGTGGCTGAAGGCGATGACGTTGCGGCCGGGCGCAGTGCTGGTTCAGGCGGGAAGGCCGGTGCTGGCGCACATCGGGGCCGGCGCCGACGCCAATGCGGCCATCGTGGCGATGGGCTCGGGAAAAGCGATGGCCGGACTGGAGCCGATCGACGCCGACGGCGCCGAACTGAGCTACCACGAATTGCGCAAGCGCGGACGGCCGTTCGTCATGCGGCTCGACGCCGCCGATGCCGACGCCGCCGAGCGCGCCGCCTATGATGCCAGCTACAAGGGCGTCACCGACGCGCTGACATTGTATTTGTGGCGGCGGCCGGCCTTTTACCTGACGCGATGGGCCGCTCGTGCCGGGATCAGTCCGAATCAGGTGACGCTGGTCGGCGCAATCCTGTGCGCCGCAACCTTTTTCCTGTGGGTCGACGGGCACTACTGGCCGGGGATGGCCACCGGATTCGGCTTCATGGTGCTCGACACGGTCGATGGAAAGCTGGCGCGCTGCACCGGCCAGTCGTCCAAATGGGGCAATATCTTCGACCACGGCATCGACCTCATCCACCCACCCTTCTGGTGGTGGGCGTGGGCCGAGGGTCTCAAGGCGATCGGCCAGCCGCTGGAGCCGGTCTATCAGCTGATGGTCGTCGGTGCGATCGTCGGCGGCTATGTCTTGCAGCGGCTGATCGAGGGGCTGTTCCTTTATTTCTATACGATGGACATCCACGTCTGGCGGCCGGTCGACAGCGCCTTCCGGCTGGTGACCGCGCGGCGCAACCCGAACATGGCGATCCTGGCGCTTTCGCTGCTGCTCGGGCGAGCGGACCTGGGCATTCAACTGGTCGCGCTGTGGACCGTCGCCAGTCTGCTGTTCCACGCCGCGCGCCTGGCCCAGGCCAACGACCGGGCGCGGCGCGGGCGCAAGATCATCAGCTGGCTGACATGAGCAATTGGACCGCGCTGCTGCTGGCCGGCGCACGGCCGGGGCGCGACCCGTTCGCGGAGGCGCATGGCACGGATTTGAAGGCGCTGATCCCGCTGGCGGGGAAGCCGCTCGTCGCTTATCCCGCGGCGGCGTTACTGGCAGCGCCCGATGTCGCGGCGGTGCGGGTGCTGGCCCAGCAGCCGGAGCGCCTGCGGTCCGCCTTGCCGACCGATCCGCGGCTGTCGGTCGGGCCATCCGGCGCGACCATCGCGGCGACGATGGAAGCGATCCTGGCCGATCCGGCGACCCGCTTTCCTTTGCTGGTGACGACCGCCGACCACGGCCTGCTGACTCCGGCGATGATCGCCGATTTCTGCGCCAAAGCGGCGGGCGCGGACCTCGCCATCGGGGTGGTCGAGCGGCGCGCGCTCGAGGCCCGGCTGCCGGAAACCAGGCGGACCTGGATCGGCTTTCGCAGCGGCGCTTATTCGGGCGCCAACCTGTTCGCGTTCGGAAGCGCCCGCACGGCGAACGCGGTGGCGCTGTGGCGGTCGGTCGAGCAGGACCGCAAGACAGGCTGGCGCCTGCTCGCCGCGCTCGGCCTGCCCGGGCTGCTCGGGCTGGCGCGGTTGCGCTCAATCGACCAGACGCTCGACGCGATTGGACGACGGCTCGGCATCGTCATCCGCAAAGTCGAACTCGCCGACTCGCTGGCCGCCGTCGATGTCGATACGCCGGCCGACCATGCGCTGGCCGAGACGATCCTGGCGGGGCGGGCATGACCCAGGCGCTGGCGATCTACGACATGGACCGGACTGTGACGCGCCACGCCACTTACACGCCGTTCCTGCTCTATTGCGCGGCCCGCCGGGCGCCATGGCGATTGCTGCTGTTGCCGTTGGTCGCGGGCGCGATGCTGGCGTATCTGGTCAAGGCAATCGACCGCGGGCGCCTGAAGGAAATCAGCCACCTTTTGCTGCTCGGTCATCGCCGCCATCCCGACGAATTGAGGCCGCTGGTCGAGGGATTTGCCAAACGAACGCTGGCCGGCAACGTCCGCCCCGGCGCGCTCATCGCCATCGCCCGCGACAAGGCGGAAGGCCGGCGCGTGGTGATGGCCACCGCCAGCTACCGGCTCTACGCGGTCGGCATCGCCAACGCGCTGGGGTTCGACGATTGTATCGGCACCAACGCCATCGTCGGGCTGGACGAGCGGGTGCACGCCCGGATCGACGGCGACAATTGCTACGGTCCAGCCAAACTCAGCATGATCGAGACCTGGCTCGCCGCGCACGGCATCGCGCGCGGTCACGTCCGCTTCTACTCGGACCATGCCAGCGACGCGCCGGTGTTCGAGTGGGCGGACGAACCGGTCGCGGTCAACCCGCACGGACCCTTGCGCCACCTCGCCGCGGTGCGCGGTTGGATGGTCGAGGATTGGCGTTAGATAGCGCTTAATGCCGCGTCGAAGTCGGCGATCAAGTCGTCGGCATTCTCGACGCCGATAGAGATGCGGACGAGATTGTCGGTGATGCCCATCGCCAGCTTGCGGTCGTCGGGGACCGACAGATGGGTCATCGCCGCAGGGGCCGAGGCGAGCGTCTCGGTGCCGCCAAGGCTGACCGCGAGCTTGGCGATCTTGAGCGCGTCGAGGAAGGCGAAGGCCTCGCGCTCGCCGCCCTTGAGGTAGAGCGAAAAGGTCGATCCAGCGCCGAGGCAGTGGCGATTGTAGATGTCGGCCTGCCGCGATCCCGGCTCGAGGAAGCCGAGATAGCCGACCGTCTCGACCTTGGGATGTCCTTTCAGGAAATTGCACACCTTGACCGCATTCTCGCTGGCGCGGCTCATCCGCAGCTCGAGTGTCTCGAGGCTCCGCAGCAGCATCCACGCGGTGTTGGGGTCGACGATCCCACCCATTGTGTTGCGGATGCTGCGAACCTGGTCGAGCAATTTCTTGTTGCCGGTCAGTCCGCCGGCCACCAAATCGCTGTGCCCACCGGCATATTTGGTCAGGCTGTAGACCGAAATGTCGGCGCCCTGGTCCTGCGGCTTGGCCCACAGCGGGCCGAGGAAGGTATTGTCGATCGCGATCGGCGGCCTGGAATCGCCGTCGAAGGCCGCGGCGCGCGCCGCGGCCACCGCTTCGACGTCGACCAGGGCATTGGTCGGGTTGGCCGGGCTTTCGAGGTAGATCAGGCTGACGCGGCCCATTTCCTTGGCCTTGGCCATGACGGCGTCGATCTCCTCGCGCGTCGCGCCAGCGGGAAAGTCGACATATTTGACCCCGAACTGGCTGAAAATCTTGGCGATGATCGATTCGGTTGCGGCGTAGAGCGGCCCCGAATGGACGATGACGTCGCCTGGCCGGACGAAGGTCAGGAACAGGGTGGTGATCGCGGTCATGCCGCTGGAGAAGGTCAGGCATTCCTCGGCGCCCTCCCACAGCTTGAAGCGCTCCTCGAGGATCTGCTGGTTGGGGTTGTTGAAGCGCGAATAGACCAGACCGTCGGTGCCGCCCGGGCGACGCCCGGTGATGCCTTCGAAGAAATGTTTGCCGTCGGCGGCGCGCTCGAACACGAACGTCGAGGTGAGGAAGATCGGCGGCTTCAACGAGCCTTCGGACAGCGCCGGATCGAAGCCGTGGCCCATCATCAGCGTCGAAGGATCGAGCTTGCGGTTGCCGATATGGGTGGCGGCTTCCTTGGGGCGGCGGGCGTCGGTCACGGGTTCACTCTCCTTGTCGCGGCGCGCCTTAGCCCCTCGACCGTCAGGGCGCTAGGCCGATGAGGCTCAACTGGCGGCCGTAACCGGGGTCGCCGCGGTGGGTCGCGCGGCGGTAGCTGAAGAAGCGGCCCGGATCCGCGTAGGTGTCGAGGCCAAGCGCTTCGATCCGCTGCACGCCGGCCGCGGCGAGGCGGGCGACGACATAGGCTTCGAGGTCGAAACGCGGCTTGTCGCCGGACCCATCGGCGAAGAAGCGGGCGTTGGCCGCGTCGTCGCCCACGAAGGTGTCGCGGAAGCCTTCATCGACCTCATAACTGGCGCGCGCGATGCATGGACCGACTGCGGCGGCGATGCGCTCGACCCGCGCGCCGAGGCGGAGCATCGCGGCGATGGTCGCGTCGGTCACCCCGCCGAGCGCGCCACGCCAGCCGGCATGGGCGGCGCCGATCACGCCAGCCTCGACATCGGCGAGCAGCACCGGGGCGCAGTCGGCGGTGAGGATCGACAGCAGGATGCCGGGGCGGTCGGTGACCAAAGCATCGGCGCGCGGACGCTCGGCATCGGGCCACGGGGTGCTGACGGTCACGCACTCGGCCGAATGCACCTGATAGGGCGCGACCAGCGCCGCACCGGGAAGCACCGCTTCGGCCGCCGCGCGGCGATTGGCGAAAGCGTCGGGATCGTCGCCCGACAACGAGCAATTGCCGGCTTCGGCTCCGAAAAAGCGGTGCGGCACGCCAAGCGCCGACGCCGACCAGCCAGTCATAGGACGACCCGCATGATGCGGTCGTCATCGGCATGATCGCCGACCATGAAGCGATATTGCCCAACCTCGACGAACCCGCGCTTTTCGTAGAAGCGGCGGGCGCGGTGATTGTCGATGTAGACGCTCAATTGCATGTGCCGCGCCTGGCGCACGCGCGCCTCGGCGAACGCCCAGTCGGTCAGTGCGGCGGCGATGCCAGCGCCGTGCCACGGGCTGAGAACATAGAGCTGGCGAAGCTCGATGGTGGCGGGCGGGGTGTCGCCGGGCAGGTCCGGCGGGCCGAGCTTGATAAAGCCGGCGAGCGCGCCGTCCACTTCGGCAAGGCGAAAGGCGAAGGCGGTGTCGGCAATCTCCGCGGCGAACGCGTCGGGGGTCACCCGGCCGAGGAAAGCGGCGAGGTTGTGCGGGGCGTAAAGCGCGCCGAACGTCGCGGTAAATGTTTCGGCGAACAGCGCGGCGATGGCGGGAGCATCGGCAATCGTTGCCGCACGATAAGTGATGCAGGTCATTCGAGCCCCGCGATCATTGGCCAGTCGGCTCCAGTCAGTGCCATCACTTTGAACAAACGTCCCATTTCTTCATCGTCGCACAGCCGCCGCCGCGCCCCTGCGACGCTTTCCGCCGCGGCCGGATTCTTGGCGGCGAGCGCCGAGGCACGGGCGGCGATGCCGAGCGTCTCGAGCCAATTGCCCTGCGACACCGGCCCGCTGACCCGCGCGCCGCCCGCGCGCGCCGCCTCGGCAAGCGCGGCGAAGTCGACGTGGGCGGTTAAATCCTGCTCTCCGGGATGATCCAGCGGGGCGGCGAAGCGGTGACCTCGCACCGCCTGCAGCGTATCGCCAACCGCATCCCGGCGATCATGGCCGTAATCGACGACCAGCGCCGCGCCGCCTTTGTCGGCGAGCACAGTGGCGATGTCGCGCGCGGCCTGGTCCCGCGCCGGCGACGTCTCGACGATGGCGCCATCGCGGTCGAAGGCTAGGCCACCGCCGTTGAGCACGACCCGCCGCTCGACCCCTTCGACAGTGTGACGGACGGGCAAGGCATCGAAAAATTCGCTGGCGACGAGCAGCAGCGGACCGTCGCCGGTGGCGAGGCTTTCGATGGCATCGTGAAAGATCGCATGGGGCAGGCGCCTGGCCTGTTCGGCGCGGAGCCGCGGGCTGGTCTCGACCAGTTCGACCATCGTCGGCTCGAATCCCGCCGCAGCCATCGTCCGCAAGGCGTCGGCGGCAAGGGTACCGCGGCCGGGACCGAGCTCGGCGTAGCGGACGCCTTCGGGACGTCCCGCGCGATGCCAGCAGTCGACCAGCGCGGCCCCGATCATCTCGCCGTACATCTGGCTGATTTCCGGCGCGGTGGTGAAGTCACCCGCCGCGCCCAGCGGGTCGCGCGTTGCATAATAATGCGCGTTGCAGGCTTCCATAAAGGCCTCGACGCTGATCGGCCCGTCCGCGCGGATCCGCTCCGCCAGCGCGCGCGCCAGCGGATTCATCAAGCGACGCTGGCGGTGCCGACTGTCGGCTCGATCCGCACCCGCCGCTTGGCCGAGGTGGCCATCAGATAGACGCCGGCGACGATCATCGGCAGCGTCAGCCACTGGCCCATATGCAGGCCGGTGGCGGCGGCGAAGGCGCTTAGTTGGGAATCGGGCTCGCGGATGAACTCGACGCCGAAGCGGAAGATGCCGTAGAAAAGAATGAACGCGCCGACCAGCTTGCCCGGCTGGTAGCGGGCCTGGGTGCGCCAGAACAGAAACCACAATATGGCGCCGAGGACGAGCCCTTCGAGGCCGGCCTCGTACAGCTGACTGGGGTGGCGCGGCGGGCCGAGGACGGTCATGCCGGCAATCGTTTCGGGGAAGCGGACCGCCCACGGCACATTGGTCGGCGCCCCCCACAGCTCGCCGTTGACGAAGTTGGCGAGGCGCCCGAAGAACAGCCCGAACGGCACGGTGCAGGCAACGTAGTCATGGACGCGAAGCCACGGCAGCTTTTCCTTCCACGACAAATAGAGCAGGCCGAGCGAAGTGCCGATGACGCCGCCGTGGAAGCTCATGCCGCCGTCCCACAGCTTCAAGATGTCGAACGGGTGGCCAAGGTAGTAAGGCAGGTTGTAGAACAAGACATAGCCGATCCGGCCGCCGAGGATGATGCCCAGCGCGGCGTAGAATACGAGATCGTCGGCGTGGCGCCGGGCCATCGGCGCGCCGGGCTGCTTGAGCAATTTGATGAGGTACCAATA
Organism: Sphingomonas sp.; assembly: GCA_031367995.1. Lineage (GTDB taxonomy): Bacteria > Pseudomonadota > Alphaproteobacteria > Sphingomonadales > Sphingomonadaceae > Sphingomicrobium. The sequence goes on from JANLQS010000049.1 coordinate 24,326, forward strand.
GCCAAGGAAAATGCCGGCCAGATAGGCCAGGCTGTACCAGCGCAACTGGAAGACGCCGAGGTTGAGCGCGACCGGCGACAGGCCGAGATCGGTGTAGCTAATGGCCTGGTCATGAATATTGCTCAGCGGCGCGGTCATGGGCTTTCCTCTTGGCTAGACGCCTCATAGGGTGGGGCGCGTCAAAGGCAAAGGAGAGGTTGGTGGCCGCATCGCCGCTCGACCGGCAATATGATCGATCGCTGGCCGCGCTGACCGCTCCGGGCGGCCGCATGGTGATCGAGCGCGACGCCCAGGGCCGCCAGATCGTGGCCAATTTCCCGGCCACCCTGCCGGCGTTTTTCAGGGTTTTTTGCGCACTCCACGCCGGCACCGAAGCGGTTGTGTCTGGCGACGAACGACTGACCTTCGCCGACCTCGACAGCTGGTCCGACCGGCTGGCGCTGGCGCTGGTCACGCGCGGAATTGCGAAGGGCGACCGCGTCGGCCTCGCCATGCGTAACTGCCCGGCGTGGATCGTCGCTTACATGGCGGCGCTCAAGGCCGGCGCCATCGCGACCCTGCTCAATGGCTGGTGGCAGGTTCACGAGCTCGACCATGCGCTAACCCTGACCGAGCCCAGGCTGATCATCGCCGATGCCCCGCGCGCCCACCGCATAAGCGCGACCAGCGGGGACTATGAGGTCGCCAGCCTCGACATCGACCAGCCGCTGGCCGGAGCGCTGGGGTCGCTGCTTGACGGCGCGAACGAGGGCGCCGCGCTGCCCGACATTAAACCCGAAGACGACGCCACCATCCTGTTCACGTCGGGGTCGACCGGGGAAGCCAAAGGGGCGCTGTCGACCCACCGCGCGGTGACCAGCGGCGTTTACACCTATGCGGCGTCGATCCTGACCCTGCTCGGCATCCTCGAAAGCGAAGGCCGTCCGCCGGCCAACCCGCCGCGCACCTTGGTGGCGGTGCCGTTGTTCCATGTCACCGGCGAAGTGCCGTTGCTGCTCAACAGCTTCGTCATCGGCCGCGGCATGGTGCTGATGCCCAAATGGGACGCGGGCGAAGCGTTGAAGCTGATCGAGAAAGAGAAGATCACTTATTTCGTCGGGGTGCCGACGATGAGCCTGGAATTGATGAATCGCCCCGACCGCGCCGATTACGATCTGTCGAGCCTGACCGACATCACCGGCGGCGGCGCCGCGCGACCGGTGGCGCACGTCAAGCGGTTGCGCGAAAGCTTCCCCCAATCGCAGCCCGCGCTCGGCTATGGCCTGACCGAGACCAACGCCGTCGGCAGTGGCAATTACTGGGGCAATTACGCCGACAAGCCGGCCTCGACCGGGCGCGCTTTGCCGTTCGTCGATGTTGTCATCCTGGGTGCGGGCGACGCACATCTAGGCGGTGGCGAGCGGGGTGAAGTCGGCATCCGCTCGGCGGCCAACATCAAGGGCTATTGGCGCAGTCCCGAAGCCACCGAGGCGGCGTTTACGGCGGATGGTTTCATGCGCACCGGCGACATCGGCTACCTCGACGAGGACGGCTATCTGTTCATTGTCGACAGAAAGAAGGACATCATCATTCGCGGCGGCGAAAATATCTCGGCGGCGGAGGTCGAAGCGGCGCTTTATGCCTGCCCCGACGTCGCCGAGGCCTGCGTGATCGGCGCGCCCGACGAGCGGCTGGGCGAAGTGCCGGTCGCCTACCTCTACCCGCGCCAAGACAGCGGGTTGACCGAGGAGCGGCTGCGCGCGTTCCTCGCCGACAAGCTGGCGGCGTTCAAGGTGCCGGCGACGATGGTGTTCGCCGACAGCCCGCTGCCCCGGCTCGGCACCGGCAAGATCGACCGGGTCGCGCTGAAGCAGCGCTTCACCGCCTGACATGACGCTGCCGACAGTCGACCGGCGCGGGCTGCTGATCGGGGGCGGCGGCGCGGCGGCGCTGGTCGTCGCCTTCTTCGTCTGGCCCCGCACCCCCGGGTCGCCGCTGCGTGCGGCGCGGGACGGCGAGGAAGTGTTCGGGCCGTTCCTCAAGATCGCGCGCGACGGGCGGGTGACGCTGGCCCTGCCGCAGGCGGAAACCGGGCAGGGCATCTGGACCGCGCTGGCGCAAGTCGCGGCGGACGAGCTTGGCGCGAAGTGGGACATGGTCGCGGTCGAGCCGGCGCCGCTCGCGCCCGGCTTCGCCAATCCGTTGGCCAAGGGGCAGTGGGGGATCGCGACGCGGATCACCGCCGGGTCGACCTCCTTGCGGGCGTTCGAAGCTCCGCTAAGGGCGGCGGCGGCGAGCGCGCGGGCGCTGCTATGCGAAGCTGCGGCAGAAAAATGGGACGTGTCCGCGGCGGATTGCACCGCGCTCGACGGCGAAGTGGTGAGCGGGCCGCACCGGGCCGGCTTCGGCGCGCTGGTCGAACACGCCGCACGGATCGGCACGCCGAGCGCCGCGCCGCTGCGCAAACTCGGCAGCGGCGGGATCAGTGGCAAGCCGCTCGGGCGTCTCGACCTCGCCGCCAAGGTCAGCGGCAGCTGGCGATTTGCGGGCGATGTCCGCCTGCCCGGCATCGTGTTCGCCTCGCTGCGCATGACGCCGCCCGGCGGGCGAGTCACCGGCTTCGATCGCGCCGCGGCCGCGGCGAACGACATCCAACTGGTCGAGGACAAGGCCTGGCTCGCGGCGATCGGCCCGACCTGGTGGGTAGCGGAGCAAGCGCTGAAGCGCGCCACCGTCCAGTATAGCGGGCCGGCCGAAGCCGATACGCCGGCCATCGAGGCCGCGCTTCACGCAGCGCTCGATGGCGGACCCTTTACCCGCTTCGCCGAGCGCGGCGATTATGCCGCCGCGACTGAGGGAATGCGGCCGCTGGCGGCGACCTACATGATCGCCCCTGCACCGCATTTGTCGCTTGAGCCGCCGGCGGCGGTTGCACGCTTCACCGGCGACCGGCTGGAAGTGTGGGCGGCGAGCCAGGCGCCCGACCTGGCCCGCGCCGCGGCGGCCAAGGCGGCCGGGATCGAGGAAGCGCGGCTGGCCTTCTACCCGATGGGTCCGGGCGATAGCGGCGGGCGCGCGATCGAGGCGGAGGCGGTGGCCATCGCCATCGCGCTGGCCCGCGCGGCGAAGCGGCCGGTGGCGCTGACCATTCCTGCCGCGACCGCGCAGAACCACGACCGACCGCGCCCGCCGATGATGGCGCGAATGAGTGCGCTGCCCGACGGTAACGGGCTGGCGACATGGCACGCGGTGATGGCCGGGGCGGCCGGGATCGACGCCGCGCTGGCCCGGCTGCGGGACAAGCCGGGGCCCGCTTTCGTCCCGCGCGGGGCGGTGCCGCCCTATGCGGTGCCGGTGCTGCGGATCGACAGCGCCACTGCCGCTTTGCCGATCGCCACCGGCTATTTGCGCGGCGATGTCGAGGCGCTGACCAGCTTCGCCACCGAAAGCTTCATCGATGAAATGGCCCGCGCCCGCGGGGTCGAGCCGCTCGCTTTTCGCATCGGCCTGCTGTCGGGCCAGCCGCGGCTGGCGCGCGCGCTGATGACCGCCGGGTCGCTCGGCGGCTGGGATGGCGGGGGCAAAGGCAGCGCGATGGGCATTGCCTGCGCCTCGGCGTTCGGCAGCCACATCGCGCTGCTCGCCGAAGCCAGCTTGGGGCCCGACCAGCGGGTCCGGGTCAACCGGCTGGTCGCGGCGGTCGATTGCGGTCGCACGGTCAATCCGGGCCTGGTCGTCCAGCAGGTCGAGGGCGGATTGCTCCATGCGCTGGTCACCGCCGCCGGCCCGGCGCCGGAAATCGTCGCCGGATTGGTGCGCGCGCGGCCGCTCGGCGCGCTCGGGCTCGGGCGGCTGAAGGATGTGCCGAAGGTGCAGGTCGAAGTACTCGGCAGCGGCGAGACCCCGGGGGGAGTCAGCGGCCTGGGTTCACTGGTGCTCGCCGCGGCAGTCGGCAACGCCATCTTCGCCGCCACCGGAATGCGCTTGCGCCGCCTGCCGTTCGACCCGATGAGCCCGGCATGAGCACTACGCCGCCCGGCCACCCGGCCATTCCGCCACCCAGGATCGGCGTCCTCCTGATCAATCTCGGCACGCCCGACGCGCCAGACGCGCGGGCGGTGCGCCGCTACCTCGCCGAATTCCTGTCCGACCGGCGGGTGATCGAAATCCCGCGCCTCGTCTGGGCGCCGATCCTCCACGGCATCATCCTCAACACCCGGCCGAAGAAGAGCGCCCGCGCCTACGCCCAGGTGTGGAGCGAGGAAGGCTCGCCGCTGGCCGCGATCACCGCGCGCCAGGCCACGGCGTTGCAGGCGCTGCGGGGCGAGGACGCGATCGTCGAATGGGCGATGCGCTATGGCAATCCGGGCATCGCCGGGGCGCTGGAGCGGATGCTCGCGGCGGGCGCGACGCGGATCCTCGCCGCGCCGCTCTACCCGCAATATTGCGCCGCGACGGTGGCCAGCGCGATGGACGCGACCTTTGCCGCCATTGCGCGCCATCGGTGGCAGCCGGCGCTGCGCACGCTGCCACCTTATTATGACGATCCGTTATACATTGCCGCGTTAAAGGCCGACCTCGAGCGGCAGATCGCGGCGCTTGAATTCGTGCCCGAGCGGCTGCTGCTCAGCTTTCACGGCATGCCCCAGCGAACCCTCGAACTGGGCGACCCCTATCATTGCCATTGCCGCAAAACCGCCAGGCTGCTGAGCGAACAATTATCGATCCCCGTCGATACCGCCTTCCAGTCGCGGTTCGGGCGGGCGAAATGGTTGGAACCGGCGACCGACGCAGTGCTCAAGGCCTATCCGGCGCAAGGTGTGAAGCGCATCGCGATCGCCGCGCCGGGCTTTTCCGCCGACTGCCTGGAAACGATCGAAGAACTCGGCATCCGCGGCCGTGCCGACTTCCTTGGCGCCGGCGGAACGCACTTCGCCCGGCTCGATTGCCTCAATGATGGTCAAGCCGGCATCGACATGCTTGACGCGTTGATCCGCCGCGAACTTGCCGGATGGGTGCCCGCGGCCTAACTGCCCAAAGAAAAACAGGAGAGACTCAATGGCTCGAGTGGCAGTGGTGACCGGCGGCACGCGCGGCATCGGCGAGGCGATCAGCGTCGCCTTGAAGGACATGGGCATGAAGGTCGCGGCGACCTATGCCGGCAACGACGAGCGGGCGAGGGCGTTCAGCGACCGCACCGGCATCCTGACCTACAAGTTCGATGTCGCCGACCATCAGGCGTGCCTCGACGGGATCAGCCAGATCGAGGCCGATCTCGGCCCGGTCGACGTCTTGGTCAACAATGCCGGGATCACCCGCGACACGACGATGAAGCGGATGGATCATGCCAAGTGGCAGGACGTCATCGACACCAATTTGGGCGGCTGCTTCAACATGGCGAAAGCGGTGTTCGAGGGCATGCAGGGGCGCGGCTTCGGCCGGATCGTCAATATCGGTTCGATCAACGGCCAGGCCGGCCAATATGGCCAGGTCAATTACGCCGCCGCCAAATCGGGCATTCACGGCTTCACCAAGGCGCTGGCGCAGGAAGGCGCGCGCAACGGCATCACCGTCAACGCCATCGCGCCGGGTTATATCGACACCGACATGGTCGCCGCCGTGCCGCCCGAGGTGCTGGGCAAGATCATCGCCAAGATTCCCGTCAACCGGCTCGGCAAGGCGAGCGAAATCGCCCGCGGCGTCGCCTTTCTGGTCGGCGAGGATGCCGGCTTCGTCACCGGATCGACGCTGTCGATCAACGGCGGCCAGCATATGTATTGATGGCCATCGGGCCGCCGACCAAGCGCTCGGTCACGATCGCGGGCCATGAGACCTCGATCAGCCTTGAGCCGCTGTTCTGGGCGGCGCTGGAACTAGCCGCGGTCGAAGAGGCCTTGCCGCTCAATGCACTGGTGGCGCGGATCGACGCCGCGCGGCTCGACACGCCGGGCGGGCCGCCCAATCTGACGTCGGCGATCCGCCAGTGGCTGCTGCTACGCGCGCAACGCCCGCACGGCTGACGTGATCGCGGCGCCAAACAGGGCCGCGCTGGCCGGCGACTGGTGGAGGAACAAGGCGGGCTCGATCAGCTCCAGTTCCATGATCGCCAGCCGGCCGTCATTGTCTTCGATCATGTCGACCCGGGCATAGACCGCCGGCGCCGGCGCGGCGGCCAGCGCGGCACGGGCGAGGTCGATCGCGCCGGGCGGAGGATCGCCGGCGAAATCGCGCCCGCCGAGATGCGGCTGGACGCGGAAGTCGCCGGCGCGGGGGCGCTTGACGATCGCATGGCCGAATTCTCCGCCGAACAGCATCAACGAATATTCGCCCGCCTCGGCGATGGCGCGCTGAAACGGCTGGACGATCATCGCGCGGCCAACGGCTTCGGGCGGGATGGGGTCGCCCGGGCCAAGCCGGTAGGTGCCGGCGGCGGAGGCCGAGACTGGCGGCTTGATGACCAATTGATCGCTTGCAAAATGGCTCCGCGCCGCTGCCAGTGCGGCGTCATCGACAGCGGCGACGGCGAGGGTCGGCACGGTCGCCACGCCCGCGTCGGCCAGCTGCGTCAGATAGGCCTTGTCGCTGTTCCAGCGGAGCAGCGCAGGCGGGTTGATCATCGGCCAGGCCTGGGCCTCGGCGCGATCGAGCAGCGCGAGCCATTCGGCAATACACTGATCATAACCCCACGCGACCAGCGGCAGAACGACATCGGCGCCGCCCGGATCCGCCTCAGTCCACGGTTGGGGTGATACCGTGAAACCGGCGGCGTCGAGCGCCCGCGCCTCGACATCGTAAGCCCAGTCCCACGCTTCGTGATAGCCTGGCCCCGGGGTGAGGACGACGGCCCGCAAAGTCGCGGTCAACGCGCCAGCAGCAGCCGCGCCTGGCCGGCGATCTGCGCCAGCATCGGCGCGCTGATCCCGCCCGAAAGCCGGGCCCTGGCGACGAGCGCGCGGAACTGGGCGATGCGCTTGGGATTGCGCTCGACCCATTTCTCGACGCTCTCCTCGGGGTCGTCGCCGCGGGTGCGGCCGATGAAGTCGATGCGCAATTGTTCGAAGTCGCGCATAAGCCCGGCAGTGAGCAACCGTTCCCACTGGTCGGTCGGGGTGAAGCGGGCGACCTGCTGGTGCGCCCAGTCGAGCCCGAGCGCTTCGCCGAGGCGGGTGTAGGCGCGGGTCAGGACGAGCACGTCGACGCACTTGTGGGCGCTCATCGCCGCGACGCCGAACACGCCGTCTAGCTCATACAGGCGGACCAGCCCGTCGACGATCGCTTGATCGGCGCCGAGCGCGGTGAACGCCTCGCGCCGTGCCGCCGCCTCGCCGCGCACTTCGTCGCGGATCAGGGCGCCGGTATTGGCGGCGATCTTGTCGAGGCCGGGCTGGAGCAGGTCGATGGTCGCCGAGACATGGGTTTCCCCCGCACCGGCACGGATGATGTCGCCAAGATGCGCGCGCATCGACCGGGCAGCGGCGGCGAACAACTGGATCCGCGCTGGCTCCGACACCGCCGCGCTTTCGATCCGCTGCCACAGGATCGGCAAATCGAGCAGCCGCTCGGCGACCAGGAAGGCCGCGACAACTTGCGGCAAAGCGACGCCTTCCTCCTCGGTCATGTCGAGCGCCACGCTCGGCCCCAGCCGATTGACGATGCGGTTGGCGACCTTGGTGGCGATGATCTGGTGGCGCAGGCGATGAGCGCGGATGGCGTCGCCGTGGGCCTTGCACATTTCCGGCGGAAAAGCGGCAAACAGTTCGCTGTCCATCGCCGGGTCGTCGGCCAGCTTCAGCTCCTCGGCCGCGGCCTGAAGCGTCAGCTTGGACATCGACAACACGACCGCCAGTTCGGGCCGGGTCAGGCCGCGCTGATCGAGGCCGCGGCGGAGCAGGGCGTCGGAGGTGTCTAGTCCCTCGACCCTGCGATCGAGCCGCCCGCTCGCCTCGAGCATCTCGATCGTCCGCACGAAACCGGCCAGGCCGCCTGGCCCGCGCGCTTCGGCAATCGACAAGGCCAGCGATTGCAGGCGATTGTCCTCAAGCACCAGGTCGGCGACATCGTCGGTCATCTTGGCCAGCAGCACGTTGCGCTTGGCTTCGGTCAGCCGCCCGTCGCGCATTTCGCGGTTCAAGGGGATCTTGATGTTGACCTCATTGTCCGAGCAATCGACGCCGGCCGAATTGTCGATGAAATCGGTGTTGATGCGGCCGCCATGCATCGCGAATTCGATCCGTCCGGCCTGGGTGATGGCGAGGTTGGCGCCTTCGCCGATGACCCTGGCCTTCAACTCGCGGCCGTCGACCCGCATGCTGTCGTTGGCCGGGTCGCCGACTTGCGCATGGCTTTGCGCCGAGGCCTTGATGTAGGTGCCGATGCCGCCGAACCAGAGGAGGTCGACCGGCCCCTTGAGGATCGCGGTGATCAGCGCTTCGGGGTCGGTGTCCGGGCCGGCGAGGCCGAGCGCGGCCTGCGCCTCGGGCGTCAGGATGATAGCCTTTTGCGAGCGCGGCACGATCATCGCGCCGCGCGACAGCGCCTTGCGATCGTAATCGTCCCAGCTCGAGCGGGGCAGGTCGAACATCCGCTGGCGCTCTTTCCAGCTTTTGGCCGGATCGGGGTCGGGATCGATGAAGATGTGGCGATGGTCGAAGGCGGCGATCAGCTTGATCGCCTTGGACAGCAGCATGCCGTTGCCGAACACGTCGCCTGACAGGTCGCCGCATCCCGCGACCCGCACCGATTCGTTCTGGATGTCGACGCCCATTTCGAGGAAATGGCGCTGGACCGAAATCCACGCGCCCTTGGCGGTGATCCCCATTGCCTTGTGGTCGTAGCCGTTCGACCCACCCGAAGCGAACGCATCGCCAAGCCAGAAATTATGGTCCAGCGCGATGGCATTGGCGATGTCGGAAAAGGTCGCCGTGCCCTTGTCGGCGGCGACCACGAAATAGGGGTCGTCGCCATCGTGGACGACGACCTTGTCGGGGTGGATGACGCGATCGTCGATGATGTTATCGGTTACCGACAGCAACGCGCGAATGAAGATCCGGTAGCTATCGGTGCCCTCGGCCAGCCACGCATCGCGGTCGGTCAGGACGCTTGGCAGCTGCTTGGGATAGAAACCGCCCTTGGCGCCGGTCGGGACGATCACCGCATTCTTGACCATCTGGGCCTTCATCAGGCC
>JANLQS010000060.1:0-30557 GCA_031367995.1 Sphingomonas sp.
CCGACCCAGCTGCCGCGCACCGCCGTCCCGCTCCATTATGCGCTGACGGTCACGCCCGACGCGGCCCGCCTGACGTTTGCCGGCAACGTCCGCATCGACCTCGACGTGGTCGCGCCGACCGACACGCTGGTCCTCAATGCCAACCAACTCGCTATGTCGTCGGCCAAGTTGACTGGCGCCGGCGAGGTCCCCCGTACTCCGACCATCACCCTCGACGCGACCGCGCAGACCGCGACGCTGGTGTTCGGCGAGACGCTTCAGCCCGGCCGCTACGCGCTCGACATCGCCTACACCGGCAAGATCAACACCCAGGCCAATGGCCTGTTCGCGCTCGATTACAAGGACGCCAAGGGCGCCGATCGCCGTTCATTGTTCACCCAATTCGAAGCCCCCGACGCGCGCCGGTTCGTGCCCAGCTGGGACGAGCCAATCTACAAGGCGACGTGGGATCTGAGCGCGATTGTCCCGGCGGACGAAATGGCGGTCAGCAACATGCCCGCCGCGCACACCGAGCCGACCGCCGACGGCCGGAAGCGCGTCACCTTCCAGACCAGCCCGCGCATGTCGAGCTACCTGTTGTTCTTCGGCAGCGGCGATTTCGGCCGGATCACCAAGATGGCGGGCAATACCGAAGTCGGCATCGTGGCGACCCGCGGCAATGAGGAGAAGTCGCGCTACGCGCTTGATGCCGAGGCGCAGATTCTGCCCTTTTACAACGACTATTTCGGCACGCCTTACCCGCTGCCCAAGCTCGACAATGTCGCCGGCCCCGGCCAGTCGCAATTCTTCGGCGCGATGGAGAATTGGGGCGCCATCTTCACCTTCGAATATATCCTGCTCAACGATCCCGCGATCACCACCGAGGCGCAGCGTCAGGCGATTTTCTCGGTCGAGGCGCATGAGATGGCGCATCAATGGTTCGGCGACCTCGTGACCATGGCGTGGTGGGACGATCTGTGGCTCAACGAGGGCTTCGCCAGCTGGATGGAAAGCCGCACGACGCAGCATTTTCATCCTGACTGGGGCGCCGAATATGAAAGCATCAACGGCCGCGAAGGAGCGATGGGTCTCGATGGTTTCGTCACCACCCACCCGATCGTCCAGCAAATCCGCACCGTCGAGCAGACCAACCAGGCGTTCGACGCGATCACCTATGAAAAGGGCCAGGCGGTGATCGCCATGCTCGAGGGCTACACCGGCGCCGACGTGTGGCGGCGGGGCATCCGCGACTATATCACCGCGCACAAGTACGGCAGCAGCCGGACCGACGATTTGTGGCACGCGGTGGAGGCCGCGGGCGGCACCGGTCTGACGCAGATCGCCCACGATTTCACGCTCCAGCCGGGAATCCCGCTGATCGGGGTCGGCGCCAGCCAGTGCATTGGCGGCGCAACCCGCGTCACGCTGAGTCAAAGCGAGTTTGGCGCCGACCGCAGACCGGACAGCTTCGCGCCGCTCCGCTGGCATGTGCCGGTGACCGCGCAAACGGTTGGCGGGGCCATGGTCCGCGGCATCGCGCAGGGTCCGGCGACCGAAATGATTTTGCCGGGCTGCGGACCGGTGCTGATCAACGCCGGCCAGACCGGATACTTCCGCACCCTCTATCGCCCCGATCAGATCGCGGCGCTCAAGGCGAGCTTCGCCAGGCTAAACGGGGTCGACCAATATGGCCTGATCGCCGACAATCGCGAGCTGTCGTTCGCCGGATACCAGCCGATGGGCCGGGCCCTCGACCTGCTTAACGCCGTGCCGAGCGACGGCACCCCGAAACTGACCGAAACCGCGCTGGCGAGCTGGCGCCAGCTGGCCGGCAAATTCGATGGCGACAAAGCGACCCAGGCCCGGATCAACCGGATCATCGTCGCGCGATTCGCCCCGGTCCTGACGCGGATAGGCTTCGTGCCTCGCGCCGGCGAGGCGGTGACGGTCACCACCCTCCGCCCGCGGCTAATCGGCGCGCTGGGCCGGGCCGGCGATCCGCAGGTCAAGCGCGAGGCGGCGCGGCTGCTGGCGGCGCTGGCGAGCGACCCGCAGGCGATCCCGGGGTCGCTCAGGACGACCTGGCTGTCGGTCATCGGCAGCACGGCCGACGCCGCGGTGTGGGACCGGCTCCATGCCATGGCCACGGCGGCGACCAGCGCGACCGAACGCTCGGCGCTCTACGGCAACCTCGCCGCGACCAGCGATCCGGCGTTGCTCAAGCGGACGCTCGACCTGGCCCTGACCCACGAGCCGGGCGCGACGATCAGCGCGGCGATGATTAGCGCGGTGGCCGGCAGCAACCCCGATCTCGCGATCGACTTCGCTTTGGCTAACCTCGAGCGGATCGGCGAACTGGTCGACGCATCGGCGTCGTCGAGTTTCATCGCCCGGCTGGGCGGCGGCAGCAGCACCCCGGCGACGGTCGACAAACTCAACGCCTACGCCGCGGCGCATGTCGCGGCGGCGGACCGCAAGCCGTTTGCACGGGTCACCGCGGCGATCCGCACTCGCATCGCCGCCAATCCGAGAATTCGCGCCGAGACTTTGGCCTGGCTGACCGCCAACCGGCTTTAGCGGATCGCACCCTCGACCAAGTCGGGATGCTCGCCCTCGACCGGCGGGATGCCGGCGCGGGCACGGGTCCACAGGTAGAGGCCGACGATGGCCAGCGCGAAAACGACGACGCTGACCGGCATCACGGCGGGGTAAGCGGCGATCAGCGCGAGGATGTTGGCGCTGTCGGGTGATCCCGCTTTTTCGGCGCCGGCGACGATGCCGGCATAAGCCACCCCCATCAGGCTTTCGCCGACGATCAGGCCGGTCGCCATCAGTGTGCCCAGCCGCTCGGCGAACGCGGGATTTTCGGCGCCCTTGGCCCAGCGGTTGTAGAGCCAGCCGATAAGCGCCCCGACCGGGACCAGCAGGGTCACTTCCATCGGCAGATAAATGCCCATGCCGACGGCCAGCGGCGGCAGGCTGTAGCGGAGCCCCGAGCCGCGCTTGAGCAATTCGTCGGCGGCGATGACCGCGACGCCGATGCCCGCGCCGATGCCGATCAGCCCCCAGTCGAGGTTGCCGCCGAGCACGCCCTGGGCGATCGTCGAGATGATCGCCGCCTGTGGCGCGGCGAGCGCGTTGGGGCCGGCGCCGGGCGCGCCCTGGAAGCCGAACGCAGTGTTGAGCAAGTCGAGAATCGGCGGGATCACCAGCGCGCCGAACACCACGCCGAGAACCAGCGCCACCTGCTGCCGCCATGGCGTCGCGCCGACCAACTGCCCGGTCTTCAGATCCTGCAGGTTGTCATTGGCGATGGTGGCGATGCCGAAGATGATGGCGGTGACGAACAAGGCGAAGGCGACCAGGCTCTTGGTCGCCGCGGTATCGCCCTGGCCGGTGCCGTAGATGGCGGCGAGGATCAGCGAGATGCCGAGGATCGAGAGGATGCCGACCCCCGACACCGGACTGTTCGAAGCGCCGATCAAGCCAGCCATATAGCCGGTCACGGAGGCAATGATCATGCCCGCGACGAGGATGTAGAGCAAAGACAGGCCGATGGTTAGACCGGCATTGCCCGCAATCGGGCCGCTGGTGGCGAACGCCGCGAGCAGGATGCCGATCGGGATCATCGACAGCAGGATGGTGCCGCCGACGATCGGGATCGGCAGATCGCGCTCGGTCAAGGCCAGCGTCTCCCCGGCGCCACGCGCACGGTTGGCGGCGAGCGCGTCGCGGATGCCCTTGAGGATCGGGCCGATGATCTTGAGCAGGGTCCACACCGCGGCCAGCCCGATGGTGCCGGCGCCGATAATCCGTGCCTTGGTCTTGAACGCCGCGCCGACCAGCTTGTCGAGATCCCCGGCCGAACTGGCGATCAGGGCCGCGTCATGCGCGGAATAATGCGGGACGATCACTGCCCAGGTGATGAGCATGCCGACGATCATGGCGATGCCGACCGCCATGCCGACCAGATGGCCGACGCCGATCAGCGCCATCGACAGCGAGGCCGAGACGGCGCTGCCGCCGGCGCCGACGCGAAATGTGCGGGCGGCGGTGTCGGTGATGAGACGGGTCTTGGCGAGCATGAAGAAAGCGGCGGAAACGATCGACGACAAGGTGATGGCGACCAGCCCGCGCTTATTCTCCTCCGCACCTCCGACCCCGGCGCCGACCTTCAATACTTCGGCGGCGGCAACGCCTTCGGGATAGGGCAGGTCGCTGCCGGTGACGAGCGCGCGGCGCAGCGGAACCGAATACATCACGCCCAGGATGCCGCCGAGGCCGATTACCGCGACCGACAGCCAGTAAGGGAATCCGGTCCACCAGCCGACCATGATCAGGCCGGGCAGGACGAAGATGATTGCGCTCAGCGTGCCCGCCGCCGAGGCGATGGTCTGGACGATGTTGTTTTCCTGGATGGTCGAATCGCTGAAGAATTTGAGCACCGCCATCGAGATGACCGCGGCCGGGATCGAGGTGGCGAAAGTGATGCCGAGCTTGAGCCCCAGATAGACGTTGGCGGCGGTGAACAGCAACGTCAGGACGGCGCCGAGGATGACCCCGCGAATCGTCAGTTCGCGCAGGGCCATGGAGGGGGATTGTCCCGGTTCGATCATCGCAGCGGCTCCCTTACGGTCACAAGAGTCATGGAAAAAACGACCATGTCGTGTGACCTTAAGGAATTTGGACCCACGCTGGCGCCGCGCAGGGTGGCACGACAAAGCCGTGTAGAACAGACAATTTTCAGGTCGGCCAGCCGCCCTCGAGAAAGCGGGTGGCGAAGGCGCAATGCAGCGCGACCCCGCGTGGCAGCACGGCTTCGTCGACCATCATCCGGGCGTTGTGAATCGGCGGCCGGTCGAACGGGTTGCCGTCCGCCGGGGCGACCCCGAGAATGGCCATAGCGCCCGGGAGTTTTTGCAGAACATAGGCAAAGTCCTCCCCGCCCATGATCGGCGCCGGAATGGTGTGATAGGCCGCCGCGCCGAACAAATCGGTGGCGCAGGCGCGAACCAGCGCCACCGCCCGCGGATCGTTGATGGTTGGCGGATAGCCCGGTTCGATGTCGACCGCGGCGGTGCAGCCATGGGCCAAGGCGACATGGCTCAGCACCTGCTCGATCGCCGCGCGCGAGGCCTCGCGCTGGGCCTCGGACAGGGTCCTGAGCGTACCGAGCAGATCGACCGTGTCGGGAATGACATTGTGCGTCGAACCGCCGCTGATCCGTGTGATCGACAGGATCGCCGGATCGGTGAAGGTGGTTCGCCGGGCGATGTAAGCCTGCAGCGCGAGCACCGCTTCGCACGCCACTGGCAGCGGATCGACCGCGTCGTGCGGCATGGCGGCATGACCGCCCTTGCCGGTGATGGTGGCGCGGACCATGTCCGTGGCGGCGAGCAGTGCCCCCTCGCGGCAGGCGACGACGCCACCGGGAAAGTTGGGAAAGATATGCATGGCGAACGCCGCTTCGGGGGTCGGATCGTCGAGCAGGCCTTCGTCGATCATCACCTGCGCGCCGGCGAAGCCTTCCTCCCCCGGCTGGAACATGAACAGGATAGTCCCGGCGAAGCTGTCGCGGCGGGCGGCGAGCAGCCGCGCCGCGCCGGCCAGCATGGCCGAATGGGTATCGTGGCCGCAGGCGTGCATGTGGCCCGGGGTAGTGCTGGCGAAATCGAGTCCGGTGTCCTCGTGAATCGGCAGCGCGTCCATGTCGCCGCGCAGCAGGACTACGCGTCCGGGCGCGTGACCGTCGAGGCGGGCAACGAACCCGCTGGTCCGGACGCTGTCGCGGTAGGTCAAGGGCAGGCCGGCGAGCGCGGCCTTGAGCTTGTCGCGGGTGCGCGGGCAATCGAGGCCCAGTTCAGGCTCGGCGTGGATCGCGCGGCGCAGCGCCGTCGTGGCCTCGGCGTCCGCCTCGGCGGCTTCGAAGAAAAATGCGTCCATCGGTCAAGCCTAGGCCGCGACCATCACCGCTGCAACGCCCTCCACGGCGCTAGTGCGACGGCGCGTCACCCTGATAGCGATCGTTCGACGTCGCGTAATAATCATCGAGATCCGTCTGTGCGTTAGAAATCGCCGACGCCCGCTTGGTGCCCATGGCGACGTCGAACGCGATCAGCGCATTCTTCAGAGTGGTGGCTTCGGCGGCGCACGATGCCTTGGCCCCGGCGAGGTAATCGGCGGCCGGGACTTTCTTCGCCAGGCTGTCGGTCTCGAAAGCCTTGAGACATTGCGAAAGCGCCCGACGCGGTGCGTTGATCGATGAAGCGCTTGGCGCGCCGGCCATAGCGAGAAGCAACACGAGCATCATCCATCCCTCCCTGGATTTCATCCCCGAGACGCAGCATGCGCTATTTCCGGGCGGCGGGAAAGATGGCTGTCGAGTGGAGGAATTCGCGGCGGCGAGACAGGATCAGTCGATGTCGACTCCGCTGGGGACCGGCGACGAGTGGCGACGAATCACTCGCCAGTCACTGTCTTCATCCTTGACCCAGACGTCGGTCAGCAAGACCCGCTCGTCGATCAGTTGCCCCATGTAACGCACCTGCCACTGGGCGTCGACGCTGGCGACGATAGTCGTCGGCAAGGAGACGGAATCAATCACCCGCACTTCGAGGCTGGCGACATCCATCCGGCGCAACGCCACCAGCCATTGCTCGAGATCGACCGCGACCGAGCCGCTCGAGCGGATTCCGACCAGCTTGAATTGCGGGTGGATCAGCGCGCGCAGGCCCGCCTCGTCCTTGGTGAACAGCGCGTCGCGCCAGCGTCGTTCGAGCTCGCGCACATCCCCGGGATTAGCGGCCATTCAACAGCCCTCGAAGAAATCGCATAAGCCCGTTCTTCTCTCCTGGACCACTATCCTCGACCGCCTCGGCATCGGGCTCGATTGTCTCCGGCTGCGAAACAATGGGGCCGGGCCGCTTATTCAACGACGTGCGATAATAGAAACCTTCCCGTCCAGCATTAAGCTGCTTCCCCTTCGGTCCCGTGCTTATTCTGAGTCCCTTCACGCCGACCGACGCCCCAATCCCGGATTTCGACAGGTTCAGTCTTAGGGGTCCGAATGCGAAGCTCTTCTTGAGATACCAACCCATATCGTGCTCCCTTCCCGGTTATCGAACCGGGAAATCCTCGCAGCATGACGTTGCCGACCTGGCACCCGACGAACTGGCCGCTAACCGTTCAACGCGATAAAGTGCAATTCTTATCGTGTCAGAGTTGATCCTGACTGCTACGTCGGCCACTCGTATCCATTGGGTCCGAGTGTGGATAGGGGGATGTGAACATGTCCGACAACAAGCCAGCGGCAGAGGCCGACGTCACCAAAGACTGGCGCGCGACGCAGGGTCAGCAATCCGCCGCCAAGCGCCTGCGCATTTTCGCCGCGCTGGCGTGGATCGTAGCCATCGGCGGCGAGATCTTCGGGATTGTCATGCTCCGGCAGCACAAATTCGACCATGGCAACCTTCCGCTCTTGATCGGCATCCTGGTCGGGATCGCGATCTTCGCGATTGCGGGCAGCCTGATGTGGAAGGCGGCCAACAAGCAGGACCCGGCCAGCAAGGCCGACACGGTCAAGTTCTTCGTCCAGAACCAGCTCGGCGCGATCATCACCCTGATCGCCTTCCTGCCGCTGATCGTCCTGATCTTCATGGACAAGGACATGGATCCGAAGAACAAGAAGATTGCCGGCGGAGTGGGCGTTGTCCTGGCGGCTCTCGCCACCGTAATCGGGATCGACTTCAACCCGTCGTCGGTCGAGCAGTATACGCAGGACATGAATAAGTGCGCGGCGCAGATCAAGGCTAAGCAGCCGACCACGGATTGTTCACCAGAGGTCGCCGCTCAGGCGCAGGACATCGCCAAGGACTCCAACACGGTGGCCGAGGCGACGAAGGATGCCGCCCACCCCGCCGGTCAGGATGTGGTGTACTGGATCGCACCGGAGAACGGGGCCAAAACGGCTGCGACGCCGCACGTCTTCCACATCTGCCAAGGCGTGAGTCCGCTGCGCGGCAAAACCGTCAATCACGGTTCCGTGACGGCGGCCTATGCCGAAAACGCCACCAGAATCACCAAGCAGATTCCGATGGAGCAGGCGCAGTGCGGGTTCGCCGGCGCCACGAAGGACAAAACCGTCAGCCAACCGGCAGGCTAACCGGGCAGCCGCATCGCGGTCCTTCCGCCGACCGGGCCGGCGCCTTGGCCGAATTCGAGCCGAAGGAGGGCGCGCGCGGCAGGCCGCTTAGCGGGCGGCGATGGCCACCCCGACGAATGCTTCGGGCGACTGGCCGCGCTTGAGCAGCAACAGGACGCTGGTGCGCCCGGCACGACGGGCCGTCTCGACCGCGCCGACCACGGCTTGCGGCGAAACGACCGCAACCCGATTGACCGACATGATCAAATCGCCGCGGCGGATGCCCTTGTCGGCGGCGTCGCTGGCGGGGTCGACCGCGGTCACGATCACCCCCTTGGCCGTCGGCGGCAGGTTGACCGCGCGCGCGATTTGCGACGTCAGCGCCTGCAGCGACAGGCCGAGCGCCGTGCCCGGTGCCACCGGAGTCTCGTCGTTCATGGCGCTGCCGTCATTTTCGCTGCCGCCACCAATCTGCTTGGCGAGCGCTTCCTCGCTCGGGCGCTGCCCGACCGTGATGCTGAGCGCCTGCCGCTTGCCGTCGCGCACGATCTCGAGCGGAATGCGCGAGCCGACGCTGGTGTTGGCGACCAGGAAGCTGACCGTCTGGTCGGGAGTCACTTCCTGACCGTTGACGCGCAGGATGACGTCGCCCTGCTGGACGCCGCCGCGGGCCGCGGCCTGTCCGGGAACGACCGAGCGGACCAGTTCGCCCTTGTCCTTGGGCAGGCCGAGCGAGGCGGCGATATTCTCGTCGAGCGGCTGGAGGCCAACACCGAGATAGCCACGCTGCACCGACTGGCCGCGGCGAAGCGTGTCGATGACCGGCTTGGCCAGCTCCGCCGGAATGGCAAGGCCGATGCCGACGCTGGCGCCGGTCGGCGAGATCAAGGCCGAATTGATGCCGATGACGTTGCCCGCCATGTCGAACATCGGGCCGCCCGAATTGCTCATGTTGATGCTGGCGTCGGTCTGGATGTAGCGAACATAAGCGCCCGCCCCGGTGATCCCGCGGTGGAGGGCCGAAATGATGCCGGCGGTAACGGTCCCGCCGAGGCCGTAAGGATTACCGACCGCCAGCACCCAGTCGCCGACCCGCGCCCGGGTCGAATCGCCCCAGTTGACATAGGGCAAGTTGGTGCCGGCGATCTTGAGCAAGGCGAGATCCGAGGCGACGTCGCGGCCGACGATCCGGGCGGTATATTCCTTGCGGTCGGTGAGGATGACGGTGACGCTGTCGACCACGCCATTGCCGTCGGCGCCCTGGATGAGATGGTTATTGGTGACGACATAGCCGTCGGGCGAGATGATGAAGCCCGACCCGAGCGAGCCGGTCTCGCGGGTCTGCCCCTGGCCACCTTGACCCTGCCCCTGCGGCGCGGTGCCGTCGGGGGCGCCGAAGCGGCGGAAAAATTCCTCGAACGGGTCGGTCTGGCTGCGCACCGCGACGCGTTGCTTGGTCGAAATGTTGACCACCGCCGGCTGGAGCCGGGCGGCGAGGTCGGCGAAACTGAGCGGCGCGCCGGGCCGCGGCGCGAACGGCGTCGGGGCGTTCTGCGCGACCTGCGCCCCGGCCTGTCCGGTGGCGAGCGAAAAGGCAGTGCCGCCGAGCAACAAAGCGGCTGCAACTCCATAGGCGTAACGCACGGGCCGATACTCCTTCGAAAAACGCATCTCATTTCCTCGTTCGACTTGGGCGCTTCACGGACGACCTAGGCCGAGCGGATGAACGCGAATTGAACATCGGCCGCGCTTAGCGTCCAGTGAATTCTCTCAGATAATCGTTGGATGGCGACAGGATGACGGTGGTCGGCGAGGACTTGTTCTCCGAATCGCCGAGGAACGTCGTCTGATACGACTGCATTGCCCGGTAGAAGTCATAGAAGGACGGGTCCTTGCCGAACGCGTCGGCGTAAACGCGGGCGGCGTCGGCATCCGCTTCGGCGCGGATGATCTGCGCCCGTTTGGCCCCTTCCGCACGGATCGAGCGCGCCTCCTGCTGCCGGGCGGTGACCATGCGGGCATAGGCCGATTGCAGCGGCGTGCCGTCGGGCAAGTCGGCCTTCTTGATGCGGACGTCGACGATCTCCACTCCATATTGCCGGGCAACGCGGCTGAGGCCGGCGCGGATATTCTCCATCGCCCCTTCGCGCTCCGGGCTGAGCAGCGAAGCGAACGGCCGCTTGCCGAGCTCGTTGCGCAGTTGCGAGCCCAGAATCGGCTTCAGCGCCAGCTCGACCCGGTCTTCGGACCGCGCGGCGATATACATCCGCAGCGGATCGACGATGCGGTAGCGGGCGAATGCGTCGACCTCGAGCCTCAGCTGATCGGTCGACAGCACCTGCTGCTTTTCCATGTCGACGTCGCGCACGCGCTTGTCGATCCACACGAAATCCTCGGCGAACGGAATGCGCCAGGCGATGCCGGCGCCGGGCGACCCGAATGGCTGGCCGGCTTCATAGCGGTTGATGATCCTGACCGGCTTGCCGAAGCGGACGACGATGCCCTGGCGGGTTTCGGGGACGATGGCGAAGCTCGACAGCATGGTGACGACCAGCATGAAGCCGATGAAGCCCGACAGGAACGGATGGGCGCGGATGAAGGCGGTCACCGGGCGGGCTCCTTGACTGGGGCACTGCGCTTCAGCTCGTTGAGCGGCAGATAACTGTTGACCCCCGGCGCCTCGATGATCGTCTTGTCGACGCCCTGGAGGACCCGCTCCATCGTTTCGTAATACATGCGCCGTTTGGTCACGACCGGCGACAATTTGTACTGGGCATAGACCTTGTCGAACGCGGTCGCGTCGCCCTGCGCCTTCTGGTGCAGCTGGAGCGAGTAAGCGTTGGCCTGGTTGATATAGCTTTGCGCTTCCTGCTGCGCGGCGGTGACCTCCTTGAAGGCGTCGTTGACCGCGGCAGGCGGATCGGCCTGTTTGACCGCGACACCCTGGATAACCACGCCGGAGCGGTAGAAATCGAGCGTCTTCTGCATTTCCTCGGCGACCCGCGCCTCGATCTCGCCGCGCTCATTGCCCATCGCGCCCTGCAGCGTGACGTTGGCGACGACCGCGCGCATCGCGCTTTCGGCGACCTGCTTGATGGTTTCGTCGGGCTGGGCCAACTCGAACAGATATTGTTCGGGATCGCGGATGTTCCAGCGCACCTGATAGGCAATGTCGATGATGTTCTGGTCGCGGGTCAGCATCAGCGTTTCCTCGCTCGCCGACCCCAGGGTAATCTCGCGGATATTCTCGACGTCGATCTTGGCGACGCGGTCGATCGGCGATGGCAAGGTGATGCCGACCCCGGGCGGCAGCGTGTGGCTGTAGCGGCCAAACCGGGTGACCACGCCGCGCTGCTCCGGGGCGATCGAATGGACGGTGGTGAACAGCAGCCACAAGGTGATGAAGCCGATCACCCCCCACACGATCATCGATCCATCGGGCCGCCGGCCGAAACCGGAACCGCCACCGCCCGGCCCGCCGCCGAAGCGATCGCGGCCGCGTTGCAGCAGTTCGTCGAGCGAGGCCGCCGGGCCGGCCGGCGACGGATCGCGACGGCGCTTCGGCGGATCGCCCCACGGCCCCTTGCCGGCGGGCGGCTCATCGCCGCCGCCCGAGCCACCCGAACCCGGCGGCGAGCCCCACGGACCCTTGCTGTCGCTGAACAGAGCGCGAGCGCGCGCTCCCCACCCAATGGAATTCGTCATGACCCCATAATAGGTGGGGTTTCGCCGAAAAACAGTGGCGCTCGTCGAAAAGGCGACTTAGCGCCCCGGCCATGACCGACCGCGACCCGCTCAAGGCGCTCGACGCCGCTCCCGACGCCAGCCGAATCCGAAGTCGCCGCCTGGCCGGCGGAGTAGCGACCATCGTGGCCGACGCGACCGGGCTGGCCGCGGACCAGCGCCGCGCCTTCGAGGAGCGGCTGAAGGCCAGCGCGCTCGCCATCCCGGGTGTCGGCGAGGTGCGCATCGCGATGACCGCATCAAAGCCCGAGCGGACGATCATTGCCATCGGATCGGGCAAGGGCGGCGTCGGCAAATCGACGCTGACGGCCAACCTGGCGGTCGCGCTGGCGCGGATGGGCAAACGCGTCGGGCTGATCGAC
Organism: Sphingomonas sp.; assembly: GCA_031367995.1. Lineage (GTDB taxonomy): Bacteria > Pseudomonadota > Alphaproteobacteria > Sphingomonadales > Sphingomonadaceae > Sphingomicrobium. The sequence continues at coordinate 12,226 of JANLQS010000060.1, forward strand.
GCCGACATTTATGGCCCGTCGCAGCCGACCTTGCTCGACGCGCATCAGCGGCCGCGCGCCGACAAGCAGCAATTGTTTCCGGTCGAGACGAAGCACAGTGTGCGCCTGCTGTCGGTCGGGCAGCTGGTGCCCGCCGGCCAGGCGCTGGCGTGGCGCGGACCGATGGCGTCGAGCGCGCTCGGCCAGCTGATCGATGCCGACTGGGGCGACGCCGAACTGATCCTGGTCGACCTGCCGCCCGGCACCGGCGACGTGCAGCTATCGCTGGTGCAGAAGGCCAAGCCCGACGGAGCGCTGATCGTCTCCACCCCGCAGGATCTGGCGCTGATCGATGCGGAACGCGCGATCGACCTGTTCGGCAAGACCGGCGTGCCGGTCATCGGGCTGATCGAGAATATGGCGGGGTATATCTGTCCCCATTGCGGCGAAAGCAGCGACCCGTTCGGGAGCGGCGGCGCGGAAGCCGGGGCCAAGCGGCTCGGCCTGCCGTTCCTCGGTCGGCTGCCGCTGTCGACCAGCCTGCGCGAGGCGTCGGATGCCGGTCGTCCGCCGGCCGGCGGAGAAGGACCAGCCGCCGATGCTTTCGCGGCACTTGCCCGGGCACTGCTGGCCGAGGTGGAGAAACTGCCGCGCTGAAGGGTTGGGGGAGGCAAAGGAGAAGATGCTCATGCCGTTGACTGATTCCAAGGACATCGCTGACCTGCTGCAGGGCGCGCGGACGATCGCCATGGTCGGCGCGTCCGACAGGCCCGACCGCGCCAGCTATGGCGTGATGCAATTCCTCCAGGACCAGGGGTATCGGGTGATCCCGGTCAACCCGCGCATCACCGGCGAGCATGTCCACGGCGAATATGTCTGGCGCGAACTCGGCCAGATCGGCGAGCCGATCGACGTGGTCGACATCTTCATGAAGAGCGACAGCGTCGGGCCGATCGTCGACGACGCCATCGCGGTGGGCGCCAAGGCGGTATGGATGCAATTGGGCGTGATCGACGACGCAGCGGCGGCGAGGGCCGAAGCGGCAGGGCTCAAGGTAGTCATGGACCATTGCCCCAAGATCGAGTTCGCGCGGCTGGGGCTGAAACCGGTCGGCTAAGCGCTCGCCACTGTCATCTCCGGGATCAGCACGGTCGGGCTGTCGATGCCGCGGCGGAGACGGAGGTCGGTGGCCGGCTCGAGCATCGCAAACATCGCCTTGAGGTTCGAGGCGATGGTGATTTCCGACACCGCCGGGCCGATTTCGCCATCGACGATGAGGAACCCCGCCGCGCCGCGCGAATAATCGCCGGTGACGCCGTTGACGCCCATGCCGATCAGCTCGGTCACCAATATGCCGCACTTGACCCCGGCGATCATCGCTTCGCGGCTACGGCAGCCAGCGGCCAGCGTCAGGTTCGACGGCCCGGCCCCGGGCGCGCCCGACACGCCGCGCACCGCGTGGCCGGTCGGCGCGATGCCAAGTTGACGGGCGGCGGCGCTATCGGCCAGCCAGCCGGTCAGGACCCCATCGGCGATGAGGTCGAGCGGCGCCACCGCCAGCCCCTCCCCGTCGAACGCCCGGCTGCGCAGCCCGCGCAGGCGCAGCGGATCGTCATGGACGCTAACGCCCTTGGCGAAGACCTGGCTGCCGAGCGCGTCGAGCAGGAACGAGGATTTGCGGGCGATGGCGCCACCGCTAATCGCCCCGACGAGGTGGCCGAGGAGGGTCGTCGCGACGCGCGGGTCGAACAGAATGGCCATCGGTCCCGCCTCGACCCGCACCGGGTTCAATCGCGCGACCGCTCGCTCGGCGGCGCGGCGGCCGATGTCGGCGGGGGCTTCGAGGTCGCCTTCGTGGCGCGCCGAATGCCAGCCATAGTCGCGCTGCATCCCGGCGCCCTCGCCGGCGACAACGCTGGCCGAGACACTGTAGCCGGTGGCGCGGGTGGCGGCGGAGAAGCCGTGGCTGGTGGCGATGGCGAAGGCCGAAGCCGAGGCCGATGCGCTGCCGCCGTTGCTGTTGGTGACTCCGGCGACGGCCCGCGCGGCATCCTCCGCTTCGAGCGCACGGGCGCGGAGCGTCGCCGGATCGGGATCGCCGCCATCGTCGAGATCGAGGTCGGCGGGCACGCCACGCATCAACAGGTCGTCGGGGGCGAGGCCCGCGAACGGATTTTCGGGCGCTTCCCCGGCCATCGCCAGCGCCCGTTCGACCAGCGCGGCGAGCGCGTCGCGCGACAGGTCGGACGAGGCGACGCTGGCGCTGCGGCGGCCGACGAACAGTCGCAGCCCAATCTCCTCCCCCTCGGCGCGGTGAACATCTTCGAGCGCGCCCAAGCGGACGCTGACCCCGGTCGAGCGCTCCCCAACATAGACCGCGTCGGCGGCATCGGCCCCGGCGCGGCGGGCCTGCTCGACCAAAGCGGCGACACTGTCGCGGGCGGCGACGGGGGATTGCATCGGCGAAGCGCCTAGGCGGTCACGGCGCGAGCGACAAGCCGACGCTGAGGAATCCGCCGAACAGCAGCAGCCCGGTCAGCCGGTTGGCGCGGAACAGTTTGAGTGCCAACGCTCCGTCGGTTGGGTCGGCGCGGCCGGCCTGCCAGGCGAGGTGGACCGCGGCGGGGAGCAAGGCGGCGAGGCTCAAGAGCTGCGGCCGTACCGCCCAGATCGCCCCCGCCCAGCCGGCCAGCGCAAGGGCGTAGAATAGGCCGATGCCGGCGCGTGCCCGCGGCCCCAGCGCGCGGGCGCTCGACTTGACCCCGACCAATGCGTCGTCTTCGATATCCTGGATGGCGTAGAGCGTGTCGTAACCGACCACCCAGGCGATCGACCCGAGCCATAGCAGCAAGGCGGGCAGCTCGAACCGCCCGGTAACCGCCGGCCATCCGACCAGCGCGCCCCACGAAAAGACCAGCCCGAGCCACGCCTGCGGCCACCAGGTGATGCGTTTCATGAACGGATAAGCGGCGACCGGGGCGAGGCTGGCGAGCGCGACCAGCTGCGCAGTGCGGGTCAGCTGGGTGAGGACAATGAGGCCGCCTAGGCACAGGACGGCGACCAGTGCCCAGGCGGCGCGAACCCCGACCCGGCCCGAGGCCAGCGGGCGCAGGCGGGTGCGCTCGACCCGCCGGTCGAGATCGCGGTCGACGATGTCGTTATAGACGCAGCCGGCCGAGCGCATGACGAACCCGCCGACGCCGAGCCAGGCGAACAACGCCCATTGTCCGTCGACCCCGGCCAGCGCCACGCTCCACGCGCACGGCCAATACAGCAGCCACGTCCCGATCGGCCGGTCAATCCGCATCAGCGACGCATAGGGGCGGAGCGGCCCCGGCAGCGCCCCGATCAGTCCGCTGCGCTCGCTGTCGGGGACGGTCTCGATCATCGGCTGGACGTCAGCGGATCGGCAGGTTGAACATCAGTTCGCGGACATAACGGGCCGGCGCCGAGCCATGCGCCAGCACCGCGTCGTGATAGGATTTGAGGGTGAATTTCGGCCCCCACCGGCGCTTGGCTTCCTCGCGCATCGCCATATGTTCGGCATAGCCGCTGAAATAGCTCAGCAACTGGGTCGAGGAGAGCCGCGCGCGGGTCCATTTCCCTGACGCTTCGCGCTCCTGCTGGAAGGCGGTGCGGGTCATCAGGTCCATCGCCTGCGCCTCGGTCATGCCTTCGCTATGGATGCCGATGTCGAGCAGCGAGTTGGTCACCGAACGCAGTCGCATCTTGAGCACGGTCAGCTTGAACAGGGGATCGCCACCGAGATAGCCCTGGTCGGCCATCATGCTTTCGGCATAGACCGCCCAGCCTTCGACGAACGGCCCCGAACCGAGCACCGCCCGCAGCAGCGACGGGCTTTTGTTGGAATGCCACAGCTGCAGATAATGACCCGGCATCGCCTCATGCACAGTAAGGTCGTTGATCATGTAATCGTTATATTCCTTGAGGAACGAGGTCGCCTGATCGTCGCTCCATTCGTCGGGGATCGGCGAGATGGCGTAGAAATTGGCCATCCCCTGCTCAAGCGCCCCGGGCGGGTCGTCATAGGCGACCGAGAAGCCTTGCTGGAATTTGGGCATGGTGATGATCTGCACCGGCGAATCCGGCATCGTCACCAGGTCGTGCGAGCGGACGAAGTTGCTGGCGACGACCAACGTCGCTTTGGCCTTGTCGAACAGCGCGGCGCGTGCGGGGCGGTGGGCGTAGCTGAGGTTGAGTGCCGCCTCGATCGCCGCCTGCTGTTGCGCCGCGCTCGGGTGGATAGGCAGCGCCGGGGCGCCCGGCTGGCCCGCCAGCACCTGCCGCGACAGCGAATACATCTGGCCGCGGACGGCGGCGACTTCGGCCAGCGCCCGGGCCTTGATCTGCGGCCGGGTGAGCGACCCGTTGAGGGCGAAAGCGACCTTCTGATCGTAAAGCTTCTGGCCAATGCGGAAGTCGCCTTTGGCCCGGGGGACGAGGGTCTTGTCGATCCACGTTTGGTGCTCTGCGACAGCGGCCTTCAAGCGCACCAGCGCGGCGTCGAAGCGAGCGCGGTCGCCACCCGACAGCGCGTCGCGATGCGGCACCAGCATGTCCTGGGCAATGTCGACGATGCCGCTGTTGCGCTTGGCGATGGTCGTGGCGACGATCGGCGGGACCCGTGCCGGGACGAGCTGGCGGCGGGTTTCGGCGAAGAAGGCGGGCAGCGCCTCCATCCGCGCGGTCGCCGCCTTCATCCGCTGCCCCCACGGCGCATAGTCGCGCGCGGCAAGGCTGTAGAGCGCGTTGCCGGCGACTTCGTTGTAGATCTGCGCGTCCCACGCCCAGCTTTGCAGCACCTGGCTGGTCCAGATTTCGAAGCGCAGTTCATTGTCGAGGATCGCCGAATCGACTTGTGCATCGCGCGGCAAGCGGGCCCGATTGATGCGGCCCAAAGCGGCGAGCATCGCCTTTGCCTCGGCGAGGTCGTGCGCGCGGCCGGCGGCACTGACGTCGGGCAGCCTGTCGTCAAAGCGGTGGTCGCCGAGCAAGGTTCCGGCGACCGGCGAGCTGACCGCGATGCCGTCGATGTAGCGCTTCGACAGCGCGGCGAAGGCCATTGCGGGACTTTGCACGGCGTGGCGGGCGACGGGCGGGCGGGCTGCGGCGGGGGCGGCAACGGCAGCGCTGGCAAGCAGCAGCGCGGCGATCAGGCGGGTCATGGCATTTCCTTCGCTGGGACGACGGGACGAAGGGGTAGCATCCGCATCGCGGCTGGCAAGCTGCCGGCTAAGCGAACGCCTCGGCCAGCAATTCGAATGACCGCACCCGCGCGCCATGATCGAAGATCTGCGACGTGATCATCAGTTCGTCGGCGCCGGTGCGCGCAACGAACTTTTCAGTCGCCGCCTTGACCGTGTCCGGGCCGCCGATCGCCGAACTGGTCAGCACCGACCGCAGCATCGCGCGATATTCGAGCGGCAGCGTGTCGGCATAGCCGGCGAGCGGCGGCTTGAGCTTACCCGGGTTGCCCGATCGCAGCGCGACGAACGCCTGCATCAGCGAGGTGGCGAGCAATTCCCCCTCCTCGTCGCTGTCGGCGGCGAAGACGTTGAAGCCGAGCATGACATGGGGCTTGTCGAGTTGTTCGGACGGCTGGAACCGCGCGCGGTAGAGCTGAACCGCCTCCATCATCTGCTGCGGCGCGAAATGGGAGGCGAATGCATAAGGCAGCCCCAGCGCCGCGGCGAGTTCGGCCCCGAACAGGCTCGAGCCGAGGATCCACAGCGGGACATCGAGCCCCACGCCAGGCACGGCGATGACCCGCTGGCCGGGCTCGGCAGGGCGGAAATAGGATTGCAGCTCGACCACGTCGCGCGGGAATTGGCTGGCGTCGGCGGAAAGGTTGCTGCGCATCGCATACGCGGCCGCCTGGTCGGTCCCCGGCGCGCGGCCGAGGCCGAGGTCGACTCGGCCGGGAAACAGGCTGGCGAGCGTGCCGAATTGTTCGGCCACCTGCAGCGGCGAATGGTTGGGCAGCATGATCCCGCCGGCGCCGATGCGGATGGTCGAGGTGCCGCCCCCGACATGCGCCAGCGCGACGGCGGTGGCAGCGCTGGCGATGCCCGGCATCGAATGATGTTCCGCCATCCAGAAACGCTTGTAGCCGAGCCGCTCGGCATGGCGGGCAAGGTCGCGGGCATTGTTGAGCGCAATGCCGGCGTCGCTGCCTTCGGCGATCGGAGCGAGATCAAGGACGGAGAATGGGACCATGTCCCGCATATGGGGAGCCGGGACGCGCTTCGACAAGCGGCGGCGCTTGCGATAGGCACCGCCACGAAATGACCGCCATCCCCGCCTGGCCGCCGAAGTCGTTGCCCCGCCTGTTCGTCGCCGGGCCGCTTGGCGAGGGCGGCAAGGTGCCGCTCGATGCGATGCAGGCCAATTACCTTGGCAATGTGCTTCGGCTCGGCGTCGGTCGCGAGCTGTTGCTGTTTGACGGCGTCAGCGGCGAATGGCTGGCGCGGATCGAGACGGTGGCGAAGAAGGCGATGGTGCTGGCGGTCGAGCGGCGCACCCGGGACGTCGAGGCAGTGCCCGACCTCACCCTCGCCTTCGCCCCGGTCAAGCGCGCGCCCCTGGAATGGCTGGTCGAGAAAGCGACCGAGCTTGGCGTCGCCCGGCTGCAGCCGGTGGTGACCCGGCGCACGGTGGTCGAACGGATCCGCACCGACCGGCTGCGCTCGATCATCGTCGAGGCGGCCGAGCAGTGCGGGCGGACTTTGCTGCCGGCGCTGGCAGAGCCGGTGGCGCTGACTGCCTTTCTTGCCGGACATGATGTCGGCCGCCCACTCTATTTCGCTGATGAAGCCGGGGGTGAACCAGTCGCTGAGGCGATGCGCGCGGGTCCAGCAACGATCCTCATCGGCCCCGAAGGCGGGTTCACCGATGAGGAGCGCGCCGCGGTTCGCGCCCACGCGGCGGCCGTTGCCATCAGCCTTGGCCCGCGCATCCTCCGCGCTGAGACCGCTGCATTGGCGGCGGTGGCCTGTTTCATGGCCCTGGGCGGCGATTGGCGTTGAGACGAAGTCCGTTAGTCCCGAGCGAAGTCGAGGGACGTGTCTCGACTTCGCTCGACACGAACGGACGTTTTGAACGCGGCGTATTTTCCTCTAACGGCGCTTCATGACCACCCGCACCGATTTGTCCGCAAGCCCGCTGATCGAAAGCCGCGCCGACCTGCTGGCCGAATTCTCGGGCGGGGAGAAACCGCGCGAGGCTTGGCGCATCGGCACCGAGCATGAGAAATTCGTTTACCGCCTCTCCGACCACCGCGCGCCGTCGTGGGAAGAACCGGGCGGCATCCGCGACTTGTTGCTCGGCCTGACCGAATTCGGCTGGAAGCCGGTCGAAGAGGGCGGCAAGATCATCGCCCTGACCGGCGCCGACGGGACGATCAGCCTGGAGCCCGCCGGCCAGCTTGAGCTGTCGGGCGCGCCGCTTGTCGACCTCCATCAAAGCTGCGCCGAAAGCGGCCGCCACCTCGACCAGGTCAAGGCGGTCGGCGACCGGCTCGGGCTCGGCTTCCTTGGGCTGGGCATGTGGCCCGACAAGCGCCGCGACGAGCTACCGATCATGCCCAAGGGCCGCTACGAGATCATGCTTCGCCATATGCCGCGGGTCGGCTCGCTCGGCCTCGACATGATGCTCCGCACCTGCACCATCCAGGTCAACCTCGACTATGCGTCGGAGGCCGACATGGTGAAGAAATTCCGCGTCGGCCTGGCACTGCAGCCGGTTGCCACCGCTCTATTCGCCAATTCGCCGCTGACCGAGGGCAAGGTCAACGGCTTCAAGAGCTTCCGCAGCCATATCTGGGAAGACACCGATCCGCACCGCACCGGCATGCTGCCGTTCGTGTTCGACGACGGTTTCGGTTACGAGCGCTACTGCGACTATGCGCTCGACGTACCGATGTATTTCGTGTTTCGCGACGGCAAATATATCGATGCCGCTGGTCTGAGCTTCCGCGACTTCCTGGACGGCAAACTCGACGTGCTACCCGGCGAGAAGCCGACCTTCGCCGACTGGACCGACCATCTGTCGACCGCCTTTCCCGAGGTGCGATTGAAGAGCTTCCTCGAGATGCGCGGCGCCGATGGCGGGCGCTGGGGGCGGATTTGCGCACTGCCCGCTTTGTGGGTCGGCCTGCTTTATTCCGACACTGCGCTCGACGCCGCCTGGGAGCTGTGCCGCCACTGGACGATCGAGCAGCGCGAGGCGCTGCGTCATGCGGTGCCGCGGCTGGCCCTCGACGCGCCCGCGCCCGATGGCGGGACGGTGCGCGACCTCGCTGGCCAGGTGCTGGAGATCGCCGCCGCCGGCCTGCGCGACCGCGCCGAACTCAACGCCGCGGGCGACAATGAGGGCGGATTCCTTGATCCGCTGCGCGAAGTGGTGGCCAGCGGCAAGACCTTTGCCGACCGGCTGCTCGACCGCTTTAACGGCGAATGGAACGGCGACGTCAGCCGCGTCTACGACGAGTTCAGCTTCTGACCGGATCGGCAGTCGCGGGGTGCCCGGCCTGTCGGTCGGTGGGAAGACGGACAGGCCGGACCTCATAAGCTAGAGCGCGGGACAATCGCCGCGTCCAGCAAAACACTTCACTTCAGGGAATAAAAACCGTCGGGCGCGCCTTCGCCAAGCAATTCCCACCCCTGCGACTCGGTATTAAATACGGGTTAATTTGATGCGATTTAATGTCATTTGGCAAGTCCCCGGGCGATTGCCCGTGCATTTCCGCGGACGGCGGCGGCGTTACCGGCCAGCAACGGCTTCCGCGAAATCATCGCTTGGGTGAAACCTTCGCGTTGACTCCGCCTCGGCAAACTAACAGTCGCCGAGCATTGGGCGGGCCGCGGGGGCCCCGCCCGCTATTTCCAGTCAGCGAGTCCGTCGATGCGCACCCATTCACCCATTTCGCTCGTCGCTCTGGCGACCGCCAGCGCGATTCTCCTTCCGATCACCCCGGCCTCGGCGCAGGCCACCGGCGGCACCGGAACGCCCGCCGCCGACGCCACCCAGACGGTCGATGAGATCATCGTCACCGCCCAGCGCCGCAGCGAGAATTTGCAGGACGTGCCGCTGTCGGTCGCGACCGTCAGCGACGAGACGCTGGCGGCGATCAACGCCGGCGGCGCCGATGTCCGTGGCCTGTCTGGCCGGGTGCCGAGCCTCAACATCGAAAGTTCATTCGGGCGGACGTTCCCGCGCTTCTACATCCGCGGCCTCGGCAACACCGATTTCGACCTCAATGCGTCGCAGCCGGTCAGCCTGGTCTATGACGACGTCGTCCTGGAAAACCCGATCCTCAAGGGCTTCCCGGCGTTCGACGTCGACCGCATCGAAGTGCTGCGCGGGCCGCAGGGCACCCTGTTCGGCCGCAACACCCCGGCGGGCATCGTCAAGTTCGACACCGTCAAGCCGGGCCAGGGCCGCAACTATGCAAAGGTTAGCATCGGCAGCTACATGACGACCAACGCCGAGGGCGCGGTCGGCGGCAAGCTCAGCGACACCATATCGATGCGCCTGTCTGGGCTGTGGCAGCACCGCAACGACTGGATCGACAACCTGGCGGTCCCCGGCAAGCACAACCTTGAAGGGTATGACGACATCGCCCTTCGCGGCCAGATCCAGTTCAACCCGACCGCCGAACTCAAGCTGCGGCTGGTCGGCCAACTGCGCGACTATGACGGCAGTGCCCGCATTTTCCGCGCCAACGCGATCAAGCCCGGCACCAACCAACTGATCGGCCTCGATGGTGGCAAGTTCCGCCGCGACCAGGTGCGTCAGGACGGCATCAACTATCAGCGCCTGAAGAACCAGAATATCGCGCTCAATGGCGAATATGACGCCGGTGCGGTAAGCCTCTTTTCGGTCACCAGTTACTGGCACGGCACGCTCAACAGCCGCGGCGACATCGACGGGGGTTTCGGCTGTTCCTACTGTGGGCCGGGCTTCACCAACAACAGCAGCCCCGGCTTTATTCCGTTCTCGGCCCACACCGCCGACGCAATCCCGAGCCTCGACCAGTTCACGCAGGAAGTGCGGATCGCGTCGAACAACAAGGGCGGCCTCGGTTACCAGGCCGGCGTGTTCTACTTCAACGAGAAGCTCGATATCGCCAGCTACGATTTCGTGGCGCCGGATTCGACCATGCAGAATGCCATCGCCATCCAGCGCCAGACCAGCAATGCGCTCGGTATTTTCGGCTCGCTCAACTATGATTTCGGCAACGGCCTCAAGCTGCAGGCCGGCGCGCGCTGGAACCACGACAAAAGGGTGATGGACGCGTCACGCCCGTTCGACACGCGCGGTTTCACCGGTCCGCCCGTTCCCAACCAGCATGGTGAAGTCAAAGATGGCGTGCTGACGTGGGACGCCAGCGCCGCTTACGCCGTCAACAACGACGTCAACCTCTATGCCCGCGTCGCCAAGGGCTATCGCGCCCCGGCAATCCAGGGCCGGCTGCTGTTCAGCAACGCGCTCTCGGTCGCCAAGAGCGAAAAAACCATGTCCTACGAGGCGGGCGTAAAAACGACCTTGCTCGACCGGCGCCTGCGCTTCAACCTCGGCGGCTATTATTTCGACACCAAGGACCTGCAGCTGACCGCCGTCGGCGGGGCGTCCAACTTTACCACCCTGCTCAACGCCGATCACGTTCGTGGCCATGGCTTCGAGGCCGAGCTTGAAGCCCGACCGGCGCGCGGCCTGACGCTGACCGCGGGCCTGTCCTACAACCACACGAAGATCGATTCGCCCGGCTTGGGAGTTTCGTCCTGCGGCGCCCCATGCACCTATCTCGACCCGGTGCTCGTCCCCGCGACGCCATTCGCGCCGGCGATTGTCGGCATCAACGGGAATTCGCTGCCCGAGTCACCCAAGTGGATCGCCAACTGGACCGCTGGCTACGAAGTGCCGATGGGGAACGGTGCGGTCTATGCGTTCACCGATTGGTACTATCGCTCGAAGATTCAGTTCTTCCTCTACAAGTCGGTTGAATTCTCCGACAATTCCCAGATCGAAGGCGGGCTGCGCGTCGGCTACAAAACCGATCGCTTCGACGTTGCCGGGTTCGTCCGCAACCTCACCGACGATACGTCCGCGGTTTATGGCATCGACTTCAACAACCTCACCGCGATGGTCAACGAACCGCGCATCTTCGGCGTCGAGGCCGGGATCAAGTTCTAGTCCATTCGCGGACGTGAAAAACGGGCGGCGGGTGCGGGCATCGCATCCGCCGCTTTTTTGTGCCAAGCCCCGCGCCATGACCGAACTTCGCACTTTGTATCCGCCCTTCGAACCCTACGCCTCCGGCATGCTGGAGGTGGGCGACGGCCATTCCCTTTACTGGGAGCGCAGCGGCACGCCCGGCGCCAAGCCGGTGGTGTTTCTCCACGGCGGTCCGGGCGCCGGATCGAACGCCAAGCACCGCCGCCAGTTCGACCCGGCCCGTTATGACATCCTGGTGTTCGACCAGCGCGGCGCCGGCCGTTCGACTCCCCACGCCAGCCTCGACGCCAACACCACCTCGGATCTGGTCGGCGACATCGAGAAGTTGCGCGGCATGTGCGGCGTCGACCGCTGGATGGTGTTCGGCGGAAGCTGGGGTTCGACACTGGCCCTGGCCTATGCCGAGAGCCACCCGCAGCGGGTCACCGAACTGGTGCTGCGCGGCATCTTCCTATTCGCCCAGCATGAGATCGACTGGCTCTATCGCCGCGGCGGCGCGGCCGAACTTTACCCGGACAAATGGGAGGAATTCCTTGCTCCGATCGCCCCCGAGGACCGCGACGATGACCTGGTCGAGGCCTATCACCGGCTGCTGACCGGCGACGATCGCGCCCGCCAGCTCGAAGCCGCCAAGGCGTGGAGCAAGTGGGAAGGCGAAGTCGTCACCCTGCTGCCCAACGCGGCGATGATCGCGGAAGCGACCGGCGACGATTACGCCATCGCCATCGCCCGGATCGAAAATCATTACATGCGCAACCGCGGCTGGCTGGAGGAAGGCCAGCTGCTGCGCGACGTCGGCAAGCTCAACGGCATTCCCGGCATCATTGTCCAGGGGCGCCACGATTGCTGCACCCCGCCGCGCGCCGCGTGGGAGCTGCACAAGGCGTGGCCCCAAGCGGAGCTCAACATCGTCGTCGATGGCGGCCATTCATTCAGTGAGCCGGGCATCCTCGACGGCCTGATCCGCGCCACCGATCGCTTTGCCGGATAAGATGATTGGCCCGGTCGCGCCGACGATCCTGACCGTATTGGGCGCCGACCATCCGACGGACCTTGGATCCGGCCAGACGGGCCACAGCGGCGCAACCGACCTTCACAATTTGCTCGGCTCCGAGGTGCGGACCGACCGGCTCAACATGACCCGGCACTTTTTTCGCCAGTCATGGCGGCCCGCGCTTGCCCAATATGACTACGTCTTCAACCTGATTACCGACCCGGACCAGAATCCGCACGTGCTCGACAATCTCTCGCGCCTGCTGCGCAATTATCGCGGCCGGGTGATCAATCCGCCCGCCGCCGTGCTGCGCACGACCCGCGACAAGGTCGCGGCGCGGCTCGCCGGCACGCCCGGACTCGTCGTTCCCAAGGTCGTGCGCTTCAAGGTTGCCAGGGCCGAGGCAGCGGTCGCGCAGATCGCGCGATCGGGCCTCGCATATCCGCTGATCGTTCGCCGCGCCGGAACCCACGGCGGCCACATCCTCGGCCTGTGCAGCGATGCCGGTGAAGTCACCGCCTGCATCGCGCCGGGCGCGGACCATTTCGTCACCGAATTCATCGATTACCAGAGTCCCGACGGGCTATACCGCAAGGCCCGCATCTTCTTCATCGGCAGCCACATCGTCCTGCGCCATCGCGTCGCGCTGGACGGGTGGAATGTCCACGCCGGCGACGGCCATAAATACATGCTCGACCGCCCCGAATTGCTGGCCGAGGAAGATCGCGCCATGACCGTGCCCGAAGGCGACTTTCCGGCGGCGGTGCATGGTATCCTGCGTGAAATCCGCCAGCGCATCGGCCTCGATTTCTTTGGTGTTGATTTCGGCCTTTTGCGGGATGGCAGGATGCTGCTGTTCGAAGCCAATGCGACGATGAATTTTCTTCCGTTCGAGACCGACGCGCGGTTCGATTATGCGCAGCGATCGATTCTGCCTGCCCAGGTCGCGCTGTGGGACCTGGTCGGGCTCAAACATCCCGCGACCGGGTGAGGGTCAAGCGTCGGGCAGCGCCTGCTTGGCCTGACCCCAGCCGGCCAGCAGCTTCGAGGCGGCACGATCGCGCAGCAACTCGACATCGCGAATGGTGACGGCGTTGCCGCCCTTGTAGTCGGACAATTCCTCCCAGGCGACCGGCGCCGCCACCGGGGCGCCTTCGCGCGCTCGCGCCGAATAAGGCAGCACCGCCGTCGCGCCTCGCTGATTGCGCAGCCAGTCGAGGAAGATGCGGCCCTTGCGCTGGGCCTTGCGGATGTTGGCGGTAAATCGCTCCGGCTCGGCTTCGGCGACGGCCCGGCTGAAGCGCTCAGCGAAGGACTTCACCCGCGGCCAGTCGGCGGTGGCATCGAGCGGGACGACGACGTGGATGCCCTTGCCGCCGCTCAACAGCGGGAAACTCTTGAGCTTGAGGTCGCCGAGCAAGGCACGCAGCCGCTCGGCCGCGTCCCTGACCTTGGCGAAGTCGAGGCCGACATCGGGGTCGAGGTCGAACACCAGCCGGTCGGGCTTCTCCAGCGGATCGATCCGGCTACCCCAGCCGTGAAACTCGATCGTCCCCATCTGGACACAGGCGAGGACTCCACGGACGTCCTCCACATAGAGGTAATCCTCGATCGATCCGCCTTTTTCCTTGACCGGCACATGCTTGACGAAATCGCCCATCGTCCCGCTGTCATGCTTCTGAAAAAAGCAATGCTTGCCGCGCCCCTGCGGGCAGCGGATCAGGGTGATCGGGCGGCGCGCCGTGTCGACCATCATCAGCGCCTCGATCGCCGCATAATAATCGGCCAGCTGGCCCTTGGTAATGCCGTCTTCGGGATAGATGACGCGATCGGGATTCGAGATCCTCACGCCGAGACCCTCGGCGGTGGCACGCTCGCTTTTCGCCTCGGCCCGCTTCAACGGTTTCGGCGTTTCGCGGACCACGTCGGCGGCCGGCTTGTCATCGCGCAAAGCGATGAAGCTGGGGTGGCGCAGGATGCCGTCGGTAGTGAATTCGATAAAGGCAACTTCGGCGACCAACTCCGGCCTTAGCCAGTGCACGCCCTTGCGGTCGGCGCGCGCCACCTCGAGCGGTGCCTCGGCAGTTTCCAACGGCGCCATCCGCTCTATCAGGCTGTCGATCATTGCGGCATTGAACCCGGTACCGACCTTGCCGGCGTAGGTCAGCTTGCGGCCTTTCCGCAGCCCGAGAAGCAGCGAGCGAAAGCCGCGCCTTTTGTCGCTTTCGGACCAGCCGACGATGACGAATTCCTGGCGCTGGATGCATTTGACCTTGAGCCAGTTGCGTCCCCGCGCGCCGCGATACGGGGCGCTCGCTTTCTTGCTGATGATGCCTTCGCCGCCTTCGGCGCATATGGCGTCGAACAATGCCTCGCCCTTGCCGATGACATGATCGCCATAGACGATCGGCGGGGCCACGCCTTCGAGCAACGCGGCGAGCCGCTCCTTGCGCTTGAGGTTGGGAAGCTTGCGGATATCCTCGCCGCGGTCGACCAGCAGGTCGAAGGCATAATATGCGAGGTTGGTGCCACCGCCGTCCTTGAGGGTCGACTGGAGCCGCTGGAAATCGGGCTTGCCGGCATCGTTGAGCGCCACCGCCTCGCCGTCAATCAAACAGCCGGCGGGAAGGCTGGCGGCAGCGCGGACAAGGGTGGCGAACTTGTCCGACCAGTCCTTGCCGTTGCGGGTCCAAGCAGTCGCGATCCCGTCGCCGGTGGCGATCAGCAGGCGGTAGCCGTCATATTTATATTCGTGGATCCACTCCGCGCCGGTCGGCACCGCGTCGACCAGGGTAGCCAATTGGGGCGCCTGAAAGGCGGGCGGCTTGACCCCGGCTTTCTTCGCCCGACCACCCTTGGCACTGGAGGCCACCGCGCTAAGCTCTCTTGCGAGTTGCGGCGGGTTTCTTCGGTGCCACCTTTTTCTTCACCGGCGCCGCCGCCTTGTCGTCGCCAAGGCTCTTCTTTAGCGCGGCCATGAGGTCGATGACGTTCGACCCCCGGGCCGGCGCGTCAGACGACGGATCCTGGATGACCCGTTTGCCCTTCTTTTTCTGTTTCTCGTCGATCAGCTTGCGCAAGGCGTCGATGTAGCGGTTGTGGAATTCGCTGGCGTCGAAGTCGCTCGCCTTCTTGTCGATCAGCGTCCGGGCGAGGTCGAGCAGGTCTGCATCCGGCTTGGTATCGCCGATGTCGCGGAAATAGCTCGCCGCCTTGTTGACCTCGTCGGCGTAACGCAGCGTCTCCAGCACCATCCCGCGCCCGCACGGCTTGAGCGATACGACATATTCCTGACCGCGCATGGCGAGCTGGCCGATGCCGACCTTCTTAGACTGGCGCAGTGCCTCGCGCAGGACGATGAACGCTTCCTCGGCCAGATCGTCCGCCGGGGCTACGAAATAGGGCTTGTCGTAATAAATGGGGTCGATGTCGCCAAGGTCGACGAATTGGGTCAACTCGAGCGTCTTGCGGCTCTCCAATTTGACCTTCTCGATCTCCTCCGGGTCGAGTAGGACATATTCGCCCTTCGACACTTCATAGCCCTTCAAAATCTCGTCGCGATCGACCGGGCCGATGCCCGGCACGATCTTCTCATAGCGGACGCGCTGGCCCGACGGCTCATGGACCTGGTGGAAAGCGATAGACCGGCCGGCCTTGGTCGCGGGAAAGATTTCGACCGGAATCGAGACCAGCGCCAGCCTGATCTGCCCCCGCCATGAAGGACGCGCCGCCATGTTCATTCCCCTGATCGGACCGAAGGCGGATTCAATCATCGGGCGCGGGAGTCGTTCCCCTGCGCCACTCCTTTGGCACGGCCGGCGTTGACGGAGGCCTCCGGCCAATGGCAAAGGCGGCAATGCCCGAGCGGGTGTAGCTCAATGGTAGAGCAGAAGCCTTCCAAGCTTACGACGAGGGTTCGATTCCCTTCACCCGCTCCAGATTCCCACGTGCCGACTCCAAGCCAAAATTTGCAGCGCCACCGGACCCTTGCGCGCGGTTGACAGCACGGCGGCGGCCCGCCATTGGCCCCGCCATCGCACCTGGAGAGGTGGCCGAGTGGTTAAAGGCAGCAGACTGTAAATCTGCCCGGGTTTCCCGTACGCTGGTTCGAATCCAGCCCTCTCCACCACCCGCTTGTGGCGCGTCTGTTCGTTGCGGGGAAACAACGTTCGCTATTCGCCATGCCCGTTTGCAGGCCCAATTAGTTAGCAGTTTCGCATCGACTGACGTAAGGGAATGCAAGACTCGACGACCTGCCGGCCTGGTCTTCGACGACCGAAAGGAGTGGGTGATGGCATCGGCTGCTCCACTATTCGCGGAATGGTCCAAAGTGGATGATGATGTAAACGAGCGCATTGCCCGACTATCGAGCGGACAATTGCAATGCCTCGAACTCGTCAACCTTCATCTTTCGTCGAAGGAAATCGCCGGGCAGCTCGGTATTTCCTCGCACACCGTCGATCAGCGCATCCGCCAGTCTCTCCATACGCTGCGCGTCGAGCGTCGCACCGAAGCGGCCCGGCTGGTCGCCGCAAGCGGCGCGTTCGCCAGCCAATATCAGCGGTTGATACATCAACCGCCGCACATCGACGCCCCCCCTGGTTCGCCCCAAAACGGTGATGCGGTCAGTCATCAGATTCGGCACGCTGATCGTGCAGGGGAGGCCAGTTCCGCCGGTGTCGTAACCGAGCAGACAACGTCGGGCCGCTGGTCTTCCCTGCCATTGCCGTTCGCAACGAGGAGCCAGCCCAGGAACGAAATGAGCGTCGGTTTCCGGCTGCTCTGGATCATGATCATCGCAATGGGCGCCATTTTCTCTGCCGGCATGTACCTTGCCGGCCTGGAAAGCCTCTCGCGGATGTTGAGCCACTAGCCAGATCGATTTCTCGCTTTCTCCTGGACCAGCAGCCAGGGCGCCGAGCGCGCCCGGGAAGGGGAAAACACATGCGTAAACAAGAGCTTGAAAATGCCGCCTTCGATGTCGCCACTCAAGTCCGGGTGGTCGAAGATTCGATCGATAGCGCACTGGCCGAAATCGCCGAACTCCAGTGCAGGATGATGTTGGCACGTTCGATCTCTAGCGTCGGCATTCAGACCGGCCAAGACTCACTCGAGCATCTCGCCAGCGCCCTCAACGGCCTGATTAATGCGCGTAGCGGGATCGGCAAGTGCCACCTTTCGCTGGTCGAAGCCAAGCAGCAGGTTCCCGGCCTGCGGACCGTGGGCTTCGGCGACGTCGGCGAATGCCCGCCGCCGAGCGCGAAAACCGACCTGCGCGTCGTCGCCTAAGCATCGGGATTGACCGGATCACGATTGTCGTGGTCCGGTCATCACACCATGTTCGGCTTCTACACCTTTCCTGCGCTGCTGCTGCTGTGTTGCGGCTATGCGATCGCTCGCGGGGGACGTGACTCGCGCCTCATGGCGGCCACGTCGATCGCCGCGACGGCGCTGACGCTTTTGCTGCTGACCCCGGCCGCGCACCGCTACGCGGGGGTCGAGGAAGGGGTGTTCGTCGTTGACACGCTGACGCTCGTCTCGTTCGTCGCCATTGCGCTTTGGTCCGACCGCTTCTGGCCGTTGTGGATTAGCGGGCTCCAACTGACCTCGCTCATGGCGCATGTTCTGAAAACCTTCGACTACGCGCTACTGCCCTATGCCTATGCGGCGGCGATGCGCTTCTGGAGCTACCCAATCGTCATCATCATCGCCGTTGGGGCCTGGCGCCACCGGCAGCGCCTTGCGCGGATGGTTTCGAGCACCGCCTAAAGCTCTGCTCCTCGCCACCCCTTCCTGCGGACGCGGCGAACCGCTAGCAGGCGCGCATGACCAGCCTGCCTCCCCTCGCCCAGGCCCTGCTTGACGCGATCGCCGAGCCGTCGCTGCTGATCAAGGCATCGCGCATCACCGCCGCCAACCTCGCCGCCCGCCAGCTGTTCGGCGACAGGATCGAGGGCAAGGACGTGCGCCTGGCGATCCGCCATCCGGCAGCGCTTGACCTGATCCTTGGCGGGCGCACCGGCGACACCGACGTGATCGGCATCGGCGGGGTCGAGCGGCCGTGGCGGCTGAGCCTGATCGAGCTCGGCGGCGGCAGCGCGCT
>JANLQS010000162.1:0-6330 GCA_031367995.1 Sphingomonas sp.
TTCGCGCATCGCCGCCAAATGGGCGAGCGTGCCGCCGATCATCCCGGCGCCGATCAGCGCGATCTTCTTGCGTGCCATGGGGCGTGTCTGCCTTTCGTCGTGACGTAAATCGTTCGTGCCGCCCGGGGAATCGCGGCGCCAGAGCGCGCGCTGGGGGGAAGCGGCGCCCGCTTAGCGGGATGGCGCGTGGCGGGCAACCGGTGGGCGGAGGAACGTTGAGCTTTTCCGCCAGTTTTCGCGGGACTATCGCGGTCAGTCAGGGTTCAGGCGGCAACGCACATATGGAACCCAAACAGGTACGGCCGAGTGCAACCGGCCGTATGGGCCGCCCTGGTACGCCGGGGCGGCCCTTTTTCTGGGCGCATCCGCGACCTAAAGGGGAACCCGCCAGCTACGCCGTTCGTTCTTGTAGCGATCCCCTAAATCGAAGGAATCGCTCATGAAACTCCTGCTTCTCGCCAGCGTGGCGTTGGGCTTTCTCGCCACTCCTGCGCTTGCCAAAGACAAGCATATGGACAAAAAGGAAATGAAAGCTCGAACGCACGAGGTCATGCATTCGCGTTATGCGATGCGCCACGATGCCAACCGCAACGGCGTTCCCGACCGCTACGAGCGCGGTTACCGCGACCGCGACCGCGACGGCCGCGATGATCGCTACGAAGGCATGCATCGCTATGGCATGAACAGCTGCCCGCACGGCCTGGCCAAGAAGCATAATGGCTGCATGCCCCCGGGCCAGGCCGCGCGCCTGTTCCGTCAGGGCCAGCGGGTGCCGACCGGCTATGGCTATTACACGCCCTACAACAACATCCCGATGCAGTACCGCAACCAGTACAGCCTGGACCCGAACAACCGCTACATCTACCGCAATAACAACATCTACGTCGTCGACCCGCGCACCAGCTTGGTCCAGCGGATCATCAGCGCGATCCTGTAAATCCGGGAACGCCGCTGCTTGAAGAGGCCGCGCGGGCAACCGCGCGGCTTTTTCATTGCGGATGGAGCCCGTGGCCTTGCTCGAGGTAATCGGCGCTTTGCATTTCCTCTAGGCGGCTGACGGTGCGCTGGAATTCGAAATTGCCGTCGCCCGCGGGATAGAGCGCGGCGGGTTCGGCATCGGCGGCGGCGAGCAGTTTGACCCGATGCTCATAGAGCGCGTCGATCAGGGTGACGAAGCGCGCCGCCTCGTTGCGCATCTCGCGCGTCAAGACGGGGATGCCGACCAGGATAACGGTATGATAGCGCCGCGCGATGGCGAGGTAATCGGCCGCGCCGCGCGCCGACCCGCACAGTTTCCTGAACGAGAACACCGCGACGCCCTTGAGGCTCTTGGGGACATGGAGGGTGCGGCCGCCGCCGACGTCGAGCTCCTCCGATGGCACATGGGCGCGATCCTCGACCGGATAATCGGTCAGGCGGAAAAAGGCTTCGGACAAAGCGGCGGTGGCTTGTGGGCCGTTGGGCACCAGCCAGGTGTCGAGTCCCTGCAGCCGGTCGAGCCGATAATCGGTCGGGCCGTTGAGCGGAACGATTTGCAGCCGCAGCTCGATCAATTTGATGAATGGCAGGAACAATTCGCGATTGAGGCCGTCCTTGTAGAGCTCGCCCGGCGGGCGGTTGGAGGTGGTCACCAGCCCTATGCCCTCGTCGAGCAACTGCGTGAACAGCCGCGACATGATCATCGCATCGGCCGGGTTGGTCACCATCATCTCGTCGAAGGCGAGGAACTTGACCTCCGCCGCGATGCCGTGCGCGACGGCGGCCACGGGATCGCCTTCCTCGGTCTTCCTCGCCGCGGCGAGGCGGGCGTGGACCTCGATCATGAACGGCGCGAAGTGGGTGCGGCGCTTGGGCGTCGCCGCGATGCTGTCGAAGGCCAGGTCCATCAGCATCGACTTGCCGCGCCCAACCCCGCCCCACAGGTAAACCCCGCACGGGCGATCCGGCCGGCCGAGTAGGCGTTTTAGGAAACCGCCGCTCAGTCCAGTCCCCGCCATGTCGGCGGCGAAGCGATCGAGCGCGGCGACGCCTCGCGCCTGATCGGGGTCGCGCTTCAATTCGCCCGCCGCGACCAGCGCGGCATAAGCGTCAGCGACGGGCCCGGTCATGAGTCTTCGCGCGCTTCCTTGCCCCGGATGCGCTTCAATGTGCCGGTGAAGCTGTGGGTGGTCGCGCCGTCCTGCTCGCAATGCCCGGACAGGAAGACGTGGCCGCCCTTGGTCTGCCCGACCAGGCGCACGACCGCGTCCAAGGGCATGCCGATCCGCCCGCGGGCGATGAAGTGAGTGGCGCAGTCGAGCGTGACATAATGGCCCTCGCCCATGCCGCCGATGCGCCCGCCGGCGAACAGCGCCATGTCGATAAAGCTCATCACCGCGCCGCCGTGGATCGAGCCGCCGAGGTTCAAATGCGCCTCGATCGGGAACATGCGAACCCGCGCCATGCCCTCGCCCTCGGGGCGGAAGATCAGCTTGCCGGTTGCCGCGGCGAACGTGCCAGCCGGAAATTCGCCCCAGCTGTACCAGCCGGCATGATCGGCATCGGGCCGGGCACCGGTGGGAACCCGCGGCGGCGTTTCGCTCAAGCCGCCCGCTCCGCCACCAGTTTCTTCGTCTCGGCGATCGCTTTCGCCGGGTTCAGCCCCTTGGGGCAGACGTTGGCGCAGTTCATGATGGTATGGCAGCGGTAGAGGCGGAACGGGTCTTCGAGCTGGTCGAGGCGTTCCCCGGCCGCCTCGTCGCGGCTGTCGACCAGCCAGCGATAGGCCTGGAGCAGGATGGCGGGGCCGAGGAACTTGTCGGCGTTCCACCAATAGCTCGGGCAGCCGGTCGAGCAACAGGCGCACAGGATGCATTCGTAGAGGCCGTCGAGCTTGACGCGGTCGGCGGGCGACTGGAACCGTTCCTTGCCCGAAGGTTCGGGCGTCGACGACTTGAGCCACGGTTCGATCGAGGCATATTGGGCGTAGAAATGGGTCATATCGGGGACCAGATCCTTGACCACCTCCAAGTGCGGCAAAGGCGTTATCCGCACTTCCCCTTTCACATCGTCGATCGCTGTGGTGCAGGCGAGGCCGTTCTTGCCGTCCATGTTCATCGCGCACGACCCGCAAATGCCTTCCCGGCACGAGCGGCGGAAGGTCAGAGTCGGGTCGATTTCATTCTTGATCTTGATGATCGCGTCGAGGACCATCGGCCCGCATTTGTCGAGATCGATGGTGTAGGTGTCATAGCGCGGATTGGCCGAGGTGTCGGGGTCGTAGCGGTAGATCTTGAACCGCTTGAGGCGCTTGCCGGCCTCCGCCTTATACGCGCGGCCTTTGCCGATCCTGCTGTTCCTGGGCAAGGTGAATTCGGCCACGCGGCATCCCTTTTCGCCAACACTCGTCAGGGAGGCCGCTACCATGACCCCGGCGGGCTTTCAAATGGCGAGTGGGGGAGTCGTCAGCGTGGCAGGATTGCGGTAGCTTTCCCGGCACAGGAGAGCGGGCACCGATGGCGATCAAGGCACTGCCGCGATTTGACCGACGGATCGGCCTTGCGGCGCATGTCCTTTACCTCGTGCTTGCCGCTGTCACGGCGTTCGTCATCGCGGGCAGCATCGTTTTCAACGGCCTCGATCACTTCCGCAATTTGCCGGCGGCGATGCAATGGGGCTTTCGCACCTTCACCACCGTTCCCGACAATCATCCCGAAATTGCCGAGGTGACGGCGGCGGCCGAGGCGACCGGACTTCGCGCCAAGGACCAGGTGGTGGCGGTCGACGGCAAGCCGGTCGGCGCCCGTGGCACCGAATTCACGCTTGGCGCGCGGTTCCAGGCGGCCGAGGGCGACCGGATGAGCCTGACCACCCGGGCGTCTGACGGATCGGTCGCCAGCCACATGCTCACCCGACAGCCGGGCGCGTGGACTCGGGTCGAGCAGCTCAGTGGCTTGCCCTTGTGGTTCATCTCCTTGTGGCGATTTTGCTATCTGCTGGTTATCCCGGTCCTAGCTCTGGCGGCGTCGTTCCTGCTCTACCGCCGCCGATCCGACGATCCCGAAGCCATGCTGTTCGCGATCGGTTTCCTCCTCCTGAGCTATGATCCCGAAGTCGACTTCTGGCTGTTCGCGATCGTTGGCATACCGTTGCCGGCGTTCACCGCACCGGTCGCGGCCGGTCAGATGGCCATCCTGGTCGCCATCGCCGGCTTTCCCGATGGCCGCTTCCCGTCACGTTGGGCGCGCGCCGTAGTGGTCGCCAGCTGCCGGTCCTGCTGTTCACGATCTTCGCCCACCTGCCGCAATTCCGCGGTCCGTTGCCCGTTCAGATCGCCAATCTGTCAATCGGCCTGATGGCGGCGGTAGCGATGATTGCTCTCGCGAAGCGGTATCGCGTCTTGCCCGAAGGACCCGCCCGCCAGCAGATCAAATGGGTGTTCGCCGGGATTTGCGTCACCGCTATCGCGCTCCTGATCCGCGCGCCGCTGCCTGAACCCGCCGAGGCGGTGGTCCGCGGCAATCCGCTTTATTATCTGTCTTACTATGTCTTGCGGCTGATCGGATTCATCGCCCTGCCGCTCGGCCTGCTCGTGTCGCTGCTCCATTATCGCCTTTACGACGCCGAGGTGACCATCAGCCGTTCCGCGGGCTACGCGGTGTTGGCGGCGCTGCTACTCGCCGTGTTTGGCGGCTCACAGCAGGTCATCGCCTTGCTTGGCGAGCAATATTTCGGCGGCGGCGCGAGCGCCATCGCCAGTGGCGTTGCGGCGGGAATCGCGGCGGTGCTGATCACGCCGCTGCACCAACGCGTCGATGGCTGGGCGCGCGACCGCTTCCAGACATCGCTATTCCGCATGACCGATAGCCTGCCGATCGTCGTCGGCGACCTGCGCGAGACGGCCAGCCTGGCGGAGCTGGCGCGGGCGACCCTGGCCCGCGTCGCCGAGGGCGTCCGCGCCAAACGGCTGGCGCTGGTCGTTGACGGGCATCCAGTGGCGTTGCTGAATATCACGCCCGGCAAGGTCGCGGCGTGGCTAAAATCCCATCGCGGCAATGGACAGCCGATCGAACGCTGCGACCGCGACGACCGCGAATTTCCCTTGCGGGTTCCACTGGCCTTCGACTGCGAAGCGCCGTCGGGCTGGCTGCTGCTCGGACCGCGGCCCGACAACAGCTTCTACGGGATCGACGAGCGCAACGCGCTGGACGAAATCGCCGGACCGGTATCGCGCGCGATCCGCGTGGTTCTTGGCCGCGACCTTGCCGCCTCCGCGATCGATCGGCGCATCGCGGCTATTGAGCGGACCATCAAACAGCTTCGCGCCGACCAGACCCCATCGGGAGCAAAGGACCAAGGGGGTCGTTGAGCGGAGCGAGGCTTTCGCCTACGGCGCCTGCCCATGATCCGCATCGCCTTCCTGGCTACCGCGCAGGCGCACCAATTCCTCCACTTCATTCCGGCGGCGCTGGAGCTGGCCGGGCGCGAGGGGGTGTGCGTCGATGTTTTCTCAGCCAGCCCGGCAGGACTGGATTTCCTCCGCCGCTACGACCCCGAAGGCCGCATCGGTCTACATCTGATGAAGACCCCGTTGTGGCGCCCCGACAGCTTGTTCAACGCGCCCTCGCGGCGGCTCGCGCTGGAACTGCACTGGCGCAAGCTGCGTGGGTACGATGCGGTGGTTACGACCGAGACCTCGAGTTCGGTGCTGCGCAGCGGCCGTCGCCTTGACCGTCCGATGATCGAAATCAAACATGGCGCGGGCGATCGCGCGGGCGGCTACAAAAGCACCCACAGCGCCTTCGATCTGGTGCTGGTCGCGGGCGACAAGGATCGCGAGCGGATGGTCGGCATGGGCCTCGTTCGGCCGGACCGGATCAAGGTCGCCGGCTACGCCAAGTTCGAATTGAAATCGTCGGGCGCCCGACCGTTTCCCGACGGCAAGCCGCTGGCGCTGTACAACCCGCATTTCGATCGCTCAGTATCGAGCTGGTCCGGCCATGGCCGAGCGTTCATGGCAGCCGCCGCGGCGATCCCCGAGTGGAATTTCGTCATCGCGCCGCACGTCAAGCTGGCCAGCGGCCGGTCGCTCGGGGTCGCCCCCGCGCTCAATATCCGGATCGATCCGGGCAGCGCGCGTTCGATCGACATGAGCTACACCCGCGCTGCCGATGTCTACATCGGCGACGCGTCGAGCCAGGTTTACGAATTCATCCGCGAGCCGCGGCCGTGCATCTTCCTCAACCTCGATCGCCGGGCGTGGCGGGACGATCCGTCTTATGCGCATTGGCGCCTTGGCCAGGTGATCGAACAATTGTCCGAGCTGCGCCCGGCGCTGGAGCGGGCCGCGGC
>JANLQS010000005.1:0-7957 GCA_031367995.1 Sphingomonas sp.
AGGGTGTCGGCATATTCGCCGTTGGTGATCCAGAATTTGGTGCCGTTGAGCGTGTATCCATTGCCCGATTTCTCGGCCTTGAGCGTCATCGACACGACGTCGGACCCCGCCCCCGCCTCGCTCATTGCCAGCGCGCCGACATGCTCGCCGGAAATCAGCTTGGGGAGGTATTTCTTCTTCTGCTCGTCGGTGGCCCAGCGGCGGATCTGGTTGACGCACAGATTGGAATGCGCGCCATAACTCAGGCCGACCGAGGCCGAGGCCCGCGCCACTTCCTCCTGCGCGATGACATGCTCGAGGTAGCCCAGGCCAAGCCCGCCATATTCCTCCTCGACGGTGATGCCGTGCAAGCCGAGCGCGCCCATCTGCGGCCACAATTCGATCGGGAAACGGTCCTTCTCGTCGATTTCGGCGGCGATCGGCGCGATCTTGTCGGCGGCGAAGCGCGCGACCGTGTCGCGGATCGTGTCCGCCATCTCGCCGAGGTTGAAGTCGAGGCCCATGTCCATGTCCGTCTCCTGTGGCCCGCCGCCTAGCATCGCGGTCAAGGCTTGGACAAGGCGCCCCGAGCCCCCACATTCCGTTCACCCTGAGCTTGTCGAAGGGCTGTCCTTGCTTTCCGCCGCAAGAAAAGTGCAGGGCTTCGACAAGCTCAGCCTGAACGGTTTTTGGAGTTCCAGCATGACCCAGTCCACCGACCCCATCGTCATCCTCTCTACCGCCCGCACGCCGATGGGGTCGATGCAGGGCAGCCTGGCCGACGCCTCCGCCACCCATTTGGGCGCGACCGCGGTGCGCGCGGCGGTCGAGCGCGCGGGGGTCGACGCCGCCGACATCGACCGCATTTACATGGGCTGCGTGCTCCCCGCCGGCCTCGGCCAGGCGCCCGCGCGCCAGGCGGCGATCAAGGCCGGGCTGCCCAAGTCGGTCCAGGCGACCACCGTCAACAAGGTCTGCGGGTCGGGCATGCAGACAGTGATCATGGGCGCCGAGGCGCTTAGCTCCGGCAATGCCGACTTGATCGTCGCCGGCGGCATGGAATCGATGACCAACGCGCCGTATTTGCTGAAAAAGCACCGCGGCGGGGCACGCATCGGCCACGACACCGCCTACGATCACATGTTCCTCGACGGCCTTGAGGATGCCTATGAAGAAGGACGCGCGATGGGCAGCTTCGCCCAGTGCACCGCCGACGACTATCAGCTGACGCGCAAGGACATGGACGATTTTGCGCTGGCCTCATTGAGCCGCGCGCAGGAGGCGATCAAATCGGGTGCCTTCGCCGCCGAGATCGCCCCGGTGACCATCTCCGGGCGCAAGGGCGACACCATCGTCGACACCGACGAAGCGCCCGGCCGCGGCATGCCGGACAAGATTCCGACCCTGAAGCCCGCTTTCGCCAAGGACGGCACGATCACCGCCGCCACCTCGTCGTCGATCAGCGACGGCGCCGCCGCCGTCGTCCTCGCCCGCCAGTCGGACGCCGAGTCCAGGGGCTACAAGCCGGTCGCGCGGATCGTCGCCACCGCCGCTCACGCGCAGGAACCGTCCGAGTTCACCATCGCCCCGATCGGCGCGATCGAAAAATTGCTCAACAAGGCCGGCTGGACCGCCGCCGACGTCGATCTGTGGGAGGTCAACGAAGCCTTCGCCTGCGTCGCCATGTTCGCCATGAAGGATCTCGGCATTCCCCACGACAAGATCAACGTTCATGGCGGCGCCACCGCCCTCGGCCACCCGATCGGCGCCAGCGGCACCCGCATCCTCGTCACCCTGATCAACGCATTGAAGACCAGGGGCGGCAAGCGCGGCGTCGCCTCGCTATGCATCGGCGGCGGTGAAGCCACCGCGGTGGCGGTCGAACTGGTCTAGGCGAACAAGGCGATGATCGGGCACGGACCGGCCCGGTCCTCGCCGCATTCCCGCGCCAGCCGCGCAAGCGACGCGCGGGCCTGTTTCAATTCGGCGATCTTGTCGTCGAGCGCGGCGATTCGGGCGGAGGCCAGCTGGCGCGCCCGGGGACGGTCCTCGCCCGCATCGAGCGCGATCAGTTCTGCGATTTCGGTCAAAGTGAAACCCGCCGCCTGAGCCCGCTTGATGAACCGCAGCCGCTCGACATCGCGCGCATCATAGCGCCGGATGCCGCCGGCCTTGGGCGGGACCGCGACCAAACCTTTGCGCTGGTAAAAGCGCACCGTCTCGACGCCCACCCGCGCGGCGCGCGCCAAACTGCCGATAGTCAGATCCGCCATGCTTGACTCCGTACCATGGTACGGGAGCTAAAGCCATCGCCTGTTCGTTGATCTGATGGAGATTCGAAGATGACAAAGCATGAAAAAATCGGCCCGACGGCCAGGACCGCGATCCTCTATCGCATGGTCATGCCCGGCCACGTCTGCCCGTGGGGGCTCAAGGCGCGGCATCTCCTCAAGAGCCGCGGTTTCGTCATCGAGGACCATCCCTTGACGACCCGCGCCGAAACCGACGCGTTCATGGCCGAGCATGGCGTCAAATCGACTCCGCAGGCGTGGATCGATGGCCAGCGGATCGGCGGCTATACCGACCTGCGCGCTTATTTCGGCCATCCCGTGCCCGATCCTGGCGCGACCAGCTACGTCCCGGTCATCGCCTTGTTCGCAATCACCGCCTTGCTCGCGCTGGCGGCCAGCGCGGCGGCTTATGGCGAGCCGCTGACGATCCGCGCCGGCGAATGGTTCATCGCCTTCTCGATGGCCATCCTGGCGATGCTCAAGCTGCAGGACGTCGGCAAATTTTCCGCCATGTTCCTCAACTATGACCTCCTCGCCAAGCGTTGGGTGCCTTATGGCAATCTCTACCCGTTCCTCGAAGGCGGCGCGGGTGTATTGATGGTGGCCGGCTGGCTGACCTGGCTGTCGGTTCCAATCGCCTTGTTCATCGGGCTGGAAGGCGCCATTTCGGTGTTCAAGGCGGTCTACATCGACAAGCGCGAACTCAAATGTGCCTGCGTCGGAGGATCGTCGAACGTGCCCCTCGGCTTCGTTTCGCTGACGGAAAACGTGATGATGGTGGCGATGGCGTTGTGGATGGGGCGGATGCTCGTCTGAGGGCCATCTCGCCGCGGATTCGCTCACATTGGCAATCCCTGTTAAGTCACCGCCTCCAAAAGGGAGAAGCTCGATGCACAAGATCATGATGCTTGCCGCCGCCGCCGCGCTCGCCGGCTGTTCCAAGGAAAAGGCCGCAGAGCCCGCGCCCGACGCCAATGTCGCCGTCGCCGACGCCAACGCCGCCATGACCGCCACTCCGGCCGCCTTCACCATCAACGAAACCAGCTGGGAATATACCGATCCCAAGACCAAGAAAGCGGTTCAGGAATCGATCGACGCCAAAGGCAATTACGTCACCTGGGCCGGGGCGGAACATATCGACCACGGCACCGCGGTGGATAAGGGCGGCAAGGCCTGCTTCACCAGCGCGATGAACAAGGATGGCGAAATGTGCTGGACCGACCCCAAGCTTGAACCCGGCGCCAGCGGTGAAACCGTCAACGACAAGGGCGAAAAGCTCGCGATCAAGCGCATCGCTTACGTTGTCGCCCCGGCGATGAAATAGACTCTTCGCAATTTCCTACACGACGAAACGGCCCCGGATCGCTCCGGGGCCGTTCCTGTTTGCGGCGGCTGGCGCTTAGCCGCGCTCGCCCGGCTGGACCACCGGAGCGGGCGCCGGCGCGGGCGGCGGCGGCGGCGGGCAGCTGTCCGTCGCCAGTATCACCGATCCGTCGGCGCAGGTCTGCATCGCCGGTGCCGGCGGCGGCGGCGGCGGGGGTGCCGGCACGGCGGCCGGAACCATCATCTCCGCCGCGCGGCCGCCGAAGCGGAAGCCGGCACGGGCGCCGAAGCCGCGCTTGTTACCGACATCCGCCCACAAGGCGAGGATCGGCCCCGGACCGTCGCGTCCCGTCAGCCCGGCCTCGATCCGGCCCCACGTGCCCTTGCCTTGCGAATCGAGGTCGTAATAATTGAGACCATCGAACAGCCGCAGGTTGCGGTTGCCGTCGAACTCGTGATGGATCGACGCATCGATGTAGGGTGCCAGATCACCCGCGGCGAAGGTCGCACGCACCCCGGCCCGGCCGCGGGTCGATTTGATCCGGCCGTAGTCGTAGTTGAACCCGAAGGCGTCGATGTTGCCGACCTTGGTGTTGACGTGGCTGAGGCCGACCTTGGCGTCGAGCATGGTGCCTTCGCCCATCCCGAAGCGATAACCGAGCGAGCCATCGACACCGTTGGCGCGCAGGCGACTCCGCTGGCCGAGGAACGCGCCGTCGGTAAACCGCAGCTTGTAGCTGTCATGCTTGACCAGCGCCGAGCCGTGGAAGCCGGTATAGCCACCGAACTGGCCGTACAGGCCGGCGTTCCAGCCGGTCGCCTTGAGCCGCGAGCTGAAGTCGCTGCGGGTCTTGGCCTCCCCATAACCGCCGGTCAGGCCGACGCGGGCGCCGCCAAAGCCGTAGTCGACGCCAGCCTGAATGCCCATGCGCCGGGTCTTGAGGCGATTGTCGACGTTGAAGTTCGTTCCTTGAAGAACGACCGTGTCGTTGCGGTTGCCGTATCGATCCTGGCTGTAATAGGCCTGGCCCCAGACGCTGGCGCCGACCGTCACTGCCGGCAGGTCGGTCTGGTTCTGCACCTCGTCGGCGCTCTGGTACCAGATCGAGCTGGCCAGGGTGCCGACCGCCATCGGCTCAAACGCCGCCGCGGTCGGGGTCGCCGTCAGATAATAATCGGCGCCATTCTGCACCAGCGCGTAGTTGACCAGCGGGCTGGTGTTGCCGCTGACGGTGCCGAGGACGAACGCGCTCGGCGTGCTCGTCCCGGTATCGACCACCAATGTTCCTGGAATGTTGATCAAGCCGGCGCCCAGCAGGTTGGCGTTGAGCATCGTCGAGCCGCTCGCGAGGCCGCCGATGACCAGGAGATCCGCCGTCGTTGCCGTGGCGTCGATGTTGAGCGCTGCCGCGCCCGACCCGACGTAATCGTTGGTGATCGTCAAGACGTCGTCGGTGGCGCCGTCCTGAAGGTTGATCGTCCCCGAATTGGCGACCGGCGCGAGGCTGGTGAGGGTGGTCGCGCCGCCGGTGGCGTTGATCGTCCCGCTATTGGTGAAGCTGGTCGATGCCGGTAGCGCGAACAGCGCCGGGGCGAGGTTGACCGTGCCGGTGTTGCCGAACGTCTCGAGTCCGGCGAAGGTCGTCGCGCCAGTCGTGTTGAGTGTGCCCGCGTTGGCCAGCGAATCGACGCCAAGCCCGAAGTCGCTCGTACCCTCGGTGGTGAAGGTCGCTCCGTTGGCAATGGTGAAGCTGTCGTCGCCGACCGTGCCGTCGAACGTGCCGGTGACGGCCGCGCCGCTGTTGAGGGTGGTAACCGACGACGTGCCGTTGTTGTTGATGGCGGCCTGGCCGGCGGCGGCGGTAACCGTTCCGCTGACGTTGGTCGTGGCGACGCCGGTGGCATTGTTGACGATCGCCGTGCCGGCGCTGGCGCTGACGGTGTTGCCTGAATTGACGTTGATCGTGCCGGCGCCGCAGGCATCGGCGTTGACGCCATTGGCGACGCCGCTGACGTTGCCGGTGACGTTGATCGTGCTGGTGTTGCAGACGCCCGTTCCGGCGATGGTCGAGGTGCGCACCCCGATCGCGCCGGTGCCGGTGGCGGTGACCGCGCCGGTGTTGACGATCAACACGCCGTTGTTGCCGGTCGCCGAGATGCCGGTGGCGTTGGTGCCGGTGACGGTGGTGGTGCCGCCGTTGACGGTGTTGGTGCCGCCGACCGAGGTTGCGGCAATGCCGTAGGTGCCGGTGCCGGTCGCGTTGACCGTCCCACCGTTCACTTGCAGGGTTCCGCCGTTGCTGCTGGCCTGGATGCCATAAGTGTTGGCGCCGATGACCGTAGTCGATGTCGCAGTCGTGATGTTGTTGCCGGTCGTCGAGGCAGTCTGCACGCCGACATCGTTGGTGCCAGTCGCGATAACGGTGCCGCTGTTGACGATGAGGTCGCCGCCGGTCGCCGAAGCGCTGATGCCGACCGCGTTGTTGGAATTGATCGTAGTCGAGGTGCCGGTAGTGGTGTTGGCGCCGCCGGTGGAAATGCTGAGGACGCCGTAGCCGCCGCCGGTGGCGGTCGCGCCGGTCAGCGACACGGTGCCGCTGTTGACGATCAGCGCGCCGCCATTGCTGGTGGCGTCGATGCCGTAAGCGTTGTCGCCGATGACCGTGGTGGTGCCGGCGGTGGTGGTGTTGGCGCCCGCGTCGGAAATCGTCACCAGTGCGCGCGATCCGTCACCGGTGGTGTTGATGATGTTGGTCGTCGCGTCGGCGGTCGACCCGCGGACATAGGTGGTGAAAGTGCTCGGCGCGGTCGACGCGGTGGTACCGGTCGAATTGTAGGTCGCGCCCGCGCCGGTGATCTGTTCATAGACCGCCGAAGCGCCGTTGTTGGTCGTGATCGTGCCGGCCTGGGTGACCGTGGTCGCGGCGGTATTGCCCACCTGGAGGCCCTGTGCCGTCGGGGTCACCGTCGCGCCGTCGGTGATCGTGCCGTTGCCGCCGCCGTTGGTGCAGGCATAGGTGTCGGGCGAAGGCACGGTGCTGACGGTGCAGACCGATTGCGCCTGGGCGGATCCGGCGAAGGACATGGCCGCAAACGCGCCGCCCAGGGTAAGTGCCGCACTGCCCAGCAGGCGCTGGCGATTGAAGTGACCGATCATTTGGGAAATTCTCCTTATTACGCCGTCGACACCCCTGCGGTGGCCCACGGATTGTTTCCCCCAACGTCGAATCCCAGACCCCGTTCCGCTCTCCATAGTCATATTCTGAGATCATGTTGCATTTCTGCATCACCGACAGGTCAAAAGTTTTGCAGCCGCCCCAAGAGATTCACTCCTCGTTGATAAATTACGTCAAATTGGATCAAGTTATCTCTCAATCGGATTCGTTTCGCTCAAGTAATGTAGGTTTTGCTTATCCAATTGATCATTTGCGTTTAGTTTGACTTGGCAGTTGGCGCTGACATCGCCGATCCCGGCCGCGAGACCAACCTTATCACTTTGGGGTCCCAGCCGTCGGCCGAGCACCGCTCAAGCCGCAATCCGGTGACCTGTTCGTCGGGAGTTCCGTGGTCCGCGCGGGCCGGTTCCGTGCCCGGCCTTTCGGCTCAGTCGACCCGCTCGTCCGGGTCGAGTCCGGCAAGTTCGGACTGCGCCATATAGCCTGCGCGGGTGCCGGCTTCGACGTGGCACCAGCGGCCGTCGCAATGGTCGATCCGGACGACCACGCCGGGCTCGGCGCGATAGCGCACCGGCGCCGCCGCGTCGGCTCTGGTGCGGATGGCGCGCGGCGCGCCGGGCTTGACCAGCCCGGTGCGGCGCGACGACAGCAAGGTCACCAGCATCCACCCGCTGGCGCCGTCGGGATCGACGATCTTGCGCCAGTTGGGATAGGTCTGGACGACCTTCACTGGCAGGTCGCGGCGCGTGTACAGCCAGGTTCCGGGGTAGTTGCGCGCCGGCCCCGTACGCATCATCGCCTGACCGCTGGCGATCGACGCCCAGTAAGGCGGCTTCTTGTCCTGGGCGCTGGCCACTGTCGCGACGCACAGCAGCGCAAAACCGACCGCCCGCCGCATCAAGCCCCCGTAAGAATGCGATCGACCAATTGCTTGACCGTCGGCACGAAGCCGTTCGAGTAGAACGGGTCGGTCTTGAACCGAAACGCGGAGTGGCCGGCGAACATCAGATTCTGCTCGACCGGGGCGCCGTGGGCAATGTCCTGCAACGTCTTCTGGATGCAGAAGCTGCGCGGGTCGGCCAGCCGCCCGGTGCTGTTCTTCTCATTGTCCGCCCAGCTCGAGAAGCTGCACTGCGACAGGCAGCCCATGCACTCGGCCTGGTCGCGGCGGATCAGCTTCTGCTCCTC
>JANLQS010000033.1:0-9112 GCA_031367995.1 Sphingomonas sp.
GCCAGCGCGGATGAAACCGCGGCGAACAGGGCCGGGCGCAGGCCGAACAAGGTCGCCGCGGCCAGCACCGGCGGGAGGTACAGCATGTCGATCGCCAGCGTTCCCCAGCGTGGCGCGATCAACAGCCCGGCGAGCGTCGTCGCGCCGACCATCGCCAGCGTCTCCAGGATGATGCGCAGGATCGCCGCCCCGGTGCGGCGTTCGGTAAGGGCGGCCGGAGCTGCGGCGGCGAGGCTCGAATAGGGCTCGGTCATGGATCGTAGTTGCGCCCGCTTTGCGCGTGCGTCGAGGGGGTCGGACCAATCCTTATGCGCTTCTTGCGGCAACGCACCATAATCCACATGGATTCTTTATGCTCGGTCGCTCCACATGAGCATTATGGACAAAACTGCCCTCCTTGCCCCCGGCGCGCCCCACGGCGCCGCGGCGATCGACCCCGAAGATCATACGCCGCAAGGCCGCCTGCCGCTGCTCGCGCTCGGCGCGCTGGGTATCGTGTTCGGCGATATCGGCACGTCGCCCCTCTACGCGCTCAAGGAAAGCTTCATCGGCCCGCACCCGCTGGCGGTCGACCGGCTGCATATTTTTGGCGTGTTGTCGCTGGTGTTCTGGACGCTGATGCTGGTCGTCACCGTCAAATATGTCATGATCGCGATGCGGGCCGACAATCATGGCGAAGGCGGTTCGTTCGCGCTGCTCTCGTTGCTGTCGCGCAGCCTGCCGCAGCGCCGCTGGACCAAGGGACTGGTGCTCCTGGGCGTGCTCGCCACCTCTTTGTTCTATGGCGACGCGATCATCACCCCGGCGATTTCCGTCCTGTCGGCGGTCGAGGGACTGGCCGTGGTAGAGGCCGGGCTGCAGCCGCTGGTCCTGCCGATTTCGATCGGCATCCTGTTCGGCCTGTTCCTCATCCAGGCGCGCGGCACGGCCAAGGTCGGAATCATCTTCGGCCCGGTCGTATTGGTCTATTTCACGACGCTCGCGGTGCTCGGCGTCATCAATATCGCCGCCCACCCCCGCGTCCTGGAATCGTTCAACCCAATATGGGCCGTAAGGTTTTTCATGCTCGATCCGAAGCTCGCCTTCCTCGCGCTCGGCTCCGTCGTGCTGGCGGTGACGGGCGCCGAGGCGCTGTACGCCGACATGGGACATTTCGGCCGCCGCCCGATCGCCGCGGCGTGGCTGATCGTCGCCTTCCCGTGCCTGCTGCTCAATTACATGGGTCAGGGCGCGCTCCTCTTGTCCAATCCGCGGGCCGTCGAAAATCCCTTCTTCCTGATGGCGCCCGAATGGGCCCGGCTGCCGCTGGTCATCCTCGCCACGCTGGCCACCATCATCGCCAGCCAGGCGGTCATCTCGGGCGCCTTCTCGGTCACTCATCAGGCGGTCCAGCTGGGCTTCCTGCCGCGGCTCAAGATCAGGCACACCAGCGCCAAGGCGTTGGGTCAGATCTACATCCCGGCGGTCAATTGGGCGTTGCTGTCATTGGTGCTGCTGCTGATCGTCACCTTCAAGCAGTCGACCAACCTCGCCTCGGCCTATGGCATCGCGGTGACCGGCACGATGTTCCTCACCACCTGCATGCTCGCCGTCCTGCTGTTCCAGGTGTGGAAATGGAACCGCATTCTGTCCGGCGCGATCATCGGCCTGTTCCTGGTCATAGACGGCACTTATTTCGCGTCCAACCTGACCAAAATCCCCGACGGCGGCTGGTTCCCGCTGCTCATCGCCGGGATCATCTTCACCGTGCTAACCACCTGGGCAACCGGGCGCAGGCTGCTGCGCGAGCGGCTCGCCGAGGGGGCCATGCCGCTGCCGGTGTTCATCAAGTCGACCGCGACCACCATGCACCGGGTGCGCGGCACGGCCGTATTCCTGTCGTCGTCGCCCAATACCATCCCGACCGCGCTGCTGCACAACATCAAGCATAACCAGGTGCTCCACGAGCGGGTCCTGATCCTCACCGTCAAGGTCGAGCAGGTGCCCTACGTCGAACCCGCCGCGCGGCTGGAAATCCACGACAGTGGCAGCGGCTTTTACCGGGTCATCCTCCATTATGGCTTCATGGAGGACGTCGACATCCCCCGCGACCTCAGCCGCATGGAGCATTGCGGCCCGGCGTTCAGCATGATGAACACCAGCTTCTTCCTTGGCCGGCAGAAGCTCATCGCCTCGCGCCGCCCGGGCATGGCGGTGTGGCGCGAACGATTGTTCGCGGCGATGCTCCAAAGCTCCGAAAGCGCGATGGAATTCTTCAAGCTGCCAACCAACCGCGTGGTCGAACTGGGCAGTCAGGTCGAGCTTTAAGCCATGACCCGCCTTACCCCCGTCGCCGCTGCGGCGGCCCTACTTCAGTGCGCCCCCGCAACTGCTGAAGACGGTCCCGCGGCGGCGGCAACGGCGCGGGCCTTCACCCTCCACGGCGGCGGCGCATTGGTCAGCGATTATCGCTTCCGCGGGCTGTCGCTGTCGGCCCGCCACCCGGCGCTCCAGGCAAGCGCCACCCTCGCCCATCGCTCGGGCTTTTATGCGGGCGTGTGGGGCTCCAGCCTCGACGGCTTCGGCGTGCTCGGCGGATCGCACCTCGAACTCGATCTCACCGCCGGCTACCGCACCACCGTCGGCAAGACCACGCTCGACGGCGGACTGCTTTATTATGCCTACCCCGGCAGCAAGGGCGCCCCGTTCGAATTCTTCGAACCCTACGCCAGCGTCACCGCCCCAGTCGGCCCGGCCAGCGCCAAATTCAGCCTTGCCTATGCGCCCAGGCAAGCGGCGATCGGCCGCGCCAACCTCTACACCGCGCTCGACCTCGCGGTGCCGGTCACCCGCACACCATTGACCCTCACCGCCCACGCCGGCCGCTCCCACGGCCGCTCGACGCTCAGCCCCGGCAGTGACTACCTCGACTGGTCGGCCGGCGTGCAGCTCGCGCTCGGCAAGGCCACCCTCGGCTTGACCTACGTCGATACCAACATAGCCAACGCCAACGCCGCCGCCGTCGCCCTCGTCAGGCGGGACAAGGGGCCGGGCGTCGTCGCCTCGGCCTCGATCGGCTTCTGAGCGGCCCGATGTGTCCCAGCGAAGGCAGGGACCCAGACCGGTGCCGCAGGCGGCGCTGGCGCGCTGGGCTGGGTCGGAATTTCCTGTCCTTCGGGGCCCATTTCCGCCCAACGCTGCGCGTGCCTCCTTCCGATTGTCTGGCGCGTTCCACCCCCCTGCCCGGCCATCCCTTAGAGTCACGGCAAATGGTCGGTTTCTCCATGACTTTTGCGACTTTAAGGGCGTTTCGGCGTCCGCTTGCCCTTGCGCGGCGGGGCGGTTCTGCTACAGGCCCGCGCTTCCAAACGACGATTTTGCTTGGAAAATCCATCGCGGGAGGCGGGCTTCGGCTGGTCGTTCGAACCGCTAAACTTGAACGGTCGCCGGATTTCCGGCGGCCCCTACAGAGTGAGACACATGGCTAAGAAAATCACGGGCTATATTAAGCTCCAGGTGCCCGCCGGCGCCGCCAATCCGTCCCCGCCGATCGGCCCAGCGCTCGGTCAGCGCGGCGTCAACATCATGGAATTCTGCAAGGCCTTCAACGCCGCCACGCAGGAGCTTGAGAAAGCGATGCCGATCCCGACGGTGATCACCGTCTATGCCGACCGCAGCTTCTCCTTCACCACCAAGACCCCGCCGGCGAGCTTCCTCCTCAAGAAGGCGGCCAAGATCAAGTCGGGTTCGAAGGAGCCGGGCAAGGAGAGCGCGGGCACCATCCGCCGCTCGCAGCTGGCCGAGATCGCCACGGCGAAGATGAAGGACCTCAATGCCAACGACCTTGAGGCCGCGACCAAGATCATCGAAGGCTCCGCTCGCGCGATGGGCCTCCAGGTAGTGGAGGGCTGATCCGATGGCCAAGCAGACCAAGAAAATCAAAGCCCTCGACGGCAAGGTCGAGCCGATGAAGCTGTACGCCGCCGATGACGCCATCGCGCTGGTCAAAAGCCTCGCCACTTCGAAGTTCGACGAGACCGTCGAGATCGCCATCGCATTGGGCGTCGATCCGCGCCACGCCGACCAGATGGTGCGCGGCGTCGTCAA
Source organism: Sphingomonas sp. (assembly GCA_031367995.1). Taxonomy (GTDB): domain Bacteria; phylum Pseudomonadota; class Alphaproteobacteria; order Sphingomonadales; family Sphingomonadaceae; genus Sphingomicrobium. Next base: position 4,087 of record JANLQS010000033.1, read on the forward strand.
CCTGCCCAAGGGCACCGGCAAGGACGTCCGCGTCGCCGTCTTCGCCCGCGGCGACAAGGCCGAGGAAGCGACCAAGGCGGGGGCGGAGATCGTCGGCGCCGAGGATCTGATGGAAGCGATCCAGGGCGGCAAGACCGACTTCGACCGCGTCATCGCCACGCCCGACATGATGGGCATCGTCGGCCGGCTGGGCAAGGTGCTCGGCCCCAAGGGGCTGATGCCCAACCCCAAGCTCGGCACGGTCACCCCCAACGTCGGCGAAGCGGTTCGTCTGGCCAAGGCCGGCCAGGTCGAGTTCCGCGTCGAGAAAGCCGGCATCATCCACGCCGGCATCGGCAAGGCGAGCTTCCCGCAAGCCGATCTCAAGGCCAATTTCGACGCCTTCGTCGACGCCATCGTCAAGGCCAAGCCGTCGGGCGCCAAGGGCAAGTACGTCAAGAAGGCGTCGCTGTCCTCGTCGATGGGACCGGGCATCAAGGTCGACCTGACCGAGATCGCCGGGGCCTAACCGTCCGATCCTCGACACGGTGCATTGGGGCCGGGGCGGAAACGCTCCGGCCCTTTGCGTTTGGCCACCCTTTGCTTTTGCTACGTCCCGGGTGCAGGCTCCCGCGCTGCGGTCACGGAGGCGGCGGATGAGCGGGCTCAAAAGTAAGCAATATGACGAGCTGGTCGACCCGATGCTCAAGGAGCTCGCCGACGCGGCGCGGTGGATCGCCGAAACCGACCAGCGGCTGGTCGTGCTGTTCGAAGGCCGCGACACCGCCGGCAAGGGCGGATCGATCGCCATGTTCGCCAACTCCCTCAACCCGCGCCAGTGCCACGTCGTCGCTCTGTCCGCGCCGAGCGAGCGCGAGAAAGGGCAATGGTATTTCCAGCGCTTTGCCGAGCATCTTCCGCCGCGCGGCGAGATCGCATTGTTCGACCGCAGCTGGTACAACCGGGCCGGCGTCGAACCGGTGATGGGCTTTTGCACGCCCGAGGAAACCGCGGCGTTCCTCAAGGCCGCGCCGGAGTTCGAGAGCCAGCTGGTCGAGGACGGCGTACTGCTGTTCAAATATTGGCTGTGCTGCGACCAGGAGAAGCAGGAGGAACGCTTCGCCAAGCGGCTCAACAACCCCATCCGCCGGTGGAAGCTGTCGCCGATCGACCTGTCCGCGCGCGGCAAATATGATGCCTACACCGACGCCCGCGAGCACATGCTGAGGAAAACCCATAGCGACTTCGCGCCGTGGACCCTGATCGATTTCAACGACCAGGCGCTCGGCCGGCTGACGTTGCTGCGCGACTTGCTCGACCGCCTGCCCGATACGCATCTGCCGCCCGCCGAGATCGACTGGCCCGACCTGCCGGGCGAGCCGAGCAAGGAGCATTTCGGCGTGCTCGACCCGATCCCCAGGTTCGACGTCAAGCAGGCCACCAAGGAGCTTGAGCGCGAGGGAAAAAAGAAGGACGACGAGGAATGATTGCCGCCATCGCCGCCAGGGCATAGTTTGGCGGTGGGACAGGTTCGAACGGGGGGACGATCCGATGAACGCGCTCAAGCTGTTGACCAAACTGACGATCTACTATGTCTTGCTCACGCTGCTGGCATGGCTTGCCTACCGCTCGTTCCCGCTGATCCACGACTATCTGCCGGTCGGCGGGGTCAAGGCGATGATCACCCAGACCAACAAGGGCATACTCGGCGGCAGTCAGGCCCCGATCGCCGAGGTCAAAAGCATCGGCGAGAGCCTGGTGTGGCTGGCAATCGCCGTGTTCGGGGCGCTGCTCACCGCAATACCGGTGAGCTGGACCTACATGGCGATCCGCAGCGGCGACGAATATGACCAGTCGCTGATCTCGACCATCCTGATCCTGCCGCTGGTGGTAACGTCGATCGTCATCGTCGTCCAGAATTCGCTGTCGCTGGCGTTCGCGCTGGGCGGGATCGCCGGCGCGGTGCGGTTCAAGAACAGCCTCAAGAGCTCGGGCGACGCGCTGTTCATCCTGCTGTCGGTCGGGATCGGGCTAGCCTCCGGGATCGGCGCGGTCGAGCTGGCGATCGTCATGTCGATCGCGTTCAACTATTGCTTTCTCGCCTTGTGGTGGAGCGAATATGGCGAGCGGCAAGGCATGAAGCGCTATCTGAGCGACTTTCACCCCGATGTCGGAGACCCGCCGCCCCCGCCCCCGCCGCTCGCGGTTCCCTAACCGCCGTTGAGGCAGTGCGACAGGATTCGCGCGCGCATCACCTGGTCGTTGGCGATGAGGGCGAAGAAACCGTCGAGGTAAGCGGTGGCGCGCTTGACGGTGCCCGGCTGCATCCCCGGCGTCGCGCCTAGCTCGGCCAGCATCGCCGGGCGCTGGGCCCGGAAATCCGCGGCGGCCGCCAATACCGCGTCGTTGTGAACGCAATAGCCGCGGTACACGCGTTGCCTGATCGAACTGACCGAGAAGCCTTCAGGGGGCGTCGCGTAAGGCGCGTCGACCAGGCCGGAGAAATCGAAGTCATAAGGCACCGCGACGAGCGGGCTGCCGGCGGACGCGCCGCGCACGGACAGCAAGACGCTGTTGTGACAGCAATTGTCCCCCGGTGGGCCATCCTGAATAGCCCAGTCGAGATTGCCGACCATATAGTTGAACAGAACAAACCGCGCCGCTGACGCGGGATCGATCGAGGCCAACGGCACGCGCCGGCGGATTTTCGCCTCTGCCAGGCCGAGGCGAGCCGCGAGCGCGCCATCGGTTTCAAGAAAATAGCCGACGCGGGTAGCGAAAGGCCGGCCATCGGCCTCGACATAATCGATGGTCGCGAGTCTCACCCGGAAGCTCGCGGGGGAGAGCTGGTTGAACATGCGGTAAGCGGCAAATTCGAGCAGCACTTTCTGTTGGAAATCACCAGCCGCGCGGCAATGAGTCACCAGCTTGATCCGGCCCTGTCCGGCGAATGGCGAGGGTCCCAACGGCGATGGCGTGAAATCGACCCGCAGCGGCGGAAACTGGCAAGTGTCTTTGCGCAGCCGGGTAATCCCGCGCGGCGTCAGCTGGATGGCGTGGCGATCCCCGGTTGCGATTTCGGTCAACACCGCGGGAAGCGTTGTCCGCGCTTCCCGCGGACCCTTGGCCAGCGCCGCCAGCGGCCCCCTGATCTCGAGCCGCAACGGAGCGTTGGCGGCGAACAGAGGTTGCGGCGTTCCCGGCGGCGGCGAGGCGGCGGTCGCCAGGAGCGCCAGCGCGACGACGATCAGTGCCCTTTTCATCCTACTTGCCCCCGTCCGCAGCCGGCCGCGCGACCGGCCTGGCGACAGCGCGCCCGGAAACGATCTCGACATAGCCCGGATGGCCGCCATAGGCGCGCGAGTCGCCGCTATCGATCCGGGCCAGGTGGCCGTCTTCCAGCACGGCGACGCCGGACAGCAGCGGGGTATGACCGATGACGATACGCTGGATGCCGCGCTGGGCCAGCATCTGGTCGAGTTCGACCCGCACCGGCGGCCGCGGCGTACCGGGCGGAGTTCCTTCCGGCGCCAGGCCGGCAAGGCCGCGGTACCACAGAGGTCCGAGCGGATCGTTGATGATCGATGTCGCCGCCGTTTCGCGCGCGGTCAGCGCGGCGGCGACCCGGCGGTTGATTTCCGCCGTCGGCACCGCGGCATAGGCCGGGCTGATGCCGCCGTGGACGAACAAGGTGTCGCCGATCTGCACCACGGCGGCGTGGCCGATCGTCCAGCGGCCGATGTCGCCGGATGGCGCCCAGGCGGCCTGGTGCTCGATCATTCCGAGCGGGGTGTCGAGCAGCCATTGATCCCGGATCGCGGCAGGGCTGAGGGTCGCGTCGCGGCGGCGATAAAAGGCATCGATCGCGGCGACGTGAGCGGTGTAGAAATCGTCGCGGCGGCGGGCCGAGCGAGCGTCGGCGAAGGCAGCGAACTCGCCGGGGACGGTATAGCGCAGGTCGCCTGTCATCATCATCGCTTCATGATTGCCGACCAGCACGACGACCTTGCCGCCGGCGCGCGACGCCTCCCGCTCGAGCTGCATGAGATGGCGGACGATTTTCAGCGAATCCGGGGCGCGATCGACGATGTCGCCGGTCTGGACCAGGGTCGTGCGGCCGCCGCTCCAATGTCCGGCGCCATCGACCAGCCCGGCGGCGCGGGCGATCGCCAGCCAGATGGCAAAGTCGCCGTGCAAATCGCCGACGGCAACGATCCTGGCCGGAGCCGCGGGAGCAGTGCCGGCTGCGATTGGGGCGGCGAACAGCCCGGCCAAGCCAACCAGCACGAAAAGCCGGAGAAGTTGACGGCGAACCATCGCTCGATCCCCAAACCGCGGACGAAGGCGGAATGGGGCACTTCACGCGGCGGCTTGTCAAGCCGCCGGCAGCGCCGAGGGCTTGACTTTGAACCGATGACGGCTAGGAGCGGCGCGTCCCGGCGGCTTGCCTCCGGGGCACTCGTCCGAGACAGTCGCCGAGGGCTTCCCCTCTTAATCTGCGGCCTAGACGGGGACATGAATCATTCGGGACCCGTCCAACGCGTCCCGTCGTGCGATGCTTATAGGGCTCGCCGCCGATCCATCCCCCAACGGACTTTAGCGCTTCGCCGCGGGCTTGCCTGTGGCGCGGCATCGTGAAGCCCCCGCTCCTGCTTCGGCAGCGGCGGGCATTTTGGAGTATGGCATGGATCGTTCGCAAAAAGCCGATCTGGTTGCCGAGCTGAAGAGCGTCTTCACCGAGACCAGCGTGGTGGTTGTCACCCGCAATCTCGGCTTGACGGTGGCCCAGTCCACCGACTTGCGCCTGAAGATGCGCGACGCCGGCGCCCAGTTCAAGGTTGCGAAGAACCGGCTTGCCCTGATCGCGCTCGAAGGCACGAAGTACGGATCGATCAGCGACATGCTGACCGGCCCGACCGCGCTCGCCACCTCGACCGATCCCGTGGCCGCCGCCAAGGTGGCCGTGGATTTCGCCAAGACCAACGATCGTCTTGAGATCGTCGGCGGGGCGATGGGCAATACGCTGCTCGACGCGAATGGGATCAAG
>JANLQS010000034.1:0-27293 GCA_031367995.1 Sphingomonas sp.
GACAGCGTCATCACCGGCTATCGCGACCACGGCCACATGCTGGCCTATGGCATCGACCCCAAATTGATCATGGCCGAATTGACCGGCCGCGCCGCCGGCATTTCCAAGGGCAAGGGCGGGTCGATGCACATGTTTTCGGTCGAGCATGGCTTTTACGGCGGGCATGGCATCGTCGGGGCGCAGGTCAGCCTCGGCACCGGCCTCGCCTTCAAGCACCAGTACAGCAAGGACGGCGGCACCTGCCTCGCTTATTTCGGCGACGGCGCCGCCAACCAGGGCCAGGTCTATGAAAGCTTCAACATGGCCAAGCTGTGGGACCTGCCGGTGATCTACGCCATCGAGAACAACAAATATGCCATGGGCACGTCGGTCGAGCGGTCGGCGAGCGAGCCCGATTTCTACAAGCGCGGAGAGAGCCACCGCATCCCCGGCATCCAGGTCGACGGGATGGACGTGCTGGCGGTGCGTGGCGCGGCCGAGGAGGCGATGGCTTGGACGCAAGCCGGCAAGGGGCCAATCATCCTCGAGCTGCTGACCTACCGTTATCGCGGCCATTCGATGTCCGATCCGGCCAAATACCGCAGCCGCGAGGAAGTGCAGGATTATCGCGAGCATAATGACCCGATCGCCCACGCCACCGCGGCGCTGGCCAAGCATGGGGTCGGCGAGGCACAGCTGGCGGCCATCGACAAGGACATCAAGCAGATCGTCGTCGACGCCGCCAAATATGCCGAGGAGGCGCCCGAGCCCGATGCGGCCGAGCTGTTCACCGACGTGCTGGTGGAGAATTACTGATGGGCATCGAGCTGAAAATGCCCGCTTTGTCGCCGACGATGGAGGAAGGGACGCTGGCCAAGTGGCTGGTCAAGGAGGGCGACACGGTATCGTCTGGCGATATCCTCGCCGAGATCGAGACCGACAAGGCAACGATGGAATTCGAAGCGGTCGACGAAGGGACGATTTCCAAGATCCTCGTCCCCGAAGGCTCCGACGGGGTCAAGGTCGGCACGGTGATTGCGCTGATGGGGGGAGGCAGTGAAACTTCTAGCCCCTCTCCCCTCGCGGGAGAGGGACAGCGGAGCGAAGCGAAGCAGGAAGAGGGGGCTGTGCCTGCAGTGCCCGAATCCGAGCAGCCGACTCCGACCGTGCCCCCTCTCCCCGCTCAGCCCCCGATCAAGTCGGGGGCTGAGTCGCCCTCTCCCGCGAGGGGAGAGGGCACCTCAACCACCGTCCGCGAGGCGTTGCGCGATGCGATGGCGGAAGAGATGCGGCGCGACGACCGTGTGTTCGTGATGGGCGAAGAGGTCGCGCAATATCAGGGCGCCTACAAGGTCACCCAGGGTCTGCTCGACGAGTTCGGGCCGCGCCGCGTCGTCGATACGCCGATCACCGAATATGGTTTTGCCGGCCTCGGCGCGGGCGCGGCGATGGGCGGCTTGCGCCCGATCATCGAGTTCATGACCTTCAACTTCGCCATGCAAGCGATCGACCACATCATCAATTCGGCGGCCAAGACCAATTATATGTCGGGCGGGCAGATGCGCTGCCCGATCGTGTTCCGTGGCCCCAATGGCGCGGCGAGCCGTGTCGGCGCGCAGCACAGCCAGAATTACGGGCCGTGGTATGCCAGCGTCCCCGGGCTGGTGGTCATCGCCCCCTATGACGCGGCCGATGCCAAGGGCTTGCTCAAGGCCGCGATCCGCAGCGACGACCCGGTCGTGTTCCTCGAAAATGAATTGCTCTACGGCCACAGCTTCGACGTGCCCGGCGGCGATGTCGTTCTGCCGATCGGCAAGGCGCGGGTCATGCGCGAGGGCAAGGACGTCACGCTGGTCAGTTACTCGATCGGGGTCGGGCTGGCGCTGCAGGCGGCGGAAACGCTGGCCGGCGAGGGGATCGAGGCCGAGGTCATCGATTTGCGTACGCTGCGCCCGCTCGACAAGGCGGCGGTGCTGGAAAGCCTCAAGAAAACCAACCGCCTGGTAGTGGTCGAGGAAGGCTGGCCGACCTGCTCGATCGCCAGCGAGATCATCGCCATCTGCATGACCGAAGGGTTCGACGACCTCGACGCGCCGGTGCTGCGGGTGACCAACGAGGACGTGCCGATGCCTTACGCCGCCAACCTTGAGAAACTGGCGCTGATCAAGGCGGCCGACGTGGTGACAGCGGCGAAGGCGGTGCTTTATCGGTAGCGCGCTTTCCAACCCGTTCCGTTCGTCCCGAGCGTAGTTGAGGGACGCAAGCGCGAACGTGTCTCGACTTCGCTCGACACGAACGGCTTGATAGCCATGAGGGATCCGTCAGACCGCGACCTCGTCCGGCTCTACTGGCCGGTCGCGCTGCGCCCCGCGTTCGATGCGTTGATGGGGATCGACGAGGCGCTGGGCGAGGTGGTCGCCACGACCAGCCAGCCGGCATTGGGCGCGATCCGCCTGGCGTGGTGGCGCGAGGCGCTCGAACGGCTCGATAGCAGCCCGCCGCCGCCCGAGCCGCGATTGCAGGCGGTGGCATCCGAGCTGTTGCCGCGCGGAGTGACCGGGGCCGAGGTCGGTGCGCTCGAAGCGGGTTGGGCGGCGTTGCTCGACGAAAAACTGGAGGCCGATGCCGTAGCAGCGCGGGGCGAAGCGCTGTTCGCGCTGGGCGGCCGTCTGCTCGGCTGCAGCGATCCGCGCCTTGCCGAGGCGGGCAGGCTGTTCGCGCTCGGCCACGCGGCCCGGCGCGGCTTTCGCTTGCCGGCGCCGGCCGGGATGGGCGGCCATCGATTTCCGCGCGCTTTGCGGCCGCTGACGGCGCTTGCCAGGCTTGCCGCGCGGGACCTGAGGCAAGGGCAGCGGCTTGAGCCCGAAGCGACCCCCGGCCGGGCATGGGCCTTGATGTCGCACCGGCTGTTCGGGACCGTTTCGTAAGCGGATTGAATCCGACCCGAAGTGGGCGTAACGCCGGAGGCGCCGGATCGCATCCTCTTGAAAGGAGGAGCCGATGGGCCGTTTTCTCGCTGGTGCCGCCGCCTGCCTGTTGCTGGTCACGGGCGTGGTTATCCTGTGGCAATCGAAGGCCGAAGGACCGGCATTGTCCGCCGCGCCGCTTCCTCGCCTCGCCGCCTTCGCGACCCCGGGCGTGCGCCTCGCCCCGATCCCCAACGCGCCGGCGGCCGACGCCAGATCCAAGGAGCAGAAGCGTTTCGAGCGCGCCGACAAGAACAAGGACGGGCGGATCACCCTGGCCGAACTGGTCGAGCCCCGGCGCAAGGCCTATGACCGGCTCGACCTCGACCATGACGGCAAATTGAGTTTCGAGGAATGGGCGGTCAAGACGATCGACAAGTTCAAGCAGGCCGACGCCGACAAGAGCCAGGTGCTGAACGCGACCGAATATGCCGCGACGGCGCCGAAACCGAAGGCAAAGAAGCCCGAATGCGGGTGCGGGTGAGGCCAGGCCAAGGCTTCCGTCCGATCAATCGGCCAGCTTCCGTCGCTTATTCGGTCATTTGCGGTTAGCCTGCCGGTGCAGGACTCGCTGGGGCCTAATCATGTCAAAATTCGAATGCTGAAGTCGGTAAAATGAACGGTTTCGACCTGCTTTTCTCGCTTCTCAGCCTGCTGCTCGGCTTGGCCATGGCGGAAATTCTCGGCGATCTGGGTAAAGTCATCGACCGCCGGCAGACCATGAAGATCGGGTGGCTGACCCCGTTGTTGGCTATAGTGGTATTGCTCGATCTCGGCAGCTTCTGGGGAAGCGCCTATGATTATCGCAAGGTCCTCATTGCCAATGACCTCAGCGTCCTCGCGGTGCTGGCGTTCGCAAGCGTCTATTATCTGATCGCAACGCTGGTCGTTCCAGAAGACCTTGAAGGCGTCAAGGACCTGAACGCGCATTATTGGCGCAACCGGCGGATCGTCGTCGGCGGGATCATCCTGCTCAACCTTCCCAACATTCCACTGACCATCGCGGTCGGGGCCGGTCCGGTCACGTGGACCATCGTCGTGATCTTCTATTCGCTGCTCGTCGCGCTCCTCACAGCCAGGGATTCGCGGGTCAATATCGTCCTGCTGCTGCTGGTGATTTCAATCTATTCACTCGTGCCGGTTTACAGTTTTCTGGAATCCTGACGGTTCGCGGCAACCGCAGGTCCTGGCGCAGGCTGGTCAAGCCACTCGCCAAGCTTGTCCCGCGCCCGCTCGGTGTAGAGCTTCTTGCGGTCGGCTTTCTTGCTCCTGGGGCCGGCCAGCGGCGGCATCAGCCCGAAATTAATATTCATCGGCTGGTAAGTCGCCGCCTCGGCGCCGCCGGTGATGTGGCCGAGCAGGGCGCCGAGCGCGGTCTCGATCGGCGGCGGCGCCAGCGGTTCGCCGCGCGCTTCGGCGGCGGCGAAGCGGGCGGCGAGGAGGCCGATGGCGGCGCTTTCGATATAGCCCTCGCAGCCGGTGATCTGCCCGGCGAAGCGGATGTGGGGCAGGGACTTCAGCCGCAATTCGCCGTCGAGCAATTCGGGCGAGCGGATGAAACTGTTGCGGTGAATGCCGCCAAGCCGCGCGAACTCCGCTCTCTCAAGCCCTGGAATTGTTCGGAAAATCCGCACCTGCTCGGCATGCTTCAACTTCGTCTGGAAGCCGACCATGTTCCACAAGGTGCCCAGCGCATTGTCCTGTCGAAGCTGCACTACCGCATAGGGCCAGCGCCCGGTTTTGGGATTATCGAGCCCGACCGGTTTCATCGGTCCGAAGCGCAACGTCTCGGGACCGCGCTCGGCCATCACCTCCACTGGCATGCAGCCTTCGAAGTAAGGCGTGTCCATCTCCCACGCCTTGAACTCGGTCTTTTCGCCGGCATTCAAGGCGGCGATGAAGGCGTCGTATTGCCCCTTGTCCATCGGGCAGTTGATGTAGTCCTTGCCCCCCTTATCCCAGCGAGCGGCCATCCAGCAGATGTCCATGTCGACCGACTCGCGGTGGACGATCGGGGCGATGGCGTCGAAGAAGGCCAGCGCGCCTTCACCGGTAGCGGCGGCGATCGCCTCGGCGAGGCCGGGCGCGGTCAGCGGGCCGGTGGAGACGATCGTCGCGCCCGAGGCGGGGAGGGCATCGATCCGTTCGCGGACGACGTCGATATTGGGGTGATCGGCAATGCGCTGCGTGACCTCGGCGGCGAAGGCTTCGCGGTCGACCGCGAGGGCCGATCCGGCGGGCACGCGATGCTGGTCGGCGCAGGCCATGATCAGCGAGCCGAGGACGCGCATTTCCTGATGGAGCAGGCCGACCGCGTTGGACTCGGCGTCATCGGAACGAAAGCTGTTCGAGCAGACCATTTCGGCCAACCGGTCGCTGTCGTGGGCCGGGGTGGTATCGCCGCCGCCGCGCATCTCGCTCAAGCGAACGCGAAGCCCCGCTTCGGCCAGCTGCCACGCCGCTTCCGACCCGGCGAGGCCGCCGCCGATGATGTGGATGTCGTGGGTCATGCGCGGTGCGATAGTCGCTTACGCGCTTAGCGTCACCCCGAGGCGACGCTCCCTAAACCGCCGCCGGCTCCTCAATCCTGGTCACGTCAACCAACAGCTTCTCGATGTCGGCGATGGTGTGGCCGGTCATTTCCTTGGCGATCTCGACCACCACGCGTTTTTCGGCCTCCTTGTAGAGCTGCTTGCGCAATTCGCCCAAGGTCTTGGGCGGGGCGATGATCGCCAGCGCGTCGAAATCGTTGGTCAAGGCGCGCTTGTTGACCTCCTCGGCGGCCGACTTGGCCCAGCGGTCCTCCTCAAGCTGGTGGAAGTCGGTCTCCTCGTAGGTCGAGCGGCCATTGCCGCCCGACTGCGCCTGAGCGCCCGGCGCGTCGGTCTTCATCTCGCTGTCCTTGGAATCCTCGCGCTCGTCGTGCGCCTCGGTGCGCAGGTCGATCTGGTTGACGTCGCCATGGTTGCGGAAGAACAGGGTCTTGCGGCCGTCGGTGACGAGGACGAGGGCGTTGTTGGCAAGCGGCATCGGGATCTCCTTGTGGGTCTGCTTAGCTAACGCCCCCGCGAACCCGCCCGTTCCTCACTCCGCCTCTTCGCCCGACGCCAAATCCTCTCCGATCGTCGCATCGGGGACCGGGGCATGTTCGTCGCCGCCGTCGAGCTCGACCTCTTCCTCGTCGCTTTCGTCGATCCCGGCGACCGACACGACGGTTTCGTTATTGCCGACCTTGAAGATGGTCACGCCCTGGGTATTGCGGCCGGTGATGCGGATATCGCCGACGGTGGTGCGGATGACCTTGCCCTGGTCGGTGACAAGCATCAGTTGCTCGCTCGGCATCACCGGAAAGCTGGCGACGACGCCGCCGTTGCGGTCCGAGGTAACGATGTTGGTAATGCCCTGGCCGCCGCGGTTGGTGCGACGATATTCGTAGGTCGAGGTGCGCTTGCCATAGCCGTTGACGGTGACGGTGAGCAGGAATTGCTCCTTGTCCGCCAGTTCGGCGAACCGCTCGGCGTCGAGCGCGCAGTCGCCGTCCTTGTCGCCCTTCCACGGCGCGAAGCGCAGGTAGGCCTCGCGCTCGGCCTGGTCGGTGCCGACGCGGCGCAGGATCGACATCGAAATGACCTGGTCATCGCCGAGCAGACGGATGCCGCGCACGCCGGTCGAGGAGCGCGACTGGAACTCGCGTACGTCGGTCGACTTGAAGCGGATGGCCTTGCCGTTGCGGGTGGCGAGAAGGACGTCGTCCTCCTCGGTCAACAGTTCGACCGCGATCAGCCGGTCAGACGGATCGCCTTCCTCGCCTTCCTCTTCGCTGGTGCCGAACTTCATGGCGATCTTGCCGGCGGTCGGGATGTTGGTGAAGGCGCCCATCGAATTGCGCCGCACTGTACCCTTGCAGGTGGCGAACATGATGTGGAGATTGTCCCACTCGGTCTCGTCCTGCGGCAAAGCCAGGACGGTCGAGACGGTTTCCCCCTCGGCAAGAGGAAGCAGGTTGATCATCGGTCGGCCGCGCGCGGTCGGACCGCCCTCGGGCAGCTTCCACACCTTCATCCGGTAGACCCGGCCGAGGTTGGAGAAGAACAACACCGGATTGTGGGTCGAAGTGACGAATAATTCGGTGACGATATCCTCGTCCTTGGTGTTCATGCCCGACCGGCCCTTGCCGCCGCGCTTCTGCTCGCGGAACAAAGCGAGCGGGGTGCGCTTGATGTAGCCGGTCATGGTCACGGTCACGACCATGTCCTCGACCTCGATCAGATCCTCGTCCTCAAGGCCATCGAAGGCGGCGGCGATTTCGGACACGCGCGGAGTAACGAATTCCGCCTCGACGGCGTCGAACTCGGCCAGCATCACTTCGTAGAGGCGGGCGCGGTTACCAAGGATTTCAAGCAGTTCGGCGATGGACTTGGCAAGAGTTTCGAGCTCGCCGCCGATTTCGTCGCGGCCGAGCTGGGTGAGGCGGTGGAGGCGCAGCTCGAGGATCGCCTTCACCTGCAGCTCGGACAGGCGATAAGTGGCGCCGGCGGCCTGCGCCTCGACCGCCTCGACCAGCTTGATGTACGGCCGAATTTCGTCGGCGTCCCAGTCGCGGGCGAGCAATTTCTCGCGCGCCGCGGCCGGGCTGGCCGAGCCGCGGATCATCTTGACGACCTCGTCGAGGTGGGTGACCGCGACGACCAGGCCGAGCAAGATATGGGCGCGTTCGCGGGCCTTGAGCAGCTCATATTTCGAGCGGCGGGTGATGACCTCCTCGCGGAATTTGACGAATGCCTCGATGATGTCGCGCAGCTCGAGCGTCTCCGGGCGACCGCCGCGGATGGCGAGCATGTTGGCCGGGAAGCTCGATTGGGCGGGCGTGTGCCGCCACAGCTGGTTGAGCACCACTTCCGGCGTCGCGTCGCGCTTCAGCTCGATGACGATGCGCACACCGTGGCGATTGGACTCGTCGCGGATGTCGGACACGCCCTCGATGCGCTTTTCCTTGGCGGCCTCGGCAATCTTCTCGACCAGCCCGTTCTTGCCGACCTGGTAGGGGATGGCGGTGAGCACGATCGAGCGCCTGTCGCCGCGGCCTTCCTCGACCTTGTGACGGCTGCGCATCATGATCGAGCCGCGCCCGGTGGTGTAGGCCGAGCGGATACCGGCGGTGCCGAGGATTAGCGGCGCGGTCGGGAAATCGGGGCCCAGCACATGCTCCATCAGCCCTTCGGACGTGACCGCCGGATCGGCGATATAGGCGCGGCAGGCATTGAGCACTTCGCCTAGGTTATGCGGCGGAATGTTGGTCGCCATGCCGACCGCGATGCCGCCGGCGCCGTTGACCAGCAAATTGGGGAAGCGCGCGGGCAGCACCTGGGGCTCGCGCTCCGAAGCATCGTAGTTCGGCGTGAAATCGACCGTGTCCTTGTCGATGTCGCCCAAGAGGAAATTGGCGACCTTGGCGAGGCGCGCCTCGGTGTAGCGCATGGCCGCGGGTGGATCGGGGTCCATCGAACCGAAATTGCCCTGGCCGTCGATCAGCGGCACGCGCATCGACCAGTCCTGCGTCATCCGCGCGAGCGCGTCGTAAATCGCGCTGTCGCCATGGGGGTGATATTTACCCATGACGTCGCCGACGATGCGGCTCGACTTGCGGTAGGGGCGCCCGGTGACATAGCCGGCTTCCTGGCAGGCGTAGAGGATGCGGCGGTGGACGGGTTTCAAGCCGTCGCGCACATCGGGCAGCGCGCGGCTGACGATGACGCTCATCGCGTAATCGAGATAGCTGGTCTTCATCTCCTCGACGATGGAGATGGGGGCGATATCGCCGTGGTTGATGTCGTCGGCCGGAGGCAAAGTCGCCAAGGTCAATCCTGTCGTTCGATAAAACGGAAAACCGGGGGGATTCGCGGGTCCGAGGCCCCCGTCACCTTGCTAGCCGAAGGCGAGCCCGAGCGCCACCCCGCGCGAGCGCGCTCGCGTGGGCGCGAGAGGCGCTATTGGCGGACGAACAGCGGCTTGGCGGGGGTCGATCCGTCGGGATCATAAACCCAATGGTCGCGGTCGAAGGCGGTCAGCGCCGCTGGATCGGCGATCCGCTCCTCGCACACCCAGCGGGCCATGGCGCCGCGCGCGACCTTGGCGGTGAAGCTGTGGAATTGCAGGCCCTTGGCGGTGCGGACGCGGAAGTCGGGGGCGATGAGCGCGATCGTCCTCGGCAGCCGCCCCTTGAGGACGGCGAAATATTCGGCGCTGGCGAGGTTAAGCACGGTCTTCGATCCCTCGGCGCGAAGTTCGGACGCCAACGCCTTGGCGATCTTGCCGTCCCAATGGCCGGTCAACCGCTCGCCCGCGGGTGCCCAGCGCGTCCCCATTTCCAGCCGGTAGGGACGGATGGCATCGAGCGGGCGGAGCAGACCGTAGAGCCCCGACAGGATGCGCAGATGATCCTGGGCGAAGGCGACGGTATCGGGATCGGCGCTGGGCGCATCGAACCCGCGATAGACGTCGCCGGCGAAGGCGCGAATCGCCGGGCGCTGTTGGGCCCGGGCGAAGCGCTTGAACCGTTGATGGTTGAGCTGGGCGAGCGGCGCGGAAATGTGCATCAATTGGGCGAGGCCGTCGGGCCCGATCCGGGCGGCGGCGCGGGCGATGCGGCTGGCCTCCGCGGCGAAGCGCGGGCGGGTCGGCGCGTCGCTGAACGGCGACTCGAAATCGAGGGTCTTGGCGGGGGACAACAGGATGAGCATCGCCAGCGGCGCTAGGTGGCGGCGCGCCCTGAGTCAAAGCCACGCCGGTTCAAATGGCGTTCAGGGGCGCCACGCCAATTCGCTTCCACCAAGCGCCGCCCCGCGATAAGGGCGGAACCTGGCGCTGGCGGCGGCCGCCCGGCAACGGGGCGGAGCCTTTCGACAGGAGATTTTGATGCGTTCGACCTTCACCGCAATGGCCCTTGCCCTCGCCGCAATGGCCAGCCCGGCCGCCGCCCAATATGCCAACCCGCCCGCTTCCTCTTCCTCTGCGGGTCCGCCGTCGATGGGACCGGCCCCCGCCGGTCCGGCCGTCGCCGCCGTCCCGGCCGAGCCGCAATTGTGCCCGACGACCATCAGCAAGGGCGCGCGCAAGCCGCTGATTGCGTTGCAGACCGCGCTCGACGCCAAGGACGCGGCCGGCTTCGCCGCCGCTGACGTCGTGGCGCACGCGGCGGCATCGACCCCCGAGGATCGCTGCGTGCTCGCTCAGCTCGAGCTCAATTTTGCCGGCGGGCGCGGCGATTTCGGCGGAGTCGCCACGGCGCTGGACGCGGTCGCCACCAGCGGCGTCGGCAATCAGGCGCGATTGGTGGCGCTGACCGACCAGCTCGGCAAGCTGCGCTTCAACGCCAAGGATTATGTCGGCGCGGCGACGGCGTTCGAGCGCGCGACACGCCTCGCCCCCAACGACGGCGACCAATATATTCTGCTCGGCGAGACCCGTGCCAAGACCGGCCAGACCGATGCGGCGCTGACGCTGTACCGTAAGGCAATCGCGGTCCAGGCGGCGGCCGGAGGCAAGGTCAAGGAAGATTATCTCAAGCATGCGGTGGCGCTGGCCTATGACAGCAAGAATCCGCAGGCGTTCGACCTCGCCCGCGCCTGGGTGGCGGCCTATCCGTCGCCCAAGAACTGGCGCGACGCGCTCAAGATCTACAGCAACCTCAGCGCCATCTCGGGAGGGGACTTGATCGACGTTTACCGCTTGCAGCGGGCGACCCATTCGCTGGCGGGGGAAGCGGACTTCGGCCATTATGCGGAAGTCGCGCTGGCCAAGGGTCTGATCGGCGAAGCCGTCGGCGAGCTCGACGAGGGCATTTCGGCCAATGCCATTTCGGCGACCAGTCCGGCGATCAAAACGATCCGCGCGCAAGGCGCCGGCAAGGTCGCCGCTGACCGGGCATCGCTTAGCGGGGCAGCGACCAAGGCACTTGCCGGTTCGCTCGCCAAGCCGGCCCAGGTCACCGCCGACGCGCTCTATGGCTATGGCGATTACGCCAAGGCGGCGACGCTATACCGCGCCGCACTGGGCAAGTCCGGCGGCGACGCCAGCGAGATCAATCTGCGCCTCGGTTCGGCATTGACGATGTCGGGCGACAAAGCCGGCGCCAAGGCCG
This sequence comes from Sphingomonas sp., assembly GCA_031367995.1. GTDB lineage: Bacteria > Pseudomonadota > Alphaproteobacteria > Sphingomonadales > Sphingomonadaceae > Sphingomicrobium. The sequence goes on from JANLQS010000034.1 coordinate 11,086, forward strand.
CGTTCGATCTCGTCACCGGCCCGCGCGCCGAGGTCGCGAAATATTGGCTAATCTATCTCGCCCAACGGCCGTAACGCCGGGGGAGTCGAAAAATGGGGGCGTCGGCGCGGGCCGGCGCCCCTTTTTCTTTTGGCGGGACGGGCTGTCCCGTTAAAGGACGGTTAACCGCATCCCCCTGTCGCCGCACCACGCGCGTGACCAAGTCTCGCTCCACTTCGTTGCCAAACCTTGCACAAGGGTCTTCGTAATTGCGTTTCGACGATCGCCTGAAGACGGTTCTCGATAGTCCGGTCGGCGATGCGCGTGACCGGTCGGTGCGCTGGCGTCAGCTGGTCGACCTGCTGTCGCGCGCGCGCCCCGACAGCGATCCGATCCTCATCGGCCGCGCCATCCAGGCGGCGCGCGACGACCGGTCGAGCGTCCCCGACACGGTTCGCGCGGCAACCGCCCGGTCGATCGCCGGGCGACCGCTCGACCCCAGGCTGGTGGCGCTGTTTGCGTCCGATCTGCTGGAAGTCGCGGCGCCGGTGCTGGCCGGCGCGACCCTCGACGCCCAAGCCCGCGCCGAAGTCGCCGCCAGCGCCAGCGAAGAGGTGCGGCGCTTCTTCTTCGCGCTCGACGGCCGCGGCGCGGCGCCACCGGCCGCCCCGGAAAATACCGAATTGCTCGACGATGCGGTTGGCGAACTTGGCGAGGATGCACCAATTCCGTCGATCGGCGAGGTCGTCGCCCGCATCGAGCGCCTGCGCCGCGACCGCGCCGGGAGCGAAACGGCCGCCGCGCCGGAGGCACCGCCGGCCCCGCCCAAACCGGACGTTGCCCTGTTCCGCTGGGAAAGCGACGCGCTGGGCGCGATTGCCTGGGTCGAGGGTGCGCCGCGTGCCGCGCTGATCGGCCGGGCGCTGGCGGGCCACGCGGGAGAGGCGCTGCTGGCCGAGGAATGCCGCGAGCTGATTTCGCGCCGAGCGCCGTTCGCTGACATGCCGCTGGCGGCGGCCGAGCCGTTCGCCGGCGACTGGCGGGTGTCGGGCGCGCCGGCCTTCGCGCCGGGCGACGGGCGCTTCATCGGCTATCGCGGTATGGCCCGGCGGACCGACCTCACGCTCGCCCAACGCGCCGCGGCGCCGCGCGCGTTTGAAGGCGCCGACACGCTTCGCGAGATGATCCACGAGATCAAGACGCCATTGAACGCCATCATCGGTTTCGCCGAAATCATCGACGGTCAGTATCTCGGCCCGGCCCACCGCCGCTATCGCGAGCGCGCCGCCGAGATTCTCGGCCAGGCAAGGAATTTGCTGGCCGCGATCGAGGACCTCGATTTTGCCGCCAAACTCCAATCGAGCCGCAGCCAGCCGGGGCAGGGCACCGACTTCGCCGAGATTTTTCCGCGCATGGCGGAAGAATTGAATGCCTATGGCGCGGCCCGCCGTGTCGTCGTGCTGTACGAATTGAGCGGGAAATTCGCCCGTTGCGCGCTCGACCCGGCGCTGTCCGAGCGGCTGGTGCGGCGGTTCGTCGCCAGTATCATCGACAACAGCGGGGCGGGCGAAAGCCTGTCGATCGAGGTCGGCGCGGCCGGCGGCATGTGCGCTGTGGCGGTGATTCGGCCCTCGACCCTGCGCGACACATCCGAAGCCGACTTGTTCGATCCCGCTTTCGCCGGCCCGGGCGAGCAGCAGATCGGCCTCGGTTTCGCCTTCCGCCTGGTGCGCGGGCTGGCGCGGATCGCGGGCGGCGATTTGCGCATCGATACCGACCGCTTCACCTTGCTGGTGCCGCCCGCCAGGTAAGGCCGCTTGCGCGTGGCGGCGGGCGGCGGCTATCGCGGCCCCTGCGGGTGGGGCCTGTAGCTCAACTGGTTAGAGCTGGCCGCTCATAACGGCTAGGTTGGGGGTTCGAGTCCCTCCGGGCCCACCAGCCGTCCTGCCGAGGCCAAGGGAGCGGATCGCTTACGATCCGGGAGCTTGGACGGAGAGCCGGGACGGCACGGCCAGCCTGCGCAGTGAAGACTGCGACAGGACTGACGGCGCGGCTTTGCCGCGACGCTTCCGGCGGGAAATCGCAACCGTGGAACGCCGTCACGAAGTAAATTCGTGACGTCGATCCTGTCCGGCTACGCCGGCAGGTCGGCCGGCTTTCGGCATGTCTTCGCGCTGCTTCCCGATTGCTTGCGCAATCGCTCAGCTGCGCTCGCTGCCTCAAGACGTGGTCGGGGAGACAGGATTCGAACCTGCGACCCTCTGCTCCCAAAGCAGACGCGCTACCAGGCTGCGCCACTCCCCGACGGGTGCGCGCTTAGGACGATGCGCCTCCTGCGTCAAAGGCAGGCGTCACCAAACGGCCTTAGTGCTTGGTTGTCGTCGTCGTGGTCGATCCGTCGCTGTTCTTGGTAGTGACGGTGGTGGTGCTGCCGGCGCCGTTGACGGTGGCATCCCTGGAATCGTGCTGCCTGATCTTGATATCGACCTTGCCCGCTTCGCGCTTGGCATCGGCGGCGATCGTGCCCGCGATGTTGGTCGCGGCGTTGCCGACGTCGGCGACGGCGTTGGTGGCGATCTGGTCGTTAAATTCGACCGAAGTCTCTTGATTGTTCTTGTCCTCGGTCACCTTGCAGGCGGCGACGCTGAGGCCAAGGGCGGCTACGGTGAGGATGGAAATCGCGCGCATCATCGATCCTTTTCTGTCGTTTCGAAGGGCTCAACGCCGCGACGGCCGTTTCGGCTCCGTTATCCCGCCCGACAGGATCGCCAGCGCCGCGGTCCACGCCGCGACATTCTGCCTCAGCTGGGCCGGGTCGATCTTGTCGAGCGTATCGTCGGGGGTGTGGTGATAATCGAAATAGCGGGTGCCGTCCTGGCTGAAGGCGACGCCGGGCGCCCCGGCCTCGAGCAGCGGGCCAAGGTCCGATCCGTCGGCCTCGTCATACTTGCCGGTGACGATACCGAGCGGGGCGAGGGCGGCGGCGATGGTCCGCGCCTCGGCCTCGCGCGCCGACCCCAGCTTGCTGTCGACCTTCCACACGCGGTCGGCGCCGAAGTCGCTTTCCATCACCGCCCAATGGGGTTCCTTGCCATGGCGGGCGAAATAGTCGCGCGCGCCGAAGCCGCCGACTTCCTCGGCCCCGAACCGGACGCTGCGGATCGGGTGGAGCGGGCGGCCAGCGTCCATGACATGCTTGGCGGCGGCGACGGCGATGGCCATGCCGGTGCCGTCGTCGATCGCGCCGGTGCCATAGTCCCAGCTGTCGAGATGGCCGCCGACGAGGATCGGCGCGAGGCTCGGGTCGCGGCCCGGCACCTCGGCGATGACATTGCCCGACTGGGCATGCTCGGTGCGGCGGCTTTCGAGGCGCAGGTGCATCGTCACCGGCTTGCCGCGCTTGAGGATACGGGCGAGCTGCTCGGCGTCGGGCACGCTCAGCGCGCCGGCCGGGATCGGCGTCGCGCCATTGGCAAAGGCCATGAAGCCGGTGTGCGGGTTGCGGTGGTGATCGGTGCCGATCGAGCGGACGACGATGGCGATGGCCCCCTTCATCGAGGCGATCGTCGGGCCCTGACGGCGCGGGGCGCCGAACTGACCGTAGCCCGATCCGTCCATCGTCGTCGGCATGCGGTGGTCGACGAACACGATTTTTCCGCGAACCGCGCTGTCGGGGGCGAGGCGCAGTTCGTCGACGCTGCCGAAGCCGACGATCTGGCCGGTGATCCCCGCCGGTCCGGTCGAGGCGCTGTTGCCGAGCGCGCCGACGGTCAATTTCTGCGGGAAGGGAGCGAGGATCTCAGCGCTTTCGGCTCCGCGTTCCCATACCGGCATGTCGTACGGCTCGATGCGGACGTTGGCGAAGCCCATGGCGCTCAGGCGGGCGACGGCCCAGGCGCGGCCGCGGGCCTCGGCCTCGGTCCCTGCCAGCCGCTGGCCGACTTCGGTCGTCAGCCCCTCGGTGAAGTCCCAGGCGTAATGATCGCCGTCCATCGCCGCATCGCGCAAGGCGGCGACGTCGGCCGGCACCGCGACGGGCGGCGGCAGGGCCGGTTGCTGGGCGAGGGCGGGGACGGCGGTGGCGGCTAGCAGCAGCGGGAAGAGCTTGGTCATGACGCGGACGCTAGCGGCGCTCCGCGTCCCTGTCACCGCCGTTCGTCGAAGCGTTGGCTACAGCAGCCGAAACTGGTCGCCCTGGGGCGGCTCGAACAAGTCTCGGCGCAGCGGGAAACGGGCCTTGTTGAGGCCGAAGCGCTTGCTCGCCTTGTCAAATCGGGTGGCCAAGAGGTCAGCCCACGGCCCCGACCCGCGCATTCGCGAATGGAAATTGGGGTCGTTGTCCTTGCCGCCGCGCATCGAGCGGATGACCGCCATGACCTTTGCCGCGCGATCGGGGAAATGCTCATCGAGCCAGGCGCGGAACAAGGGCGCGACTTCGTGGGGCAAGCGGACCGGCAGATAAAAGCCGCCGCGCGCGCCCGCCGCGACGGCCGCCTCGACGATCGCCTCCAGTTCATGGTCGGTGATCTGCGGCACGACAGGGGCGATCGCGATATGGGCGGGGACGCCCGCCTCGCCCAGCAGGCGGGTCGCTTCGAGGCGCTTGCGGGCCGACGGCGCGCGGGGTTCGAGGATGCGGCTGATCGCCGGATCGAGCGCGGTGACCGAGATCGCCACCGCCGCCAGCCCGAGCCTGGCCGCGGGCGCGATCAGATCGAGGTCGCGCAGCACACGGTTCGACTTGGTGGTGATGGTGAAGGGATGCTTGGTCTCGAGCAGCAATTCGAGGATCGAGCGGGTCACCCGCCAATGCTCCTCGATCGGCTGGTAAGGATCGGTATTGGTGCCGAGCGCGATCGGCGCGACTTCATAGCCGGGGCGGGACAAAGCCGCGTGGAGCAATTTGGCGGCGTCGGGTTTGACGAACAGCCGGCTCTCGAAGTCCACGCCGGGGGACAGGTCATGGTAGGCGTGGGTTGGTCGCGCGAAGCAATAGATGCAGCCATGCTCGCACCCGCGATAGGGGTTGATCGAGCGGTCGAAGCCGATGTCGGGCGACGCATTGCGGGTCAGTATCGACTTGGGTTTCTCGATCGTCACCGTCGTCCGCCGCGGCGCCAGCCCGTCCAGGGCCTCGACGCTGTCGAGCCACTCGCCCTCGACCAGCCGCTCCTGCAAATTGAAGCGGGTGGGGGTGGCGTTGCGGGTCGCCCCGCGCGCCTTGATCGATTCGACTGCCATCCGCGCGACGATGCGCGATGTGATGGAACAAATCAAGAACCTAGCGAGTGGGGAAGCTTGGCCAGCGGTGCTCGGCGAGGGCTTTCAACGCCGGTTGCGGGCGGCGGTCGAGGCCCTGGTAGACCCACATGTTGCGCAGCACCGAGGGGACGTAATAGCGGGTTTCCCAATAGGGCAGGCTCTCGATCCACAGGATCGGGTCGCCCTTGTGGTTGAGGCTGTTCCAGCGGTCGACCGGTAGCGGCCCGGCATTGTAGGCGGCGATGACTTTCAATAATTGGCCCTGGGTCGCGGGCTTGCCGCGCATCAGCTCGATGAAGCTCTGGCCATATTCAAGGTTGGTCGACGGCTCCTTCAAGTCGCCCAATGCGACGCCGCGGGCACGGGCGGTGTCGCCGGCGGTGCCGGGGCGGACCTGCATCAGGCCGGTGGCGCCGGCGGGCGACACGACGGCGATGCGGAAGTCGCTTTCCTGGCGGGCATGGGCGGCGGCCAGCGCCGGATCGATCCGCCATCCGCCGGTAGGCGTCCAGCACAGCTTGGGGAAGCGCGCGGTGGGGGCGACGATGGTGCCGGGCGGGCCATTATGGGCCAGCCAATATTGCGTCCCCGGCAGGTTCAGATCCTCGGCCGTGTCGAGCAGCAACCGCTGGTCGGCCGGGCCGCCGAGGCGCGCCTGATAGCGGATCAATTGGTCCGCCAGACCGCGCTCGCCGATCGCCGCCAGCGCCTTGGCGCGGACGAGGTTGACGGGGACTGCGCGCGGAGCGCTGCCGCGCGGTGGCGGCGCCATCGCTGTTGTCATGCCGAGCGTCTCACGCGCCAGCAAGGCATAGAAACTGTCGGGGCCGCGCGCCGCGGCCTGGCGCAATAGCCCTTCGACCTCGCGCGGGCGGCGGCAGGCCTGCGCCGATCGCGCCGCCCAGTAGAGGCCGGCGGCGGCAAGCTCGCGGTCCTGGGTCAGGCGCGATGTGTCGCGGAACGCCGCGCCCGCCGCATTGCAATCGCCCATCCGCCACGCCGCCAGCGCCGAAATCCACGCCGCCTGGCCGGCCCACTCGCCGCCCGATCCGATCCGTCCCTGGTCGGCGACGCGGCGGGCATCGGCGTCGCGGCCCAGCACATAATGGATCCACGCCACGCGCTGCGCCGCTTCGGCCCGCGCCTCGCTCGACAGCATCGGCTCTTGCGCCAGCAGCAACGCCTCGGCGCCATCGGCGTCGTCGGCCCTGACCAACGGGTCGAGCTGGGCGCGCAGGGCGTCGGCCAGGGGCTCGCCGCTGGTCGCCCGCGCCCGCTGACGGCGCGGGGCGGAGCCGAGGAATACGGTCGGCTGTCCGTAGCGTATGGCCGGCGGCTCGAGCGCGCCGCGGGCGATCGCCAGGCGCTGCAGTTGCTCGGCGTGGGGCAAATCGGGCGCTTCGGCGAGCAACGCGAGGATCGGGCCAAGTTCGACCCGGGGCGAATTTTTGGCGGTATAGAGTTCGGCCTTGGCGACGACTTTCAGCGGATCGTCGGGCAAAGCGGCGATGCCGAGCTGCGCGCCGAGCCAGTCGCCGCCGCGGATCGCCGCGAACACCCCGCGCCAGTCCTTGGGCGCAGCCCGCGGCGGAGCATAAGGGTGCGACGAACCGGCCTGGTCCTGAGGAGTCGGCTGCGGCGTCGGTTGTGCTGTCGGGGAGGGCGGCGGCTGGAGACCGTCAGTGGGCGCTTGCGAATCGAGCGGGGCGAGGGGATCGTCCTGCTGCTGCTGCTGCTGCTGCTGCTGCGCCAGGGCCGGGGCGGCAATGACCAAAGATCCTGCCAAGATGGCCAGTCGGCGCATCACCCTTCCTCGCTCATCAGCAACAGCAAATCCTTCCACGCCAGCGCCTTGTCCGATGGCCGCTGGAGCAGGAAACGCGGGTGGAAGGTGGCGATGGTGCGCACCCCATGAACGCGGTGAACCTTGCCGCGCGCCTCCGACAACGGCTGACCGAGCAGCGCCCGTGAGGGCGCATCGCCGAACAGCACCAGCCGCTCGGGCCGGGCGAGGCGAATCTGTTCTCGGGCGATCTCGCCGCACCGTTCGAGCTCGTCGCGGGCGAGCCGCGCGCCGGGCGCATGGAAGCAGCTCAGCGAGGCGACATAGGCCTGATCGACGGTGAAACCGATCGCCGCCAGCATGCGTGTCGCCAGCACCCACGCCTCGCCGGCGATAAGGCGGCCGGCGGCGGCTTCCTGCGGGCCGGGAAGGTCGCTCATCAGCATGATCGGCGCCGCCTCGATCCCGCACGGCAGGACACGGCGCGCGCCGGGGCGATCGAGCGGCAGGCCGGTCGCACTCTCGAGCCAGGCGTGAAACGCGTCGAGCGTCGTGACCTTGCTGGATGGCGCGGTCGCGGCAGGGGCCGCGGCTGGCGGAGGAGGAGCCTGCCGCAGCCAATCGCGCGGCGTCTCGCTGACAGTCGCATCGACCCCGGCGTCGAGCCACCAGCCGAGTAGGCTCGCGGCCTCGGCTTCGCTGATCGGCCCCAGGGTCGTTGCATCGTTCATCGCGGGCGACCATCGTCCAAGGTTGACGGCGCGGTCAAGGAATTGGCAGGGCTGATTTGCGCCGCAGCGACGGCGCGGCGCGACGAGAGGACATCATGGCCGACCGCGAATCGATGGAATATGATGTCGTCATCGTCGGCGCCGGCCCGGCCGGGCTGAGCGCCGCGATCCGCCTCAAGCAGCTTGGCGCCGAGCACGGCCGCGAGATCAGCGTCTGCATCCTCGAAAAAGGCGGCGAGGTCGGCGCGCATATATTGTCCGGCGCGGTGATCGATCCGCGCGCCTTGGACGAGCTGATCCCCGAGTGGAAGAACAAGGGCTCGCCGCTGACCGTGCCGGTGACCGAAAATCTGCACTGGGTGCTGACGAAGAAGGGCAAATACGGCCTGCCGGCGCCGTTCCTGCCGCCGTTCATGCATAATGAGGGGACGTATACGCTCAGCCTCGGCACTTTCTGCCGCTGGCTGGCGGGGGAGGCCGAAGCGCTCGGCGTCGAGATTTTCCCCGGTTTTGCCGCCGCTGAAATCCTGTTCAACGATGATGGCAGCGTCAAAGGCGTGGCGACCGGCGACATGGGGGTGGCGCGTGATGGCACCCACCGCCCCGACTATCAGCCGGGGATGGAGCTTCATGCCCGCTATACCTTTTTCGCCGAGGGCGCGCGCGGCCATCTGACCAAGGAACTGACCCGCATGTTCGGGCTACGCGATGACAGCGGCCCGCAGGTTTATGGCCTTGGCGTCAAGGAGTTGTGGGATGTTCCTGCTGACAGACATCACCCCGGGCGGGTGATCCACACGCAAGGCTGGCCACTCGTCGACGCGTGGGGCGGCGGCTTTCTCTACCACCAGGCCAACGGCCAGGTCGCTCTGGGGTTCGTCACTGCGCTCGATTATTGCAATCCCTATCTATCGCCGTTCGAGGAATTTCAACGGTGGAAATTGCACCCCGCGATTCGCGCCGAGATCGAGGGCGGCAAACGGGTCAGTTATGGCGCGCGGGCAATCAACGAGGGCGGCTGGCAGGCGATTCCCAGGTTGGCCTTCCCGGGAGGCGCGCTGATCGGTTGCGCCGCGGGCTTCCTCAACGTGCCGCGAATCAAGGGCACGCACACGGCGATGAAGTCGGCGATGCTCGCCGCCGAGGCCGCCTTCGCGGCGATCGCCGCCGACCGCCGGTTCGACGTGCTCGCCGATTACGAGCCGGCGCTGCGCGAGAGCTGGGTGGCGAGCGAGCTGAAGATGGTCCGCAACGCCCAGCCGGCGGTGGCAAAATGGGGCTCCACGCTCGGCACGTTGTTCGCCGGGATCGACATGTGGCTCAACTGGCTCAAGCTGAAGACGCCGTGGACATTGAAACATCATGCCGATCACACGCGCCTTGGCCGCAAGGATCATTACCAGCCGATTGCCTATCCCAAGGCCGACGGGGCGCTGACCTTCGACCGGCTGTCGTCGGTGTTCATTTCCAACACCAATCACGAGGAGGATCAGCCGGTCCACCTGACCTTGAAGGACGCCGAGGTGCCGATCACGGTCAACCTTGCGCTCTACGACTCGCCGGAGCAGCGTTACTGCCCGGCGGGCGTCTACGAGATCGTCACCGAGGCCGGTTCACCGCGCCTTCAGATCAACGCGCAGAACTGTGTCCACTGCAAGACATGCGACATCAAGGACCCGACCCAGAATATCAACTGGGTCGTGCCCGAAGGCGGTGGAGGACCCAATTATCCCAACATGTAGTCGCCTGATGACCGCCGCCGCCGGCGCGGCGCTGCTGGCCGGAGCGATGTCCGCCCAAGCCCTGTCGCCGCGACTGGAGTCGGGCAATCCGCAGCTGACCTACGTCCGTGCCCGCGCCGCCGAGGCGCTTGGCGACCCGTTGCTGTCGGCCCGGCTCTACGCCAGCCTGGCCGACAGCCAGCCGGCCGACCTGCTGCTCGCGCACCGCGCCACCACCGCGGCGATCAGCGCCGGGGCGTTCGACCTGGCGCTGGCGACGGCGCGGCGAATGCCGGTCGCCGACCTTGGCCTCGACGCGCGGCTGCTGCTGGTCGCCGACGCGCTGCGCCGCGGCCGCACCAACGAAGCGCTGGCGCTGATCAACGAACGGACCAGCGACGGCGACGGCGGCTTCCTCGCTCCGCTGCTGCGCGCATGGAGCGAAAGCGAGGCGGGGCGCGACGGGCTCAAATCGCTCGAAGGCGCAAGTGTTGGCCAGACTTTGGTCGCGCCGTTCCTCGACGAGCAGCGCGCCTTCCTTCTGCTGGCGCGCGGGCGGGCCACGGAAGCCAAACCGATGATCGTCAAGGCACTGGACGCCGCCGGCGGGCGCGAAATGCGGCTGCGTCTCGCCTTTGCCGAGGGGCTGCGGCGGGCGGGCGACAAGCCAGGCGCGGCGGCGCTGCTGGCGGCGGGCGACGCGACGCGCGGGATCGATCCGCGGCGCCCGGCCGCCAAAGGCATCGCCATCGCGACGCCGGCCGCGGCTTATGCCGAACTGCTCGGCGCGATCGCCATCGCTTTGGTCGATTCGCACGAGGAGGCGCTCCCGATCGCGTTGGCGCAGACCGCGCGCCTGGCCGCGCCCGACAGCAGCCAAATTGCCATCCTCCTCGCCTTGCTGCTCGACCGGCAGGAGCGCCGCAGCGAGGCGTTGGCCGTGCTCGACTCGGTCGCGGCCGACGACCCGTTCATCGGCGATGCGCGCGATGCCGAGGCGCGGGTCCTGACCGCAACCGGACGGAAAGCCGATGCCGTCGCTTTCTCTCGCGCCGCGGTGGCCCGGCTCGGCGCCAAGGCCGCGCCCGACGATTATTCGCGCCTCGGCGATGCCTTGCGCGATTCGGGCGACCATGGCGCCGCCGCCGACGCCTATGCATTGGCAGCGGCCCGCGCCGACGCGCTCGGCGCGGCCAACCGCTGGACCTACCGCTTGCTGCGCGCCGACCAGCTCGAAGAGCTCGGCCGCTGGCCCGAGGCGCGCGGCGAACTGCAGGCGGCGCTGGCGGTCGCCCCCGACCAGCCGCTGCTGCTCAATTTCCTCGGCTATGGAGAGCTTGAGCGCGGCCAGGATCTGGTCGCTGCCGAGGCGATGATCCGCCGCGCCAGCGCGCTTCGCCCGAGCGACGCGTCGATCACCGATTCGCTCGGTTGGGCACTGTACAAGCGCGGTCGCCTGCCCGAGGCCATCGCCACGCTCGGCAAGGCCGCCGCGGGCGACCCTGGGCAGTCGGAAATCCACGAGCATCTGGGCGACGCATTGTTCACCGCCGGGCGGCGGATGGAGGCGCGCTTCGCCTGGCGCGCGGCGCTGATCAACGCCGAAACCAAGGATCAGGCCCGGCTCCAGGCCAAGCTCGACAGCGGCCTGACCACAGCCACCGCCGCGCCTTGATGGCAATCGCCGAGCCGGCCCCGGCCAAGCTCAACCTCGCTTTGCATGTTCGCGGGCGGCTGCCCGACGGGCGGCACCGGATCGAAACGCTGTTTGCATTTTGCATCGACGGCGATCGCGTCGAGGCGGAGGAAGCCGACCGGCTGACGCTGGCGATCAATGGCCCGTTCGCCGACGCTCTGGACGCGGAGGAGGACAATCTGGTGCTGCGCGCCGCGCGCGCTTTGGCCGAGCGGGCGGAAATTGCCCCTCATGCCGCGTTGACGCTGACCAAACACCTGCCAGTCGCCTCGGGGATTGGCGGCGGCTCGGCCGACGCGGCGGCGACGCTGCGGCTGCTGACGCGGATGTGGCGGGCCGATCCCAAGCATGCCGCTGACGTGGCGGCGGGCCTTGGCGCGGACGTGCCGGCCTGCCTGCTCAGCCTGACCGCGCGCGGCGACGGCGCTGGCGACGTGCTGACCTTGACCGTCGATCCCGACATCGCCGGAACGCCGGTGCTGCTGGTCAACCCGTTGCAGCCGCTGTCGACCGGCGAGGTGTTCGCGCGGTGGGATGGCGAGGATCGCGGCCCGCTCGGCGATTGGCGGGAGGGCCGCAACGATCTCGAGGCGCCGGCCCGCACGCTGGTCCCGGCGATTGGCGAGATGCTCGACTGGCTCGAACGGCAGGGCGCGGCGGTCGCGCGAATGTCGGGTTCGGGCGCGACCTGCTTCGGCCTGTTCGCAGACGATTCGGCGCGGGATCGAGCGGCGGCGACCTGCCCGCGCTTATGGTGGAACTTGGCGACCCAATTGCGCTAGGGGCGGGCGATGACCCGCCCGATCCTTACCGCCGAGCGCATGCGCGCCGCCGAGCAGGCCGCGATCGCGGGCGGCACATCGGTCGAGACGCTGATGGAGCGGGCTGGAGCGGCGCTGGCCGAGGCGGTGCGGCGCTTCACCGGACCGCGCGAGACGCTGATCTTGTGCGGGCCGGGCAACAACGGCGGCGACGGCCGGGTCGCCGCGCGCCACCTGGCCGAGGCGGGATTTGCCGTGCGCATCGCAACGCTTGACGACCTCGCCGACGCTTCGCCGGCACCGATCCTGATCGATTGCCTGTTCGGCACAGGTCTCAGCCGCGGTCTCGAAAACGCGGTTTCGACCAAGCTGATCGAGCTGGCCGGCAAGGCGGATATCGCCGTCGCCTGCGACCTGCCGAGCGGGGTCGCCAGCGACGATGGCGCCTTGCAGTCGCCGGTCCCGAAGTTCGACCTGACGGTGACGTTCGGCGCCTTGAAGCCGGCGCACCGGCTGATGCCGGCGATGCAATACATGGGCCGAGTGGTGGTGGCCGACATCGGCCTTGCCATCGACAGTGAGTGGGTCGAGCTGGCCGCGCCCGAGCTGCCGCCGCTCGACCCGGCGGGGCACAAATACAGCCGCGGCCTGGTGCATTGCCTGGCGGGGCAGATGCCGGGCGCGATCGCGCTCGCCGCGCATGGCGCGGCACGGGCCGGCGCGGGCTATGTCCGAGTCAGCACGTCGCGCGCCATCGACGGCCTGCCCGCCGCCGTCGTCCAGACCGATACCGCCTTGGTCAACGACCCGCGCATCGGCTGCATCCTGGTCGGGCCCGGGCTGGGCGATATCCCGCCGCTGCTGACGCTGGCGCTGACCGCGGGGCGGCCGGTGGTGATCGACGCCGACGCCATTGCCCTGATCGGCGAACCCGAGCGGATCAAGGGCCATGACGTCATCCTCACCCCGCACGAGGGCGAATTCGTCCGCCTGTTCGGCGAGATCGCCGGGAGCAAGCCCGTGCGCGCGCTGGAGGCGGCGCGGCGGACGGGAGCGGTGGTCGTCTACAAGGGCCCCGACACGCTGGTCGCCGCGCCCGACGGCCGGTTGGCATTCGCGCCGCCGGCCCCGCCGTGGCTGGCGAGCGCGGGCACCGGCGACGTGCTGGCGGGGATCATCGCGGCGATGCGCGCGCGCGGCCTCGCCTCGTTCGAGGCGGCCTCAGCCGGCGTGTGGCTGCACGGCCGCGCCGCCGAAGCCGCCGGGCCGCGCATGATCGCCGACGATCTTATCGACCATATCGGCCAATGAGCGATCCCATCGTCCGCATCGCCGCCAGAGGCGACGGGGTGAGCGCGTCGGGCAGGCATATCGCGTTCGGCATCCCCGGTGACGTCATCGACGGCGATGGCGCGCTGGTCGAAGGGCCGGGACACCAGGTGCCGCCGTGCCGCCACTTTCCCGAATGCGGCGGCTGCCAGCTGCAACATCTGACCGACGCCGCTTATGCCGATTATTGCAGCAGCCGGGTCGTCGGCGCGCTCGCCCAGCACGGACTGGAGAGCGAATTGCGCGCCCCGCATCTGTCGCCGCCGCGCAGCCGCCGCCGCGCCAGCCTGCGCGCCGCCCGGGCCGGCGGACGGATGCTGCTCGGCTTCAACGCCGCCGGCACCAACCACATCGTCGACATGCGCGAATGCCATATCCTGACGCCCGACCTGTTCGCATTGGTCGCCCCGCTGCGGATTATGCTCGACCGATTGGTGCCAACCAAAGCGGGAGCGGAGGTCCAGCTGACATTGGCCGACCAGGGCGTTGACGTCGCGCTCAAGGGCGCGCTGGCGGAAGGGCTCGAGGCGGCCGAAGCGCTGACCGCCTTCTGCGAGGCCAATGCCCTGGCCCGGCTGACGCTCGACGAAGGCTTTGGGCCCGAGGCACGTTACGAGCCACAACCGGTGACGGTGACGCTGAGCGGTACGCCGGTCGGGCTACCCCCCGGCGCGTTTCTCCAGGCCACCGCCGACGGCGAGGCGGCGCTGATCGTCGCGGTGCGCGAGGCGACGGAGGGCGCGGTCCGCCCCCTTGATCTGTTCGCCGGGCTCGGCACGTTTTCGTTGGCGCTCGACGGGCAAGTGAGCGCCGCCGAAGCCGCGCGCGACGCGGTGCTGGCGCTGAAGTCCGCCGCGCCCCGAATTCGCGCCGAGCATCGCGACCTCTACCGCCGGCCCTACGACAGCGCCGAACTCGCGCAATATGACGCCGTGGTGCTCGATCCGCCGCGCTCGGGCGCCGCCGACCAGGTCAGGCAGCTCGCCGCCTCGGCGGTGCCGCGCATCGCTTACGTCAGCTGCAATCCGGCGACCTTTGCCCGCGATGCGGAAATGCTCGTGGCCGGCGGCTATCGCTTGCTGTGGACGCGGCCGATCGGCCAGTTTCGCTGGTCGACCCACGTCGAGCTGGCCGCCGCCTTCGGCCGCTAAAGCGCGGCGTGGACCACGAAATAGAGCGCTTCGGCGGTCAGTCCGAGCAGGCACAATGACGACAGCAGGAACAGGCTGAAGCGATATTTGACGATGTTGGTCGTGGCCTGGATCATCGAGTGGCAGATGCGCAGGATGGTGTAGCCCCAGGCGAGGTAGCTGCTCATCGGCATGCCGCTGGCGCCCATCAGGATCAGCGCGAATACGATCGCGTAGAAGATCGTCGGCTGCTCGGTCAGGTGCATGTAATTATGCGCCTTCCACTGGACCGAGGCGGGGACCACGCCTTCGAGGTCCTGGCCGCGCCCGCCGATCTGGGTCTTGGTGTCGATCCCGGCCTGACGCATGGCGGGGAGCCGCGTCGCCGCCATCCAGATCATCATCACCAAAGTCCATGCGACAAGCACTACGACAGGTGCCAGAAGCGGATCGATTTCCATGCGTAAGTTCCCCCTAGGTCAAGGGAGTGTGCGGCAGACATTGTTGGTGCGCAAGACAGTTCCCCTGCAAAGGCAGGGGCCCAGTCCGGCTGTGTAGCAGGCGCCGCTCGCGCGGCGGTCTGGACCCCTGCCTTCGCAGGGAAACAACCCTAGTCGAACAGCTTGGCGAATCGGCGCTTGGCGCGGGTCTTCCAGTGGCCGCGGTGCCAGGCGTCGCTGGCCAGCAACGGCAGTACCGAGGTCGCCTCGGCATAGACCATCTGCTCGAGCGCGGTCGAAACCTTGCCCCAGCTCGCCGCTTCCTGCAGCGTCGACGACGAGCAGGCGCCGTCGCGGACGTCGGCGACGGTGATCTGGACGGCATATTTGTGGACCTCGACGTCCTCGTGACCGAGGATCTCGGCGCACACCACGGTGTCCTGCGCGAAATTCTTCGGCACGCCGCCGCCGATCATGAGGAGGCCGGTGGTGCCGGCCTTGACCTTGATGTCGGTCAGTTCGCGGAAGTCGGCGATCGAATCGAGTGTCATGTAATGGCCGCCGCGCTTCATCGCGTCGACCTGATGCTTGACCAGCCCGAAGCCGGCCGACGAATCGGTGAACGCCGGACAGAAGATCGGCACGTCATGCTCATAGGCCAGCTTGACCAGGCTGTTGTCCTTCTTGCCGTTGGCGACCAGCCACTTGCCCATTTCCCTGATGAAGGCGCGGCTGGAATAGGGGCGGGGCTCCAGCGAGTCGGCGATTTGGCCGATGGTGAAGTCGCAATCCTGCAGCTGGGTCTCGTCGATATAGGTGTCGTAGATGCGGTCGATATAGAGCGAGCGCAAAGTATCATCGTCGGGAATTTCAAGCGCTTGATAGTGCTTGTGGCCAAGACCTTCGAAGAAATCCATATCGACGATGGCCGCGCCCGTGGCGACGATCGCATCGACCATGTTGGAGCGCACCAGCTCGGCGTAGAGATCCATGCAGCCGCCAGCCGAGGTCGACCCGGCGATGACCAGGATGACCGCGCAATTCGGGTCGGCCAGCATCTGGTTGTAGAGGTCGGTGGCGCGGGCGAGGTCGCGGCTGGTGAAGCTCATCTTGCCCATCGCCTCGACGATCGGGCGCGCGTCGAAGCTGGTGATATCGACATGCTCGACCGGGCTGTTGAGCAGCTCGGCCTTGCGGGTGTCGTTGATCTGGCTCTCGGTCGGGACCTTGTTGAGCGTGTCGGTGGTCATGATTTCTCCAATGATTCCCCTCCCGCCAGAGCGGGAGGGGAAGAAATTAAAGCGTGACGACGCTCGCGCTCGCCGCGGGCTCGGCGGCTGCGTAGAGGCTCGCCATCGGTTCGTCATCGACGATCA
>JANLQS010000054.1:0-21141 GCA_031367995.1 Sphingomonas sp.
TATGCGACCGTCCACCGCGGCGTCTATCAGCGCTCGGCGAGCATGACCGAAAGCTTCGAGGCTGCGCGTGGAGCGGCCGCTGCCCTCATCGGCGGGCAGGCTAACGAACTCATCTTCACGCGCGGCGCGACCGAGGCCATCAACCTCGTCGCCCAGCGGCACCCGCGCGGCGACCGAACCCGCGTTCTGGTCTCGGCGCTCGAGCATCATTCGAACATCGTCCCGTGGCAGCTCGCTGATTATGAACTCGACGTCGTCCCGCTGACTGGCACCGGCGAGATCGACCTCGACGCCGCCGAGGCGATGGCCGGCGAGGAACATGCGTTTCTCGCTTTCGCCCATGTCTCGAACGTACTCGGCTCGATCCTGGACGCCAGGCGCGCCGCCGATATCGCGCACAAGGCCGGCGCCCTGCTCCTGCTCGACGGCTGCCAGGCGGCGCCGCGATTGCCGGTCGATGTCGCCGCGATCGGCTGCGACTTTTACGCTTTCTCCGGCCACAAATTGTACGGCCCGACCGGGATCGGCGCACTGTGGGGCCGCGCCGCTCTGCTCGCGTCGATGCCGCCTTGGGCTGGCGGCGGGGCGATGATCGACCAGGTGACGTTCGAGCGTTCGACCTTCCTCGACGCGCCCGCGCGGTTCGAGGCCGGTACGCCGCACATCGTCGGCGCGGTCGGGCTTCATGCCGCGATCGACTGGGCCAAGAACATCGGCCTCGACGCGCTCCACGCCCATGAGGTGGCGCTGGCCGCCGACACCCGCGCCGCGCTGCGCGAGCTTGGCGGCATCACGCTCTACGGCCCCGCCGACAGCGCCGGGATCGTCAGCTTCAACGTCGAAGGCGTGCATGCGCACGACGTCGCCACCATCCTCGACGACGAAGGCGTCGCGGTTCGTGCCGGGCATCATTGCGCGCAGCCACTGATGGCATTGCTCGGCGCCGCCGCCACCGCCCGGGCGAGTTTCGCCGCGCATAGCGACGCCAGCGATATCGAGGCGCTGATCCGCGGCCTCCACAAGGTGAAACGGATTTTCGGATGACGAACGAAGAACAGAAGATCGAGATCGAGGAAGTCGACGGCGTCGACACGCCGCCGCGCGCCCGCGTCACCCCCGACTTCGAGCGCAAGCGCGACTATCTGTCCGGCTTCCTCACCGAAGTGAAGCCCGAGCCCGATCCTTCCGCGCCCGGCGGCGCGCTGGTCGAAGCCGTGGTCGAGGCGCTGAAGTCGATCTACGACCCGGAAATCCCGGTCGACATTTACGAGCTCGGACTGATCTACGACGTCGCGGTGAGCGAGGACGGCGATGCACTGGTGACGATGACCCTCACGACTCCGCACTGCCCGGTTGCCGAATCGATGCCCGGCGAAGTCGAATTGCGCGTGCTGTCGGTCCCCGGAATCCGCGATGCCGAGGTCAAACTGGTGTGGGATCCGCCGTGGGACCCGTCGAAGATGAGCGACGAAGCGCGGCTTGAATTGGGAATGCTATGAACAAGGAAAGCAAGGTCCGCGCCCGCCCGGCGGCAATCGTCCTGACGCCGACCGCCGAAGCGCGCATTGCCGAGCTTATGGACCGAGCGCCCGATGGTGCCATAGGAGTGCGCCTGTCGACACCGAAGCGCGGCTGTTCGGGCCTTGCTTACTCGGTCGACTACGTCACCGAGGAAGTGGCGTTCGACGAGAAAATCGTCACCCCGGGCGGCATCTTCTACGTCGACGGCGGCTCGATTCTCTACCTAGTCGGGTCGGTCATGGACTGGTCCGTGGACGATTTCGCCGAGGGCTTCACGTTCGAAAATCCCAACGCCAAGGGCGCCTGCGGCTGCGGCGAATCCTTCACCGTCTGAGACGGTGAGACCGCTCTAGCCTAGAAGCCGAAAGAGTAGCGGACCGCCGCACCGACGTCGGCGTTCGCGCTGGCGACATGGCCAGGCTGGCGCCGGACATAGAGGTTGGTGCCAAGCCAGCCGCTACCAATCCCGGTAGCATAGCCGAGTTCGGCGTCGAGTTCGCGGCCGCTGGGCGTCAGCGACATGCGCGACAGGCTGTCGCTGGCGGTCAGCGTGGCGTAATCGTAGCCGGTCGGCAGCACCATCGCGAAACCGCCGCTGGACACGCGCAGCGGCTGCGAAATCCGCAAGCCGAGGCGGTCGCCGCCATTGAGCAGGCCGGCCCTGGCAAGGTCGAACGCATATGCATCGGTGGCGAAGCTGCCGCCGTCGAAGCGCGTCCAGCCGCGGCGCGCCGAAACGGTCGCGCTGACCCCGGCGCCGAAATCGTGCCGCGCTTCGCCATCGGCGAACCAGGTGCCCGAACCGTTCCCGCCGCCAAGCACATTGCTGATCCGCCCGCCGAGCAGGCTGCGCTGCTCGTCAAGCCGCGAGACGCCCAACGACAGCCAGTTGCTGCGCCCGATCGCGCGGTCGAAGCTCATCGAGGCGATGCGGTAAGGCATCGCCCGCTCGCCGAGGTAAAGCGGCTGGTCGACCGAGCCCAGTTCGGCGGCAATTGTCATGGCGATGCCGTTGCCCAGATCGCGGCGGAGCGCCGCCGCCTGGCCGGTGCGCGCCGCGAAGCCCGGATCGCCGCTGGTATCGCGGGCGATCAGGAACGCGCCCGCGGCCGCGCCGGACAGGCGCCGCTCGAGCGACTTGGCGCTATCCGAAAGCCCGAGCGCGAACTTGGTCTTCGAATCGAGCTTGGCGACCAGGCTGCCGGCGACCAGCTTGGCTTTGGCCGCGTCTTCGGGACCGATCCCGGTCTGCGCGAACGCCGCCAGCGGGCGGCCGTCGCGATCGGCGATGCTGAGCGTCACCGCGACCGGGCCGGCCGAAACCGAATTGCTGCGGACATGGCCGGCGAGCGCGCGTTCGAGCGGCATGCGCTGACTTGCGCCTTGAAGGGCGCTGGCAAGGTTGACCGCGAACGCGCGCGAATAGCCGTCGAGCACCACCGCGCCGAGTTTCCGGCCCGCGGCCGTGGCGGCATCACCCGCCGCGGCCGGGAGCGTGCCCGCCGACGTGGCGAGCGAAACCGGCGTGGCGGTCCCGGCCAGGCTGGTCGTGCCGACCGGCTGGAACGCGCGCGCGATGTTGAGCCGGCCCTGGCCGAACACCGCATCGGCGCCGGCCGCGCCGAGATCGTCGGCCGAGGTGAACAGCAAGTTGATGATCTGCTGGCCGGTCAGATTGGGAAAGGCTTGCGCCAGCAGCGCAACCGCGCCGGTGATGATCGGCGCCGAGAAACTGGTACCCGAATAAAAATAGCCGGCGCCGGTGTTATCGATCGTGCGGACACTGTCCCCCAGCGCCGACAGATACCAGGTCTGCCCGGTCCCGGCGCGGTTGGAGAAGTCGGCGAGCGCGCCAAGCGTCTGATCGAGCGCGCCGGCGATGATCACCTTGCCGGGATAGGCCTGTGCCGCACTCAAACCGAATGGATCGGCGTTGACACCCTTGATCGCGTCGCGCCCGTCATTGCCGGCGGAAATCACGATGACGATTCCGGCATCGACGGCACGGCCAACGGCGCTCAGCAGGCTCGCACCCATCGGGTCGCCGCCCAACGACATATTGATGACCCTGGCACCGGCAAGCCGGGCCACATCGACCCCAGTGGCGATGGCATCGTCATAGAAAGAACAGCCGCCGTTGACCGAGGTATCGGCACAGGTGCCCGGCGCGTCCGCGCGCAAGGCGACGATGGTGGCATTGAACGCCACGCCCATGTTCTGCGCGTCGTTGCGGGCGCCGGCGGCGGTCGCGGCGACCGCGGTGCCGTGGCCGTCGGCGTCGGCGAGCGGTCGGGTACCGGCGACGTCGCGGCTGGCCGCGTCGATACGCCCGGCGAATTCGGCAAGATCCGGATTGATACCGCTGTCGATGATCGCCAGCTTGACGCCCTGACCGGTCGACCCGTTCTGCCACGCGGTAATCGCGCCCGACGAGACCGCGCCGTTGGACCGCTGATACTCGCTGGTGTTGAAGTTGGTCGATGGCGTTGGGGTCGGAGTGGGAGTCGGCGTCGGTGTGGGCGTCGGAGTCGGTGTCGGAGTCGGTGTCGGAGTCGGAGTCGAGCGCACCGGCGCAGAGCCGCCGCCGCCGCCGCAAGCCGAAAGCGCCAGCATCAGCCCGCAGGCCGTCGTCGCCAAAAGTCGGTTCATTTTTCCCACACCCCGTCCAAGTTCATGGAAACTAATGCAATTATCTCTACACCTTATGCTTAAGCAAAGCTTTCAATTTGCTGAAGGACTAAAAACCGCTAGGCGCCGCCCGGCATGGATCCGCGCTTCGCCCATATCCGCCACTGGATTTTCGATCTCGACAATTGCCTTTACCCTGCGGCGACCGGTCTGTTCGCGCTGATCGACGAGCGGATGGGAGCGTATATCGCGCGCCTGCTTAATGTCGACAGCGCCGAAGCGAGGCGCGTGCAGAAGGCGCATTTCCACGCTCATGGGACGACGCTGGCCGGCCTGATGCGCGATCAAGGCGTCGATCCGCATCACTTCCTCGAGGATGTTCACGCTATCCCGCTCGATCGAGTCGCGCCCGACCCCCGGCTGGCGAGCGCGCTCGGCCGGCTCCCCGGCCAGAAGCTGGTCTTCACCAACGGCGACGCACCTTATGCCGGGCGTGTGCTCGGCGCGATCGGCATCGCCGACCGGTTCGACGCGGTCCACGACATCCACGCCGCAGAGCTTCGTCCCAAGCCCGATATCCACGGCTATCGCTTGCTGCTCGATACGTTCGCGATCGATCCCGCCAACGCGGTGATGGTCGAGGACATGGCGCAGAACCTCAAGCCGGCGAAAGCGCTTGGCATGACCACAGTGTGGGTCGACAATGGGTCGGAACGCGGCGATCACGGCCACCACCCCAATTTCATCGACCTGACCATCGCCGACGTCGGCGAATGGCTTGATTGCATCACGAAGGACGCCGCATGACCGATCTTCAGACCATCATCGACGGCGCGTGGGAGCAACGGGATTCGCTCGACCCGACCTGTTCCACCTTGCGCGAGGCGGTCGAGGCGGCGCTCAACGGGCTCGATTCGGGCGCCATGCGGGTGGCCGAGCCGGGCCCCGACGGCTGGACGGTCAACCAATGGCTCAAGAAAGCGGTGCTGTTGAGCTTCCGGCTCAATCCGATGGAGGCGATTCCCGGCGGCCCGGGCGGCGCGCCGTGGTGGGACAAGGTGCCGTCGAAGTTCCTCGGCTGGCAGGCCGGGGAGTTCGCCGCCGCCGGCTTTCGCGCGGTGCCCGGCGCGATCGTCCGCCGCGGCGCCTACATCGCCCCGGGCGCAGTGCTGATGCCGAGCTTCGTCAACATCGGCGCGCGGGTCGGCGAGGGCGCCATGATCGACACCTGGGCGACCGTCGGCAGCTGCGCCCAGATCGGCCGCAACGTCCATATTTCCGGCGGGACAGGGATTGGCGGCGTGCTCGAGCCGCTCCAGGCCGGGCCGGTGATCATCGAGGACGATTGCTTCATCGGCGCCCGCTCCGAAGTCGCCGAAGGAGTCGTCGTCAAACAAGGCGCGGTACTGTCGATGGGCGTGTTTCTGGGCGCCTCGACCAAGATCGTCGACCGTGCCACCGGCGAGGTCATGTACGGCCGGGTGCCGGCCTATTCGGTGGTCGTTCCGGGCGCGCTGCCGGGCAAGGACGGCGGCCCCAGCCTGGCCTGCGCGGTGATCGTCAAGCGCGTCGACGAGCGCACCCGCTCCAAGACCTCGATCAACGAGCTGCTGCGGGATTAGGCGCAGGCGAGCCGGGGGCTTGCCGCGCAGGGCTAACCTCGGCCAGCAGCGCCTTGGCTTCCGCGTTGGTCCAGTCGAGGTCGCCGACGAAGCGCCACACCTCGCGCCCGTTCTTGTCGTACAACATGGTCGTCGGCATCACTTGCACGCCAAGCGCGCTCGACAGCCCCATGTCCGGGTCGTGATAGGCGCCCAAGCTGGTGATACCGTGCAGCGTGAGGAAGGCCTTGACCGAATTCAGTGGGCCATTGTCCTGGCTGACCGCGATCACTCCGAGTTCGCCGTCGATGTCGTGGCTCTTGGCCAGCGCGTCGAGGGTCGGCAGTTCCTTGACGCACGGCGCGCACCAGGTCGCCCACAGGTTGACCAGCACCGGCGTACCGGCGAACTCCGCCATGCTGATATCGCCGCCGTCGGGATCCTTGAACGTCACGTCCGGCGCCGCTTCGCCCGCGTGGCTGCGATCGACGCCCCTGGTCGCCATGCCCTGCTCCGCAGGCGACGCTTGAGGCGCCTCCTGCTTTTGCCTATCGCAACCCGCGGCCATCATGAGCAGCGCCGCGAGGAGAGGGATCATCGGCCGCACGGGCAATTCCAATCAGATGTGGGGCGGGCGCTTCGCGGGCGGCCCGACCGCGGTGATGCGCGCGATAAATGCCTCGATCGGAACAGACAAGCGGTTGTGGCGGGAGGACATCGCCGCCAGCCGCGCCCACGCCGCCATGCTGGGGCGCCAGGGCATCCTCAGCGACGCCGACGCGCGCGCGATCGACGAAGGGCTGGCCGCGGTCGGGCTGGAATATGACGCCGGCAAGCTGACCGAGGACGACGCGCTCGAAGACATCCACATGCACGTCGAACACCGCCTGGCCCAGCTGATCGGCGAACCCGCCGGCCGGCTGCACACCGCGCGCAGCCGCAACGACCAGGTGGCGACCGATTTCAAATTGTTCGTCCGCTCCGCCATCGACCAGGCGCTGGCCGGCATCGATGCGCTCGAGGACGCGCTGATCGCCCGCGCCGACGAACAGGCCGATACCATCATGCCCGGCTTCACCCACCTCCAGTCGGGCCAGCCGGTGACGCTCGGCCATCATCTGATGGCCTATCGCGAGATGCTGGTGCGAGACCGCAGCCGCTTCGCCGACGCGCGGCGGCGGATGAACGAATCGCCTTTGGGCAGCGCGGCGCTGGCCGGAACCGGTTTCGCCGTCGACCGCGACGACACCGCCACCGCGCTCGGTTTCGACCGGCCGACCGCGAACAGCCTCGACGCCGTCAGCGACCGCGACTTCGCCGTCGACTACCTCCACGCCGCGGCGCTCACCGCGGTGCATTTGTCGCGGCTGGCCGAAGAAATCATCCTGTGGGCGTCTCAGCCGTTCGGTTTCGTGCGCTTGCCCGACGCCTGGTCGACCGGCTCGTCGATCATGCCCAACAAGCGCAACCCCGACGCCGCCGAACTGGTCCGCGGCCACAGCGCGCGGATCATCGCCGATCTGGTCGCCTTGCTGGTGCTGCTGAAGGGACTGCCCTTGGCCTATTCGAAGGATCTGCAGGACGACAAACCGCCTGTGTTCGACGCCCATGACCTGCTGACCCTGAGCCTCGCGGCGATGGCCGGGATGGTCGCCGACCTCGAGTTCGTTCCGCAGCGCATGCGCGAAACCGCCGCCGCCGGCCACGCTACCGCGACCGACCTCGCCGACTGGCTGGCGGCCGGCGCCGGCGTCCCGTTCCGCGAGGCGCACCACATCGCCGGCCGAGCCGTGGCCGCCGCCGAAGCGGCCGGAGTGGCGCTCGATGCACTGACTCTCGCCGAACTGCGCGCGGTCGATCCCCGCATTGCCGAGGCGGCGCTTGCCCGCCTGCCGGTTGAAGCGTCGGTCGCGGCGCGCACCTCGGCTGGCGGGACTGCCCCGGTCAGGGTAAGGGAAGCGATCGCCGCGGCGCGCGCCGCGCAGGCCAAGCGGGAAGGACAATGATGCTCCGCCGACTGACGATTGCCGCCGCGCTGCTGGGGCTCGCCGCCTGCGGCAAGGTCGGGCCTCTGGTCCCCGCCGCCGGCCAGTCGCTGCCGGTCAAGCCGATGATGGCGACCCACAGGCCCAACGCCGCGGAACTGCTCGCTTATACCACCCAGGCGCGGCCCGAGCGGGTCGACGAGCTGATGCGCCGGTCGCAACCGCGCAAGGCCGATCGCTTCGACCTGCCGCCGCCCGACGCCGGACTGGCGCCAGCCTCGCCGACCGCGAGCACCGAACCCGCCGCCGTGACCACCGGTCCCGACAATGTCCAGGAGCCGCGGTGAGCCGCGCTCGGGTCCGCAAGGCCGTCTTCCCGGTCGCCGGCCTCGGCACGCGCCTGCTGCCGGCAACCAAGACCATGCCCAAGGAGATGCTGACGGTCGTCGACCGCCCGCTAATCCAATATGCCGTCGACGAAGCCCGCGAGGCCGGGATCGAGCAGATGATCTTCGTCACCGGCCGCGGCAAATCGAGCCTGGTCGATTATTTCGACATGGGCTTCGAGCTCGAGGCGACGATGGAGAAGGCCGGCAAGAGCCTCGAGTCGCTGGGCGGTTCGCGCTCCGGCTTTGGCGAGATCGTATCGGTCCGTCAGCAACGCCCGCTCGGCCTCGGCCATGCCGTATGGTGTGCCCGGCACATTGTCGGCGACGAGCCGTTCGCGGTGCTGCTGCCCGACGATCTGATGGTCGGCACGCCCGGCGCGTTGAAGCAGATGATCGACGCCTATGAGGAATATGGCGGCAACATCGTCTGCGCCATGGACGTGCCCGCCGACCGCACCGCGAGCTACGGCATCATCACTCCGGGCAAGGCGAACGGCCGCGCCACCGAAGTTCGCGGCCTGGTCGAAAAACCGCGCCCCGAAGACGCCCCGTCGCGGCTCGGCGTGGTCGGCCGTTATATCCTCCAGCCCGACGTCATGCGCGTTCTCGACAAGGGCGAGACCGGGGCGGGTGGGGAAATCCAGCTGACCGACGCGCTCGCCCGGTTGATCGGCGAACAGCCGTTCAATGCATTGACCGTCGAGGCGGTGCGCTATGATTGCGGTGACAAGGCCGGCTTCGTGCTCGCCAATCTGGCGATCGCGCTGAGCCGCGACGATCTGCGCCCGGCGATCGAGCAGTTTCTCGCGTCGCGCTAGGCGCGCTTGACCATTGACTGGAGGCGGATGCGTTCGGCCTCGCTCTCCTTGAGCGCGGCGCGCGCCTCGCCCAGCTCGATCGCCCGGGTCACGACCCGCGCATCGAGCGTGGCATTGTCGTGGCGCAATTCCTTGATGGCCCGCGCCCGCGCCAGCAGCCGCGCGACCCGCGCTGCCAGCACGTCGAAGTCGAACGGCTTGGCGACGACGTCGTCGGCCCCGGCGGCAAACCCTTCGATCGCGCCGCTAGCGTCGGATCGTCCGGCAATCAGGATCAGCGGCGTGTCCTTCAGCACGCTGTCGTCGCGCACCAGCCGCGCCAGTTCGAGCCCGCTCAGGCTCGCCATGCGCAGTTCGGCGATGACCAGGTCGACCGGGACCCTGTGAAGCTCGGCCACCGCCGCGCCCGGCTGGTCGCTGGCGATGATGCGATAGCCGGCGTCGGACAATCGCTGCGCCATCATGCTCAGCGCGCCCTTGTTGGGCTCGACGATCAACAGTCGGGGCGGGTTCGGCGATTTGCTCATGGTCGCCCCTCCTGAACGAAATTGGTTAACAGCGCCTTAGGCTCACGGCTCAAGCTCGATGTCCCAATAGAGATAATCGCGCCAGCTCTGATGGAGGTAGCCCGGCGGGAAGCTCTTGCCGTGGTCCTGCAATTGCCAGCTGGTCGGGCGGATCGGCTCGCGCTCGATGTGCATGTGCGCTTGACGCGGGGTGCGTCCGCCCTTCTTGAGGTTGCACGGCGCGCAGGCGGTGGCGACATTCTCCCACGTCGTCCGCCCGCCCTGGGCGCGCGGCACGACATGGTCGAAGGTCAGCTCGCGGTGCGAGTGGCAATAGACGCAGCGGAAGCGATCGCGGAGGAACAGGTTGAATCGGGTGAAGGCCGGATATTCGTTGGGCCGGACATATTGGCGCAGCGCGATCACCGACGGCAGCTTGAGGCTGGCCGACGGGCTATGCACTTCGCGATCATAGTGCGAGACGACGTCGACCCGCTCGAGGAACATCGCCTTGACCGCGGTTTGCCACGGCCACAGCGACAGCGGATAATAGCTGAGCGGCGTGTAATCGGCGTTGAGCACGAGGGCGGGGCAACCGTCGGGGTGGCGGATGAGGTCAGGATGATACACGGGGCACGTCTCTCCAGCGTTCGTGAACCCCGAACGCCGAATCCCCGGCCGGATCGCACCTCAGGCGGGAGACCGGCGGCTCAAGGCCCGTCTTTCCGTCGTCGTGTCGCCGGGTGCCAAACCGGCGTGACAATGGCATGACACCACAGCAGCCGAAACATCGTCAAGAGTCAGTTTTGCAACAGTCGACCACCCGCTTCGCGCCATCACCCTCCGGGCGGCTTCATCTCGGCCATGCATATTCGGCGGCGATCGGCCGGATGATCGGGAATCGCTTCCTGCTGCGGATCGAAGATCTCGACCCCGGCCGTTGCCGCCCAGAATATGTCGACGGCATCTTCGAGGACCTCTCCTGGC
The DNA here is from genome assembly GCA_031367995.1 of Sphingomonas sp. Taxonomy (GTDB): domain Bacteria; phylum Pseudomonadota; class Alphaproteobacteria; order Sphingomonadales; family Sphingomonadaceae; genus Sphingomicrobium. The sequence continues at coordinate 10,436 of JANLQS010000054.1, forward strand.
TCGGCCTCGCCATCGACGGCGAGCCTTTGGTCCAGTCGCGGCGGACCGCGCTTTATGCCGAATCGCTCGAGCGGCTGCGCGCGATGGGCGTGGCTTATCCCTGCTTTTGCACCCGCGCCGATATCGCTTTGTCGCTGACCGCGCCGCACGGCGATGCCGGAAGCGCCTATCCCGGTCACTGCCGCGGTCTCAAGGACGACCCCGCGCGCCGCGCCGCGATGCCGCATAGCTGGCGGCTAGATGCAGCGGCGGCGCTGACGATTGTCGGCCTTCCTCAATGGGTTGAGCAGGGCAGCACACGCTTCGCCGCGACCCGCGAGGAGATTGGCGACGCGGTGCTGGCGCGCAAGGATGCGCCGTCATCCTACCACCTAGCCTGCGTCGTCGACGATGCCGGCAGCGGGGTGACATTGGTCGTGCGCGGCGCCGATCTGCGCCCCTCGACCCCGATCCAACGGCTGCTGCAGTCGCTGCTCGGCCTGCCCGAACCCGCCTATTTCCACCACCCACTTGTGACCCATGACGACGGCCGCCGACTCGCCAAGCGCGACCAGGCGCCGACCCTGGCCGCGATGCGCGCAACCTGGGTCGACGGCCCCGCGCTCGCCGCCGACCTCACCGCCGGCCGCCTGCCTCTAGGATTCCGTTTTGCCGAGGGCTAAGGGAAGCGCATGACACCTCTCCTCATCGTCCTGTTGATCGCCGCCATGGGCGCAGTCCTCTATGTTCTCGTCCGCGGCGTCATCGCCATGGCTTCGGGCAAGGACGTCACCGGCGAACAGCAGCAAGGCTATATGCAGAAGCGCGTGCTGTTTCAGGGGGTGGCGATCGTCATCGTCATCATTATTCTCGCGCTGGCCGGCGGCAAGGCCTAGCCCTGGTCAAGCTCAACAAGATCTACACCCGCACCGGCGACGACGGCACGTCGGGGCTGGTCGACGGCAGCAGGGTGCCCAAATCGGGTGCGCGGATGACCGCCATCGGCGAGGTCGACGAGGCCAATAGCACATTGGGCGCCGCCATCGCCGCGCTCGGCGAAAGCGAGCTTGCGGTGCAGCTGCGGCGGATCCAGAACGAGCTGTTCGACCTTGGCGCCGACATCGCCACGCCGTTCGGCACCGACTTCGAAGCCCACGCGCTGCGCATCGTCCCGCGCCAGGTCGAGCGGCTCGAACAGGAGATTGACGCGATGAACGCGCATCTCGCGCCGCTGACCAGCTTCATCCTGCCGGGCGGATCGTTGTCCGTGGCATTGCTCCACCTCGCCCGCGCCACCGCCCGCCGCGCCGAGCGCGCCGCGGTCGCCTTGGCAGCCGACGAACAGGTGAGCGGCCCCGCGCTGGCCTATCTCAACCGCCTGTCGGATCATTTGTTCGTCGCCGCGCGTTCGGTCGCGGCGGATGAGGGAGGCGATGTGCTGTGGCAACCAGGCGCCACGCGAACCAGCTAGACGACGGACTCGGTGCGCGGCTCGCCGCGACCCGCGCGCTGACGCTCGCGCTGGCCGCGCCGCTGAGCGACGCCGACGCGACCATCCAGCCGCACCCCGACGCGTCGCCGGCCAAATGGCACCTGGCCCACACCAGCTGGTTCTTCGAGACGTTTGTGCTGCGCGACCATGTCCCCGGCTACCGCCTCCACGACGAGCGCTGGGCGTTTCTGTTCAACAGCTATTATGACGGCGAGGGCGAGCGCCATTCCCGGCCCAAACGCGGGATGATCAGCCGCCCGAGCCTCGACGACATCCGCGCCTGGCGGGCCCCGGTCGACGCGGCGCTGGCCGCCGCGCTGCCCAGCCTCGACACCGACGCGCTTCGGCTGGTCGCTCTCGGCATCGAGCATGAACAGCAGCACCAGGAGCTGTTGCTGACCGACATCCTGGCCACCTTCGCCGAGAACCCGATGGAGCCGGTCTATGCCGCGCTCGACCCCGCGCCCTGCTTCGCTGCCGAATCCGTCGCCTGGCTCCCCGGGCGCGAGGGGCTGGCCGAGATTGGCGCGCGCGGTGACGGCTTCGCGTTCGACAGCGAGCGGCCGCGCCACCGCGCCTTGCTCCACCCCCACGCCATCGCCAGCCGCTGCGTGACCAATGGCGAATGGGCCGAGTTTATCGCCGACGGCGGCTACGCCACGCCTTCGCTGTGGCTCAGCGAAGGCTGGGACTGGGTCCGGCGCGAAGGCATCGCCGCCCCGCTTTACTGGCGCGGTCAGGGGGAATCCTTCACGCTGGCCGGCCGCCGTCCGATCGACCGCGTCGCCCCGGTCGATCATGTCAGTTTCTATGAGGCCGACGCCTTTGCCCGCTGGGCCGGCGCGCGGCTGCCGACAGAGGCGGAATGGGAAGCGATGTTCGACAGCGCCGACCCGAACCTCGGCCACCAACTTGATTCGGCCGGCGCGGTCATGCCCAAGCCAAGTGGCAGCCCGTTCGGAAACGTCTGGCAGTGGACCGGTTCGGCCTATCTTCCATATCCCGGCTTCGCGCCCGAAGCCGGCACGGTCGGCGAATATAATGGCAAGTTCATGAGCGGTCAGATGGTCCTGAAGGGCGCCAGCTGCGCCACCCCGCGCGGCCATTCGCGTGCCTCCTACCGCAATTTCTTCCCGCCCGCCGCGCGCTGGCAATTCACCGGGGTGCGCCTTGCTCGCGACTCCTGACGCCGCCGACCCGCAGTTCCGCGCCGATGTCCTCGCCGGCCTGGCCGAACCGATTCCGGCGATCCCGGCGCGCTGGCTGTATGACCGCCGGGGGTCGGAGCTGTTCGACGACATCACCCGCCTGCCCGATTATTATCCGACCCGAGTCGAGACCGCCTTGTTCGAGGCCCACAAGGACGCCATCGCCGCCGCCGCGGGCACCGGCGGCGCGGTGGTCGAGTTCGGCGCCGGCTCCGCGACCAAGATCCGCCTGCTGATCGACGCCATCGACGCCGCGGCTTATGTCCCGATCGACATCAGCGGCGATTATCTGCGCGACAATGCCGCCGCGCTCGATGCCGACCACAAGGCGCTCAAAGTCTATCCGATCGAAGCGGACTTCACCCGCGACCTCACCCTCCCGGCCGCGATCGACGGCCTCACCCGCCTGGGCTTCTTCCCCGGCTCGACGATCGGCAATTTCGTGCCGCGCAGCGCGACCGACCTGCTGCGCCATTTCCGCGATATTCTCGGCACTGGCGCCCGGCTGCTGATCGGCATGGACCGGATCAAACCGGTGCCCGAGCTGATTACCGCTTATGACGACCCGCAAGGCGTCACCGCGGCGTTCAATCTGAACCTGCTCGACCGCATCAACCGCGAGCTGGGCGGCGACATCCCGGTCGAGGCCTTCGCCCACGAGGCGCGGTGGAACGACATGCTGGGGCGGGTAGAGATGCATCTGGTCGCCACCCGCGACGTCGCTTTCTCGATCGACGGCCACCGCTTCGCCTTCTTGCAGGGCGCCAGCATCCATACCGAGAACAGCCACAAATACGGCCAGCGCGGTGCCCGCCTGCTGCTGCTCGCCGGCGGCTGGACCCCGCTCGCCGAGTGGGTCGCGCCGGACGAGGCCTTCGCGCTGATCCTGGCCGAGGCGATGCCCAATCGTTTCGCGCCGTGATTGCCCGCCGCGCCGCACACCGCTAGAGCGGCCCCATGATTTTAGCCCTATTCCAGATCATCGACATGATCCTCCAGCTGGCGGTGTGGGTGATCATCGCCCAGGTCGTCTTCAGCTGGCTGATCGCGTTCAACGTCATCAACATGCAGTCGGGCTTCGTCCGCACCGTCACCGGAGCGATCGACCGCCTCACCGCGCCGCTCTATCGCCCGGTGCGCAAACTGATGCCCGATTTCGGCGGAATCGATTTTTCGCCGCTGATCGTGCTGCTCGCGCTGCAGGTGCTGCGCAAACTCAACATGGGGCTCGCGCTCGAGCTCGGCCCGACGATCACGTGACCGCCAAAATCATCGACGGCAAGGCCGCCGGTGCGGTGCTGCGCGGGAAAGTCTCCGGCGAAGTCGCGCGGTTTCGCGAGGCGACCGGCCGCGCCCCGGGGTTGGCGGTGGTGCTGGTTGGCGCGGACCCGGCGAGCGCGGTCTACGTCCGCTCCAAAGGCAGAGCGACGACCGAAGCGGGCATGGAAAGCTTCGAGCACAGACTGCCCGCCGACACCCCGCAGGCTGACCTCATCGCGCTCATCGACACCCTCAACGCCGACCCGGCGGTCGACGGCATCCTCGTCCAGCTGCCGCTGCCGCCACAGATTGACGAGCGCGTCGTCATCACCCGCATCTCCCCCGACAAGGATGTCGACGGCTTCAACCCGGTCAACGCCGGGCGGCTCGCCATCGGCCTCCACGGCTTCGTGCCGTGCACGCCCTTGGGCTGCCTCAAATTGCTCCAGGCCGAATTGGGCGACCTGACGGGCAAGAGCGCGGTCGTCATCGGCCGCTCGAACATCGTCGGCAAGCCGATGGCGCTGCTGCTGCTGCAGCAGAATTGCACCGTGACCATCGCCCATTCGAAGACGCGCGATCTGCCCGCGGTGGTGCGGCAGGCCGACATCGTCGTCGCCGCGGTCGGGCGGGCGCAGATGGTCAAGGGCGACTGGCTCAAACCCGGCGCTACAGTCATCGACGTCGGCATCAACCGCACCGACGCCGGCCTGGTCGGCGACGTCGATTTCGCTTCCGCGTCGGAAGTCGCGGGGGCGATTACCCCGGTGCCCGGCGGGGTCGGGCCGATGACCATCGCCTGCCTCATCCGCAACACCTTCGTCTCCGCCGCGCGGGCCGAAAGCTTCAGTTACGACAAAGCCTTATGATCGCGCTCTTACTCTTGGCCGCCGCAACCGCCGCCCCGACCGCGATCGACGCCGAACGCGCCTTCGCCCGCGATGCGCAGCGGATCGGGCAATGGACCGCGTTCCGCAAATATGCCGAACCGCTGGCGGTTGTTTTTACCCCCCAAGCGGCGTGGGCGCAGGTCGTCTACAGAGACTTGCGCGACCCGCCGCGCGCGATCGTCTGGTCGCCCGCGCGCAGCTTTGTGTCGTGCGACCGGAATCTCGCGATCAACACCGGCCCGTGGCGCAATGCGAAGGGCGAGCAGGGCTATTTTACGACCGTCTGGTCGCGGCAGAAAGATGGCGCATGGAAATGGTCGGTCGACGGCGGCGATACGCTGAAGACGCCGATCGCCCCGCGTGCTCGGCCGCTCGTGCGCCGCGCACGCTGCGCCGGGCTTGCGCGTGTGCAACGGGTCTATGCCGTAACGACCCCGTCAATCGAACAGATCGCCGGCAAGGCGCCCGCCGATGCCGGCCAGGGAAGATCGGCGGACGGGACGCTGAGCTGGTCGTGGACGGTGGCCAAGGACGGCGCTCGTCATTTCAAGGCCAGGCTGTGGAACGGTCGCGGCTACACTGACGTGCTTGATCAGCGCGTCGCGGCGCCCGCCAGATGATCGAGCTGTTCACCTCGGCCTTCCTCACCTTGCTGGTGATCGTCGACCCGCCCGGCTGCGCGCCGATCTTCGCCTCGCTGACCAGCGGCACCGACGCGGGCCATCGCCGCAAGATGGCGATCCGATCGAGCCTGGTTGCCTGGTGCATCCTTCTGTTCTTCGCCTTGCTCGGCCAGCCGTTGCTCGCGCGCATGGGCATTTCCTTGAGCGCGTTCCGCCTCGCCGGCGGGATCATGCTGTTCATCATCGCGCTCGAAATGGTGTTCGAAAAGCGCACCGAGCGGCGCGAGGAGCGGGCCGAGGAAATCAAGGGCACGCCCGAGGCCGAAGACATCAGCGTCTTCCCGATGGCCATCCCGATGATCGCCGGGCCGGGCTCGATCGCCTCGATCATGCTGCTCAATGCCCGCGCCGACGGCATTCAGCAGACATTTGTCGTGCTCGGCGCGATGACCGCAGTACTGCTGCTGACCTTGCTGGCGCTGCTCGCGGCGGGGCCGCTGATGCGCTTCATCGGCGCCAAGCTGGAGGCGATGATCACCCGCATCCTCGGCGTCATCCTCGCCGCGCTCGCCACCCAGTTCGTCCTCGACGGGCTCGAGCGGAGCCTGCCCGGCCTCGCCGGCTAGAGTCGGTTATGGCTTCGCTGGATCTGCGCCAGCCCGCACCCCAAACAGACTCTAACCCACCACCCGCCACATTTTCCACGGCGAATTGGGGCCAAGGTCGACCGGCGCCAGCCACGGCGGCACCTGGCCCGCCGCCAGCTGGACGTAAAAGCCCTTGGGCGCTTCGGCCATGAAGATCGTCGCGCTCGACTGGTCGGGGCAGATCATCAGATAATCGGCGTGATATTTGCCGGCGACGATGGCGTGCGCCTGAGCGGCGTCGCCGCGGAAGGCGAGCATCGAATCGACGATCGCCGGATAATTGCGGTGATAGGGACCGGCGATCGCGTCGTGATGGGTCATGGCGATGATCCGCGGCCCGAAATCGACGAAGGTGAAAATGGTCCCCTTGGGCTGGCGCGCGATCGGGCGCAGCGCGGCGAGCGTCGGGCAGCGGCGGTTGGCGACGTTGACCCGCTTGCTCAGCGCGGTCACCTTGTCCTTGGGAAAATAGTCGCTGCCGAGCGGCACCAGCGCGCCCATCCCGGCGATCACCGCGAGCGCCGTGCCGAGCACCCGCACCAACATATTGTTCGAAGCGAAGGCGCGCGGCGCGAGCAGGAAGACGATCGCCACCGATCCGGGGATGGCCATCATCTGCGCCGCCGGGCCGGTCCGCGTCTGCCACATCAGCAGGGCCAGCGCAGTGAATGCCGGCGCCGCCACCGCCAGCGTCCGGCGCAGCAGATCGGGTTCGCCCCGCGCCCGCCATACCAGCAATGCATAGCCGATCAGGCCGCTGATCGGCAGCGCCAGGGTCAGCGCAGCGACCTCCGCCCCATGGCGATAGATTGGCCGCGCTTCCTTGACATGGCTCAGCCACAATTGGGTCGCCAACGGGCTGACCCCCTCGAGCCGCGACAGGCAGTGCGGGAAGGCGAGCGCGTGGAATGCAGCAAGCACGACCCCTGCCGCCAGCGCCAGCGCCAGCCGCGCCGTCCACCGTTCGACCCTCAGCATCGCCAACCCGGCAATCAGCCCGCCGCCGAGCAGCGCGTCGCTCAGCCATACGCTGGACAGCGCATCGCACACCGCGCCGCGGTTGGCGTTCGACGCGAACAGCAGGAAGCCGAGCGCGGTACCGCCCGCCATGCTCGCGGCATAGGCAATCAGCCGCCGGCGCTCGTCGCGGTCGGCGACCCAGAACAGCGCGTGCGCGACGCCGATCGGCGCGAGATAGATGATGAATTCCAGCCCGATCGTCAGCGACAAGGCGCTTGCAACGCCGGCGGTCACTCCGCCGCGCGCGCGCCTTGGATCGGCCAGCCCGGCCAGCGTCACGGCGAGCAGAGCCAACTGCCAGCCGTGGTGGTCGATCCTCAGCGGCTGGACCATGCCGGCGGTCGATCCCGCGAACAGCAAAGCCGCCAACGCCAGCGCGGCGGCGCGCGGATCGACCAGCCGCCGCGCAATCAGCGCCAACGCGCCGAGCATCGGCAGCAGCGGCAGCAAGGGTGCGATGGCGCTCGCCCAGCGTTCCGCCTCGACCCCGCCGAACCACGGCCTGATCGCCAGGATCAAACCGGCGACCGGCAAATCGACCAGCCGCGACCAATGGATGTTGGCGCCGCCGTGCAACGGGTCGAGGCGGTGCTGGCGAAGATCGAACCAGCCCTGCCCGTCCAATAAAGCGCGGACCTGGGCTAGGCGCAGATTGTCATCGGTATCGCCGAGCGCGAAGGCGTGGATCGCGCCCCACCGGTCGAACAGATACCAGGCGGCGTAGAGCAGCCAGGCGATCACCACCACCAGCCGCCAGCGGCGCACCAGCACCTCGTTCACTTTGTCCAGCACCCGCGCGACCCTTGCAAAACTTCGCGCCCGCTCTAACGGCTGGGGCCGCAGGTGCAAATGATCCATTCGACCCTCGACCGCCTCGCGCCCGACCGGCGCGCGATCGCCGTGCAGATGGCGCGCTACGGCATTGCCGGGGGCGTCATCACGCTCGCCGTCGCCGCCAGCTACTGGGCGCTCGCCGAATATGGCGGGCTGAGGCCGATGGTGTCGTTCACCGTCGTCTTTCTGTTCTTCTCGCTGGTCAGCTACGTCACCCACGGCGCGTTCAGCTTTCGTGGCCACGGCACGCGCGACCGCCATCATGTCCGCGCTTCGCGCTTCGTCGCCGTCAACCTGATCGGCTATGTCCTCAATCAGGGCTTCATCTGGTTCCTCGTCCATCACCTTGGCGGGCCGACGTGGTGGCCGACGGTGCCGATGGTGCTGGTCACCCCGCTGATCACTTTCGCCCTCCACCGCCGCTACGTCTACGCATGACCCCGTCGTGCGAATTGAGCCTGATCGTCCCGGTCAAGGATGAGGAGGAAGCGATCGGCGCCTTCCTGGCGCGCGTCATCCCGATCATCGCCGCCATCCCCGATCCGGTCGCGACATCGTTCGAGATATTGTTCGTCGATGACGGCAGCACCGATTCGACGCTGGCCAAACTGCGCGCCGCCAATGCCGCCGATCCGCGCGTCCGCGCGCTGTCGCTGTCGCGCAATTTCGGCAAGGAGGCGGCGCTCACCGCCGGGCTCGAAGAAGCGCGCGGGCTGGCGGTGATCCCGCTCGACGTCGACATGCAGGATCCGCCCGAGGTTATCGGCGCGATGGTCGCCAAGTGGCGCGACGGCAATGATGTGGTCTACGGCGTGCGCGACAATCGCGAAAGCGACAGCCTGCCCAAGCGGATGACCGCGGACTTCTATTACCGCGCCCATAATTGGCTGAGTTCGGACAAGATCCCCGAGCATGCCGGCGATTTCCGCCTGCTCGACCGCAAGGTCGTCGATGTCATCCGCGACATGCCGGAGCGCAACCGGTTCATGAAGGGGCTGTTCGCCTGGGCCGGCTTCCGCTCGGCCGCGGTGTGCTACCACCGCGAAGAGCGCACGCTTGGCAAGACCAAGTATAATTACTGGAAGCTGTGGACGCTGGCCGTCGACGGCATCACCTCGGCATCGACCGTGCCGTTGCGCATCTGGAGCTACCTCGGCGCATTGGTCGCGCTCGGCGCCTTGGCCTATGCGCTGGTGATCATCGTGCGCACCCTGGCGTTCGGTATCGACGTCCCCGGCTACGCCTCGATGATGGTCGCCATCCTGTTCCTCGGCGGGCTGCAATTGCTGTCGCTCGGCGTGCTCGGCGAATATGTCGGGCGCATCCTGACCGAGGCCAAGCGCCGGCCGCTATATGTCGTGCGCGAACGCATCGGCGGCGACTGATGGAGCGCGCAGCATTCGACCGCATGGCCGAGCTGGATTCGACGCATTGGTGGTTCATTGCCCGCGGACGGATCCTGCGCGAACTGATCGCCCGAATGGTCAAGCCGCCGAGGCGCGCGCGCATCCTCGAGCTTGGCTGCGGCACCGGGCATAACCTGGCGATGCTGGCGGAGTTCGGCGCGGTCGAGGCGAGCGAGCTCGACGACGGCGCCCGTGCCCTCGCCGCCAGTCGCTTCGGCAAGCCGGTGCGCAACGTTCTGCTGCCCGATCTGTCGGCGTTCAAGCCCGCCCATTACGACCTTATCGCCTTGCTCGACGTGCTTGAGCATGTCGAAGACGACGCAGGGCTGATGGCGGCGATCCTCGGCCGGCTGAAGCCCGGCGGCGCATTGTTGCTGACGGTCCCCGCCAACCCGTGGATGTGGAGCGAGCACGACCGCGCGCATCACCACCACCGCCGCTACCGCAAGCGCGACATCGCCCGGCTGGCCCGCGCGGCCGGCTATGACATCCAGTTGCTGTCACCGTTCAACACCTTGCTGTTCCCGCTTGTCGCCGCGGCGCGCGTCGCGGGCAAATTGGTGGGCAGCAAAACCAATGACGATGTCCTGCCCGGCGCCGCGGTCAATCGCGCGCTGCGCGGCATCTTCGGGTTCGAGCGGCGGCTTATCGGGCGGGTGCCGCTGCCGTTTGGAGTGTCGCTGGCGGCGGTGCTGCGGCGGCCGCATCCTGCCGTTTGAACAATCGCGATCCGTCCCCCGCCCACACCAATTGCCAGCCGTTGAGCAGCTCTGGCGGCAGCGGCGGGACATCGAGCAGCCACAGATAATCGAACGCCTGGCGCGGGATCTGCGGCAGCCGCGCGGCGATCGAATTGCCTTCCCGCGGGCAGAATTTCATGCGCACGATCTCCGACGGATCCTGCCCGAATTTCCCGGCCGCCGGGTAGTGGACGGTCAGCAGGCTGGCGCCGGCGAGCGGCCACTGGTCGTTGCTGAAGCCGTGGCGGCGGACGATGACCATCGCCGGCAAATGGTCGGACCGCCGCAGGCCCCAGCCATGGCATTCGAAATTGACCAGCGACACCACCCGCGCGCCCTCCGGCACATGGTCGAGCGCCTGGAGTTGCGCGCGCTGATGGTCGGCGGCGATCCACAGGCTGGCGGTGACGCTCGCCGTGCGAACCAATAGGAAGCCGACCCCGGCGATCGCCAGCATCCGCGCCAGCTTGAGGTCGGTCGGCCCTTCGAAGCGGATGGCGAGAATCAGCAGCGCCGCGAAATAGGGAACGATGCGCATGTCGGCATAGGCCGATCCGAAAATCATCCGCGGCAGCAGGATGAAGCACAGGATCAGCATCAGCGCCGA
>JANLQS010000055.1:0-10749 GCA_031367995.1 Sphingomonas sp.
GAGGTCGCGGCGATTGCCGAAGCCGCCGCCGCTCATGACGCCGTCGATGTCGCTGTGTGCCTGCCGGCGACGTTGATCGATCGCGCCGCCCGGGCCGTCCCGGGGTTCGCCATCGGCGGGCAGGACGTCCATTCGGCCGCGATGGGCGCCCACACCGGCTGCATTGCGGCGGCGATGCTGCTCGACGCCGGCGCGACGCTGACCATCGTCGGCCATAGCGAGCGGCGCGAGGCGCAGGGGGAGAGTGACGCCGAGGTCAAGGCCAAGGCCGAGGCCGCGCTTGCCGCCGGGCTCGACGTCATCCTGTGCGTCGGCGAAAGCGATGTGGTGCGAAGCGCGGGCGACGCCCTCGCCACCGTCGCCGCCCAGCTCGATGCCTCGCTGCCATCGGGCGACGCGGCGCGGTTGTCCGTAGCCTACGAACCGATCTGGGCGATCGGTACCGGCAAGGTGCCGTCGCTGGCCGACATCGGTGAGATGCATGCCGCGCTTCGTTCGCGCCTGGTCGCCGCTTATGGCGAGCCGGGGCAGAGCATACGCTTGCTCTACGGCGGCTCCGTCAAGCCATCCAACGCCGCGGACATCTTCGCCGTCGCCGACGTCGACGGCGCGCTGGTCGGCGGTTCCAGCCTGACCGCCGCCGATTTCGTCCCGATCATCGCCGCCGCGCATTGAATATAGGCCGTTTCACCGCTACCTGCGCTTCAACTCCTGCACCGAAAGCCCGCTGATGTTCACCTTCCTTTTGATCGTCCAGACGTTGATCGCATTCAGCCTCGTCCTCGTCATCCTCATGCAACGCTCCGAAGGTGGCGGACTCGGCGTCGGCAGTTCGTCGGGCGGATTCATGACCGCGCGCGGCGCCGCCGACTTCCTCACCCGCTCGACTGCGGTGCTCGGTGCCTTGTTCGTGTTTCTTTCGATCATGCTCGCGGCGATTGCCGGCGTAACCCGCGAAGCGCCGACCATCGACACGTCGCTGGTCAGGCAGGCGCCGGCTTCGGCCCCCGCCAACCAGCCGCCGGCCAATCCGCTGGTGCTGCCAGGGCAGCAGCCCGCGCCGGCCAACGGTCAACCCGCCAATGGTCAGCCGGCCAAGCCCGCGCCATCGGTCCCGCTCGCTCAGTAAGCGGTCAGCTTTTTTCGCCCCGAATCGATTCGCGCTTGCCACCAGGTGGCGCGCATCCCTAAGGCTCGACTCCCATGGCGCGGTATATTTTCATCACCGGCGGCGTGGTCTCCTCGCTTGGCAAGGGTTTGCTTGCGGCATCGCTCGGCGCTTTGCTTCAGGCGCGCGGCTTTTCCGTCCGGATTCGCAAGTTCGATCCCTATCTCAACGTCGATCCTGGGACGATGTCGCCCTATCAGCACGGCGAGGTTTACGTCACCGACGACGGCGCCGAGACCGACCTCGACCTCGGCCATTACGAGCGCTTCACCGGCGTCTCGGCGCGGCAGACCGACAATGTCACCTCGGGCCGCATCTATCAGGGGATCATCGCCCGCGAACGCCGCGGCGATTACCTCGGCGCGACGGTCCAGGTCATCCCCCACGTCACCAACGCCATCAAGGAGTTCGCGCTGGCCGACATCGACGGTATCGATTTCGTCATTTGCGAGATCGGCGGGACCGTCGGCGATATCGAGAGCCTGCCGTTCGTCGAGGCCATCCGCCAGCTGCGCAACGACCTTGGCCGCGGCCAGACGGTGTGCGTCCACACCACCCTCGTGCCCTATCTCGCCGCCGCCGGCGAGCTCAAGACCAAGCCGACCCAGCACAGCGTGCGCGAACTGACCGGCTACGGTATCCAGCCCGACGTCTTGCTGTGCCGCGCCGAACGGCCGATCCCCGAAAGCGACCGCAACAAGATCGCCTTGTTCTGCAACGTGCCCGCTTCGGCGGTGATCCAGGCGCTCGATGCCCGTTCGATCTACGACGTGCCGCTGCAATATCACCGCGAAGGCCTCGACGACGAGGTGCTGCGCGTGTTCGGCATCGAAGGCGCGCCCGATCCCGACCTGAGCCGCTGGGCCGATATCATGGACCGCGTCGATCACCCCGAGGGCGAGGTGACGATCGGCGTGGTCGGCAAATACGTCGGCCTGCCCGACGCCTACAAGTCGCTGCGCGAGGCGCTGGTCCACGGCGGCATCGCCAACCGGGTCAAGGTCAACATCCGCTGGCTCGACGCCGAATTATTCGAGAAGGACGACGCCGATCTCGCCGCCGAGCTCGAGCCGCTCCACGGCATCCTCGTCCCCGGCGGTTTCGGCGAGCGGGGCAGCGAGGGCAAGATCGCCTCGGTCCGCTTCGCCCGCGAACGCGCCGTGCCGTTTTTCGGCATCTGCCTCGGCATGCAGATGGCGTGCATCGAGGGTGCCCGGAACATCGCCGGCCTGACCGCCGCATCGACCACCGAATTCGGCGACACGCCCGAACCGGTCGTCGGCCTGATCACCGAATGGATGAGCGAGGAAGGGCTGCAGCAGCGCTCGGCCGACACCGACCTTGGCGGCACCATGCGGCTCGGCGCCTACCCGGCCGTGCTGACCGGCAACAGCCACGTCGCCTCGGCCTATGGCGCGACCGAAATTTCCGAGCGCCACCGCCATCGCTATGAGGTCAACGCCCATTACAAGGCGGTGCTGGAAAAAGGCGGGCTGCTGTTTTCCGGCATGTCGCCCGATGGCCAGCTGCCCGAAATCGTCGAGCGGCCCGACCATCCGTGGTTCATCGGCGTCCAGTTCCACCCCGAACTGAAAAGCCGGCCGTTCGATCCGCACCCGTTGTTCGCCGGCTTCATCGGCGCCGCGCTCAAGCAGTCCAGGCTGGTCTAGCCCCGCGCTGTATCGCGATTAAGTTGGCGTTCATCGTCATTTTCGTTACACCGGCGGCATGCGGATTGCCCCGTTCCTGACGTTGGTCCTGCTCGCCGTGCCGTCGGCGGGGTGGGCCAAGACGTCGTTGACCGCCGAATCGGTTCGGCGCCCGGTTTGCTACCGGACCCTGCCCGCCGTGCCGCCGCGCAACAAGCGCACCGTGCAGGTGCCGTGCACCGCTTACTCGATCCCGCCGCTGCTCAACCCGACACCTTACTTCCTGCCTTAGTACAGATGCCGATCACGGCGATCGCCCTCAACGCCACGCTCAAGAAAAGCGGCCGCGAGAAAAGCTCTACCGACGCGATGATCGACCTCGTCGGCGAATATCTCGCCAAGCAGGACGCAACGCTGGTCGAGACTATTCGCCTTGCCGATCATGTCATCCACCCGGGCGTCAGGAGCGACGAAGGCGACGGCGATGAATGGCCGGCGATCCGCGCCAGGATCCTCGCAGCCGACGTGCTGGTGTTCGGCACCCCGATCTGGATGGGTCAGCCGTCGAGTCTGGCCAAGCGGGCGATGGAGCGAATGGACGCCTTTCTTGGCGAAACCGACGATGCCGGGCGCACGCCGGCCTATGGCAAGGTCGCCGTCTTCGCCATCGTCGGCAATGAGGACGGCGCCCATTTCACCACCGCGGCGATGGCCCAGAGCCTCAACGACGTCGGCTGGACGATCCCAGCCGCGGCCGCTTGCTATTGGGTCGGGGAGGCGATGAACGACAAGGACTTCAAGGATTTGCCGAACGTCCCGAAGATCATTCGTGAGACCGCGCAGATGACCGCTGCCAACGCCGTCCACCTCGCCCGGTTGCTCAAGAAGGCCCGCTATCCGGGGCTTGGCGGCTGACCATTGCGGGGGCGCTCCGGCGTCCTTAAGTGGGCGCGCATGAGCAATGTCATTTCCACCCGCCTCCTCGTCCTCGGCTCGGGCCCGGCGGGTCTCACCGCCGCCATCTACGCTGCCCGCGCCGGCCTGTCGCCGGTGGTCGTCCAGGGCATCCAGCCCGGCGGGCAGTTGACGACCACCACCGATGTCGAAAATTACCCCGGCTTCCGCGACGTCATCCAGGGTCCGTGGCTGATGGAGGAAATGCAGGCCCAGGCCGAGCATGTCGGGACCAGGTTCGTGTGGGACCACGTCGACAGCGTCGACCTGTCGCGCCGCCCGTTCGTGCTCAAGGGCGACAGCGGCGAGTATCACGCCGACACCTTGGTCATCGCCACCGGCGCCCAGGCAAAATGGCTCGGCCTGCCGTCGGAAGAGCATATGAAGGGCAAGGGGGCCAGCGCCTGCGCGACGTGCGACGGCTTCTTCTACCGCGGCAAGAAGGTCGCGGTCATCGGCGGCGGCAACACCGCGGTCGAAGAAGCCTTGTACATGACCAACCACAGCCATGACGTCACCCTGATCCATCGCCGCGACAGTTTTCGCGCCGAAAAAATCCTCCAGGACCGCCTGTTCGCCCACCAGAACATCAAGGTGATATGGGACAGCGAGGTCGCCGAATTCGTTGGCGGCGGCACCCCCGAAGTGCTGGTCGGGCTCGACATTCGCAACGTCAAGTCGGGCAAGATCACGCGGCTCGATGTCGACGGCGCGTTCGTCGCCATCGGCCACAAGCCCGCCACCGAATTGTTCGCCGGCCAGCTCGAGCTCGACGCCGATGGCTATCTCAGCGTCGAAAACGGCTCGACCCGCACCACCATCCCCGGCGTGTTCGCCTGCGGCGACGTGATGGACAAGATCTACCGCCAGGCGGTCACCGCCGCCGGCACCGGCTGCATGGCCGCATTGGACGCGGAGAAGTTTCTGGCGGCGGAGGAGTTCGGCGCGCTGCAAGCGGCGGAGTAATCCTCCCCGGAACGGGAAGGGGGACCGCGCCGCAAGGCGGAGTGGTGGAGGGGTCGACTCCTCCGTCTGCGCTTCGCGCTGCCACTTCCCCGTTCCGGAGAGGATCTAGCTTACTTCAGCACTTTCCGCCGGACAAACGCCAGCAGCGTCCCGTACGTCTCGAAATCCTCGGCTTCGACGTCGTCGTCCTCGATCAGCACCGCGAACCGCTCCTCGATCGCGGTCAGCAGGCTCGCCACCGCCATCGAATCGAGCTCGGGCATAGCACCGAACATCGGCGTCGCCTCGTCGAACCCGGCAACGCGCGCCTTGGTCAGCCCGAGCGTCTCGCCGATCACTGCGCGCAGGGTCCCGTCCACTTCGTCGAAATCGCTGTCCGCCACGCCACCCCGCCTGAAAAACGATGCTTCGCGCCCCTAGGCAAGCGAAAGCCCGAGGGCAAGGCTGCCGCCGGATTGCTTCGCTTCGCTGGCGATGACAGGGAAGGGACGTGAGCCCCGACCCAACACCTTACCCGCTCGATCACCTGACGCTGCGCGGCGCGGCGGGCGACATCGCGCTGGTCGCGGGGAATCGCCTGCTGACTTATGCCGAGCTCGACGACCAGGTCGGGCGCACCGCGGCGCGCTTGCTCGCGCTCGGCCTGCGTCCCGGCGATCGCCTCGCCTCGTGGGGCGGCAAGCTCCCGCTGGCCGGCATCGCCAGCCCGCCGGCCTGCATCCTGCCTCTGGCCACCGCCCGCGCCGGCCTGGTCCATGTCCCGATCAATCCGATCCTACGGGCCGCGCAGGTCGACCACATCATGTCCGATAGCGGTGCCCGGGGACTGATTGCCGATGCCCCGCGCGCCAACAGCCTGCCGGAACATCTGGTCAGGAAGACCATGACCACCGAGGGTTGGGAGATTGGCGACGACTATTTGCCGCCGTCCGCTCACGACCCGGACTTGCTCGCCGCCTTGCTCTACACCTCAGGCTCGACCGGGCGGCCCAAGGGCGTGATGCTCAGCCACGCCAATCTGTGGCTCGGCGCGGTCAGCGTCGCGCATTTTCTCGGCCTCCGTCCCAACGACCGCACGCTCGCCGTCCTCCCGCTCGCCTTCGATTATGGCCAGAATCAATTGCTCTCGACCTGGTATGCCGGGGCCACGGCGATCGCATTCGATTATTTCTTGCCGCGCGATGTCGTCGGTGCGGTGCGGCGTCATGACGTCACCGTGCTTGCCGGCGTACCGCCGCTGTGGCGCCAGCTCGCCGGCGCGCAATGGTCCGACGAGGCGCGGCTGGGTCTGCGCGTGCTGACCAACAGCGGCGGCCATTTGCCCGAGCCGCTGGTGCGAAGGCTGCGCGCTTTGTTCCCCAATGCCGCGCTGCACCTCATGTACGGCCTCACCGAGGCGTTCCGCGCATCGAGCCTCGATCCGGCCCTGGTCGATACTCATCCCGACCGCGTCGGCACCGCCATTCCGTTTGCCGAGCTCGCCGTGGTCCGCCCCGAGGGCACCCCCGCCGCGCCGGGCGAGGAGGGCGAGCTGGTCCAGTCCGGCCCGCTCGTTGCGCAAGGCTATTGGAACGACCCGACCCGCACCGCCGAGCGCTTTCGCGACGGCCCGAATGGAAAGCAGGTCTGGTCGGGCGATACCGTTGTCATCGGCCTTGACGGCCTGCTCCGCTTCCGCGGCCGCGACGACGCCATGATCAAGGTCAGCGGCAACCGCCTGAGCCCGACCGAAATCGAGGAATTGGCGCTGGCCAGCGGCGCGGTATCCGACGCGGCGGCGTTCGGCGTGCCCGACCCCGCACTGGGCCAGGCGGTGGTGTTGGTCGCCGTAGCGCTCGGTGAGGATGCGAAAACCCGCCTGCTGGGCTATTTTACCACCAACGCCCCGGCCTATATGAAGCCGCAGCGGATCGTTTGGCGCGACGCGCTGCCGATCGGCGCGACCGGCAAGCTCGACCGCGTTGCCCTCAAGGAGTCGCTCATATGAAGACGATGGGCCCGATCCCGTCTGGCTTCGCCGCCGCCGACGGCAGCCTGGCGATCGGCGGCGAGCCGGCCGAGCGGCTGGTCGAGGCCGCCGGGGGCACGCCCTTGTTCGCCTATGACCGGGATATCGCCGGCCGCCAGATCGCCCGCTTCCGTGCCGCCATGCCCGATGGTATCGCGCTCCATTATGCCGTGAAAGCAAATCACTACGGGCTATTGCTGGAATGGCTTGCGAGCTACGTTGACGGCTTCGACCTCGCCTCGGCGGGGGAGCTGGACCGGCTCGAAGCCGCCGGCGGCCTGTGCGTCCCGGTCAGCTTCGCCGGCCCCGGCAAGCGCGATGCCGAGCTGGAGCGCGCTATCTCGGCCGGCGTCACCATCAACCTCGAAAGCGAAAACGAGGCTCTGCGCGCGCTGGCGCTGTCGGAACGCCTTGGCGTAACTCCAAAACTCGCGGTCCGCGTCAACCCTTTGTTCGCGCTCAAGGGGGCGGGGATGACGATGGGCGGCCGCGCCAGTCCGTTCGGGGTCGATGCGGTGCGCGTGCCGGCGTTGGTCCGCCTGCTGCGCGACGCCGGCGCCGACTGGCGTGGCCTCCACGTCTATGCCGGCAGCCAGTTGCTCCACGCCGACCCTTTGATCGAGGCGCAGCGCCAGACCGTCGCCCTCGCCGCCGACATCGCCAGCGCGGTCGGCGCCGCCCCGCCCGAACTCAACCTCGGCGGCGGCTTCGGCATCCCTTATGCCCACGGCGATACGCCGCTCGACGTCGATGCCGTCGGCGCGGCGCTCGGCGACACCCTGCGCGCCGCGCCCGACATCCTCGCCGGCACCGCTTACGCCATCGAACTCGGCCGCTGGCTGGTCGGGGAGGCGGGGGTTTATTTGACCCGCGTCGTCGACGTGAAGGAGAGCGGGGGCCGGCGTTTCGCCATCACCGACGGCGGGCTCCATCACATGCTCGCCGCGTCGGGCAATTTCGGCCAGCTGCTGCGCCGCAACTACCCGATCGCCAATGCCACCCGCTTCGCCGAGGCGGCGTCGGAGGAAATCACCGTAACCGGCTGTCTGTGCACCCCGCTCGACCTGCTCGGCGACGAGGTGATGCTGCCCGAAACTCGCGCCGGCGATATTGTCGCCATCTTCTGCGCCGGCGCCTACGGCCTCACCGCCAGCCCGCAGGCGTTCCTGTCGCAGCCCGAAGCAAAGGAGATGCTGGTCTAATCGTAGCGCGCCCCGACGAAATACAGCCCCTGCGGTGGCGCGTTGAGGCCCAGCGCGGCGCGGTCTTTCGCCTCCAGGGCCGCGCCCATATCCCCCACCGACCATTGCCCGCGCCCGACCAGACCCAGGCAGCCGACCATCGAGCGCACCTGGTGATGCAGGAAACTGCGCGCCGCCGCGGCGACATGAACCTCCTCGCCGGCCCGCTCGATCGTCAGCGAATCCAATGTCTTGACCGGGCTTTTCGACTGGCAATGAACGGATCGGAAGGTGGTGAAATCGTGGGTCCCGACCAGCACCGCGGCCGCTTGCTCCATCGCGTCGACATCTAGCGGCGCGCCGATATGCCACACCCGCCCCAGGTCGAGCGCCGGCGGCGCCCGCCGGTTGAGGATGCGGTAGCGATAGCGCCGCTTGCTGCACGAAAAGCGCGCGTGCCAGTCGTCGGCTACGGGAGTCACCGCCAGCACCGACACGGGGCTCGGCCGCACCAGCGCATTGATCCCCTCGCGCAGCCGATGCTCGGTCAGCGGTTTCGCAATATCGGCATGCGCTTCCATCGCCAGCGCGTGGACCCCGGCGTCGGTCCGCCCGGCGCCATGCACCGCGACCGCCTCGCCGGTCATTTGTGCGATCGCTTGCTCGATCACCCCTTGCACCGAATCGCCCGCCGCCTGCCGCTGCCAGCCGACGAACGGCCCGCCGTCATATTCGATCGTTAGCCGCCACCGCGTCATGCCAATGTTGTCCCGATGGGCACCGCATACCCGCGCAGCAGCTCGCTCACCCCCATCGGCGCCCGCCCGGCGCGCTGCACCAGGGTCGGCCGCAGCGCCCCCTTGCCGCACGCCACCGTCAGCTTGCCGTCGAGCACCTCGCCGGGCGCGCCGGCGCCCTCGGCCAGTTCGGCGGCGAGCAGTTTGATCCGCTCGCCGTCATGCTCGAACCACGCGCCGGGGAAAGGCGCCAACCCGCGCACCAGCCGCTCGAGCTCGACCGCCGGCCGGGCCCACTCGATCCGCGCCTCGGCCTTGGCGATCTTGGCCGCATAGGTCACGCCCCGCGCCGGCTGCGGCTGGCCCTTGAAGGCGCCCCCGGAAAGCACCTCGACCATCATCGCCGCGCCCAGTTCGGCCAGCTCTTCCGTCACTTGCCCGGCGGTCTTGCCGCCGATTTCGATTTCGCGCTTCATCAGCATCGGCCCGGTGTCGAGCCCGGCCTCCATCGCCATGATCGTCACCCCGGTCGTTGTATCGCCGGCCATGATCGCGCGCTGCACCGGCGCGGCGCCGCGCCACCGCGGCAGCAGCGAGCCGTGGACGTTGAGGCAGCCCAGCACCGGCGCGTCGAGCACCGCCTGCGGCAGGATCAAGCCGTAGGCCGCGACCACCGCGACGTCCGCCTCCAGCCCGGCGAACTCGCGCTGGGTGGCGCCTTCGCGCAGGCTGGTCGGGGTGCGCACCGGAATGCCCAGTGTCATCGCCTGCTCGGCGACCGCGGTCGGCCGCTCGGCCTTGCCCCGTCCGGCCGGCCGCGGCGGCTGGGTATAAGCGACGGCGATCTCGTGCCCGGCCGCCACCAGCGCTTCGAGCGTCGGTACCGCGAAGTCCGGCGATCCCATGAAAATGATTCTCAACACCGTTCGCCCTGAGCCTGTCGAAGGCTGTCCTTAGCTTCTTGAAGCGGAAAAAACAGGGCAGGGCTTCGACAAGCTCAGCCTGAACGGTATAGGGGTCCATGGCGACGCCTCAAATCGAAGCGCTCACGCAGGCGCTGGCCCGTCTTCCCGGGCTCGGGCCGCGCTCGGCCCGCCGCGCCGTGCTGCACTTGCTCAAGAAGCGCGAGGCGGCGCTCGATCCGCTGCGCGCCGCGTTGGACGCCGTCGCCGCAAATCTCGCCACCTGCACCACCTGCGGCAATGTCGATACCTCCGACCCGTGCGCCATCTGCCGCGACCCGCGCCGCGACGACCGCTTGCTGTGCGTGGTCGAGGAAGTCGCCGATCTGTGGGCGCTCGATCGCTCGCGGCTGTTCCCCGGCCGCTTCCACGTCCTCGGCGGCCGCCTGTCGGCCCTGGAAGGCATCCGGCCCGCGGATCTCGGCATCGACACCCTCGTCGCGCGGGTCGCGAAGGGCGGCATCGACGAAGTCGTCCTCGCCACCAACGCCACGCTGGAAGGCCAGACCACCGCCCATTACCTCGCCGAACGGTTAGACAAGTTTCCGATCCGCCTGACCATGCTTGCCCACGGCCTCCCGGTCGGTGGGGAGCTCGACTACCTCGACGAAGGCACGCTGGCGCAAGCCCTGCGCGCTCGTCGACCAGTCGCTTGAACCCACTACCGCGAAAGACTAAATCTCCCTCATGGCCATCCTCCGCATCCTCGAGACCCCCGATCCCGTCCTCCGCCAGATCTCTACGGCGGTCGAGACCGTCGATGACGACCTCCGCGCGCTCGTCGCCGACATGTTCGAAACGATGTACGACGCGCCCGGCATCGGCCTCGCTGCGATCCAGGTCGGCGTGCCCAAACGCGTGCTGGTGATGGACCTCGGCGAGCCCGAGGAAGAAGGCGGCGAGCCGGTCAAGGAGCCCCGCGTGTTCATCAACCCGCAAATCCTCACCCACAGCGAGGAGGAAGTGCCCTACACCGAGGGCTGCCTGTCGGTGCCCGACCAATATGCCGAAGTCCTCCGCCCCGACCGCATCCGCGCAAAATGGCTCGACGAGACCGGCACGGCGCATGAGGAAGACCTCGAAGGCCTGCTCGCGGTCTGCCTCCAGCATGAGATGGACCATCT
>JANLQS010000082.1:0-3245 GCA_031367995.1 Sphingomonas sp.
GACGTGCATCAGCGGTCCGCCCTGGAGTCCCGGGAAGACCGCCGAGTTGATCTTCCTGGCGATGGCCTCGTCATCGGTCAGCACCATCCCGCCGCGCGGGCCGCGCAAAGTCTTGTGGGTGGTCGTGGTGACGACATGGGCGTGGCCGAACGGGGTTGGGTGCTCGCCCGCCGCGACCAGCCCGGCAAAGTGCGCCATGTCGACCATCAATAATGCCCCGACCTCGTCGGCGATGGCGCGAAATCGATTGAAATCGAGGTGGCGCGGATAGGCCGAGCCGCCGGCGATGATCAGCTTGGGATGATGCGCCTTCGCCAGCGCCAGAACCTCATCAAAGTCGACCAGATGATCGTCCGGGCGAACGCCGTACTGAACCGCGTCGAACCATTTGCCCGACTGGGCCGGGGGCGCGCCGTGGGTGAGGTGGCCGCCGGCCGCGAGGCTCATGCCGAGAATGGTGTCGCCGGGCTTGAGCAGCGCCATCATCACCGCGCCATTGGCCTGCGCGCCTGAATGCGGCTGGACGTTGGCGAAGCCGCAGTCGAACAGCTGCTTCGCGCGGTCGATGGCGAGCGTCTCGACCGCGTCCGACGGCGCGCAGCCCTGGTAATAGCGGCGGCCGGGATAGCCCTCCGCATATTTGTTGGTCAGCACCGACCCCTGCGCTTCAAGCACCGCCTTGGAGACGATATTCTCGGACGCGATCAGCTCGATCTGGGTCTGCTCGCGGACCAGCTCGGCCCGAATCGCCTCGGCGACGCTGGGATCGGCCTTGGCGAGTGGCTCGGTGAAGAAGCCGAGCGGCTGGACATCGCTCAAGGGGCGGTCGGCGATCGTGGCCATCAGGCGGGAACCTCGGTCAAATGAGTCAACTGGTCGACGCGGCGCTGGTGGCGGCCGCCGGCGAAATCGGTGGTCAGGAAGGCGGTGACGCAAGCCTTGGCCATGTCGATTCCGATCAGCCGCGCGCCGAGCGCGATGGCGTTGGCGTCGTTGTGGGTCCGCGCGAGGCCGGCCGACAGCGGCTCGGCGACCTGGGCGCAACGACAGCCGGGATTGCGGTTGGCGGCGATGGCGATGCCGATGCCCGACCCGCACACGGCGACCCCGCGTTCGGCCTCACCGTTGCCGATCGCCCGGGCGAGCCGCGCGCCATATTCGGGATAATCGACGCTTTCCGGCCCGTTGGTGCCAAGGTCGAGGACGTCATGTCCTTCGTCGCGGAGCCAATCGGCGAGGAGGTCCTTGAGCTGATAGCCGGCATGGTCGGCGGAGAGGGCGATGCGCATCATCCTGACCTAAGCCAAGACGGGCGGATTCGCTACCCCGAGTTCACAGTTGGCCGGCCGTCCGCGTTGCCACGCGGCAAGATCTCGAGTTTCCGCTGCGGTGCCGATCTTCCCTCTTTCCGGGCGCCAAATTGCCGTTGCAAATCCCCTTGGCCGCGTTAGGCTGCTAAGTACTTGAGAACGGGGAGTTAGCTAAATGCGTAAAAAGATGGCGGCGCTTGTCGCCGGAGTAGTCATGGCTGCGACTGCTCCGGCCAACGCGCGCTGGGTCGAAGCGAAAACCGATCACTTCGTCATCTATGGCGATATGCCCGAGGCGCGCGCCGCCGCTTATGCCCAGGATGTCGAACGATTCGACCACATGCTGCGAATTTTCGCCAATGTGCCAGACAGCAAGGAAACGCCGATCGACCGCGTCACGGTCTATGTCCTGCCGTCGCTATCCGCGCTGCAGTCGCTGACTCATTCGCGCAACCTCGCCGGATTCTATTCCGGCAGTGCGCAAGACAGCCATGCGGTGATGCCGCTGTCGATCCCGTCGGAGTATCAGATCAGCGCGCAGCACGTGCTGTTCCACGAATATACGCACCACATCATGCTGAGCGCGACCAACGCCAACTATCCCAGCTGGATCCATGAAGGGTTCGCCGAATTCTTCGGCACGGCCCGGCCCAAGGCCGATGGCACGATCGTCATCGGCGCGCCGCCGCAGACCCGCGGATATGCCCTCAACACGGCCTATCAGATGAGCCTCGAAAACCTGTTTCGGTCGGATGGCATGAAGCTCAGCGACGAGGACATGAACGACAAATATGCGCGCGGCTGGCTGCTGACGCATTACCTTCTGCTCGGCAAGAAACGTCCGGGCCAGCTCGATCAATATCTGCGCCTGCTACGCGGTGGCACGCCCTCGCTCCCAGCCGCTCAACAGGCGTTCGGCAACCTCGGTAAGCTCGACGCAGAACTGGCCGCCTACAACCGGTCGAAGTTCCCGGCCTTGCTCGTTCCCGCCGACATGCTCAAGACTGGCCAGGTGACGACCCGCACGCTTCGCCCGTGCGAAGCGGAGATCATGCCGACCCGGATCCGCTCGGCCTCGGGCGTGACCGACAAGACCGCGCCCGAGCTGGTCCCGCCGGCGCGCGCGGTCGCCGCCAAATGCGCCAACGATCCATTCGTCGAGCGCGCTTTGGCCGAGATCGAATTCGACGCCAAGAACAACGACGCCTCGATGGCTGCCTCCGACCGCACTTTGGCGCTCGAGCCAGGCAACATCATGGCGCTGGTTTACAAGGGCCGGGTGCTGGCGCGGCAGTCGAAGTGGGCCGATGCGCGCAAATGGTTCATCAAGGCGAATCGCGCCAATCCCGACTATGCGCTGCCGTTAATGCTTTACTACGACACGTTCATGCGGGCCGGCGAAGCGCCCCCCAAGATCGCCGTCGACGGGTTGTTTCGCGCGGTGGTGCTGGTGCCGCAGGACGACCAGCTGCGCATTCGTGCCAGCTACGCCCTGATCCGCCAGAACGATCTCAAGACCGCGCGGATGGTGCTCGCTCCGGTCGCATTCTCACCCCACGCCAATCCGGCCGACAATCCGGCGCTCAAAGTCGTCCAGAAAATCGATGCGGGGGGTGATGCCAAGGCCGTGATGGCGGAAGTCGACAAGGCGAAATGGCGCGAACTGGGCAAGGAGTGACGGGAGCGCCCTAAGCGGCGCGGGCATGCTCGAGTTCAAGCCGGCCCCAGATTTCGCTCAGCGCCGCGGTCAGCGCATCCATCATGGCCTCGCTGTGGCATGGTCCGGGGGTAAAACGCAGCCGCTCGGTGCCGCGCGGCACGGTCGGGAAATTGATCGGCTGAACGTAGAGGCCGTATTCGCCAAGCAGGATGTCGCTGATCGCCTTGGCCTTGACCGGGCAGCCGACCAGCAGCGGCACGATGTGCGTCACCGAC
>JANLQS010000091.1:0-34345 GCA_031367995.1 Sphingomonas sp.
GGGTTGCATGTTCATTTCGTTCGTCGAGGCGCATAGGCGCGGGGGCCTCAGCGCCTCCATGAAAGAGCATCTGTTGCTGCTCGAGGCGCTCGACGCGGACGTCATCGGCGCCGACCCCGAGCAATTCTATTACCTAGCGCGGGCCACCTTCGTCCACGATGAGCGGCAGCTTGACCGCTTCGACCTGGTGTTCGCGGAATTGTTCAAGGGCGCGCTGCCCGGCGAGGGTCAGGGGCTGGCGGGTGAGGTTCCCGAAGAGTGGCTGCGCGCAGTCGCCGAGAAGTTTCTCACTCCCGAGGAAATGGAGGCGATCAAGGCGCTCGGCTCGTGGGACGAGATCATGGCCGCGCTGAAGGATCGGCTGGCCGAACAGCAGGGACGCCACGAGGGCGGGTCGAAATGGATCGGTACCGGCGGCACCTCGCCGTTCGGCCACGGTGGCTACAACCCCGAAGGCGTGCGCATCGGCGGGCCGGGGCGCCATGGCCGCGCTTTCAAGGTGTGGGACAAGCGCGAGTTTCGCGACCTCGACGGCGACCGCGAGCTCGGCACGCGCAACATCAAGGTCGCGCTGCGGCGATTGAGGCGCTTCGCCCGCGAGGGCGCGGCCGACGAGCTTGACCTTGAAGGCACCATCGACGGCACCGCGCGGCGCGGCTGGCTCGACGTCCAGATGCGGCCCGAGCGGCACAATGCGGTGAAATTGCTGCTGTTCCTCGACATCGGCGGATCGATGGACGGCCATGTGCGAACCTGCGAGGAACTGTTCTCGGCGGCGCGCAGCGAGTTCAAGCACCTTGAGCATTATTATTTCCACAACTGCCTTTACGAGGGCGTGTGGAAGGACAATCGCCGCCGCCACGTCGAGCGCACCCCGACGCACGACATCATCCACAAGTTCGGCGGCGACCATAAAATGGTGATCGTCGGCGACGCATCAATGAGTCCGTACGAGATTACCCACGCCGGCGGTTCGATCGAGCATTTCAACGAGGAAGCCGGCGCGGTGTGGCTGCGGCGCCTGACCGACGCCTATCGCAGCGCGGCGTGGATCAATCCAACTCCGGAAGCCTATTGGGGGCACAGCGCCTCGACCGCGATCCTCAAACAACTGATGAGCGACCGCATGTACCCGCTGACGCTCGACGGCCTCGACCAGGCAATGCGCGCACTCAGCCGCAAGGCTTGACTTAAGGCCGTAGTGGAGGCCTCTTCCGGCTGCCGGCCCCGCCGTGCGGGGAGAGACAGATGGGCGAGCCGCCGCTGAACCTGGACCGGGCCGACATTTCCGCTGTCCCCCCGGTCCCCCGCCGCGCAATCGCCGCCGCGACCATCGGCAATGCGCTCGAATTCTACGACTTCATGACTTTCGCCTTTTTCGCGATCCAGATTGGCCATACGTTCTTCCCCTCGGGCGATCCGTTCATCAGCCTGATGTCGAGCCTGGCGACGTTCGGCGCGGGGTTCGTTACGCGGCCGCTCGGCGCGCACATCCTCGGCGGCTATGCCGACCGCGCCGGTCGCAAGCCGGCGATGCTGCTCAGCATGACCCTGATGGGCGTCGCCATCACCTTGCTGGCGCTGACGCCGAATTATGCCCGGATCGGGATCGCCGCGCCGGTTCTGGCGATCGGTGCGCGGCTGCTCCAGGGCTTCGCGCTGGGCGGCGAGATCGGCTCGGCCAGCAGCTACATGATCGAGGCGGCGGCTCCGTTGCGGCGCGGCTTCAGCATCAGCCTGCAAAGCGCCAGCCAATCGGTCGCGGCGGCGCTCGGCTCGTTCGTCGGTCTGGCCCTCAGCGCGGTGATGTCGCCGGCGAGCCTTGAAAGCTATGGCTGGCGGATCGCGCTTCTGCTCGGCGCGTCGATCGTGCCATTCGGGCTGATGATCCGCCGCGGCCTGCCCGAGACGCTGGGCAAGGCAATCGAGGAACATCGGTCCGCCGCCGAGCCGCTGACCGCTTACGCCCGGCCGCTCGCGCTGGGCTTCGTGATGATCGGGTCGAGCACCATCGTCGGCTACATCTTCCAATATATGGCGACCTACGGCCAGGCGACGCTCAAGCTGTCGGCCGGCGTGTCGTTCGCCGCCGAATCGGTCAACAACGGCGTGGCGGTGTTCGCCGCGATCCTCGGCGGGCTGCTGTGCGACCGTTATGGCCGTCGGCCGATCATGATTTTGCCGCGGATTGTCTTTACGGCGCTGATCATCCCGGTATTCCTGTGGCTGACAAGTGCACGCGACGCGACCAGCTTCCTGTCGGCCAACGCCATCCTCTCGTTCGTCGATGGGCTGGTCTATGGCGCGGTCTATGCCTCGATCATCGAAAGCGTCCCGCCGCAGGTCCGCAGCCGCGCCTTCGCCCTGGTCTATTCGATCCCGGTGGCGGTGTTCGGCGGGACCACGCAACTGGTCGTCACCTGGTTGCTGCATGCCACGGGCAGCGCGATGTCGATCGCTTGGTACCTTGTCGCGGTTGCGCTGATCGGGCTGGTGGCGATGATGATGATGCCGGAGACCGCGCCCGCAAAGATCGCGCCAAAAGCCTGAGCGTCAGCGGATGTCGCGCTTGATGTCGCGCGCCATGCGGCCTTTTTCAACGGCAGCGGACGCTGTGCCGCCGGACCGGTAGAGCGACTGAAGATAGACGATATCGGCACCGCTCAACGCCTGCGGCCGCGGCCCGTCTCCCGGACTGAACAAAGCGAGGATGGAATCGACCCGGTCGCTCGACGGCTCGCGAGTGCGCGCCAAGCCGCGCATCGCGACATAATCGGCGACCTGGGCGAGCGACAGACCCGTGAGCGCGGACCGGTCGATCAGAACGATCGCGCCTTCAACATCGACGCGGGTCGGCAATTTCAGGATCGACGCGCTCATCACGCGCAAGGTCCGCTGGCTTTGGAAGTGCGAGCCGCTGGCGCTGGCCGCGCTGGTGCCTTCGCGCAGCCCGTCTTCGTTGCGCAGGCTGGTTATCGCCCATGCCCGCACCGGGCGCGGACTGGCGATCATGGCGCGAATTTCAAAATCGGACACGCCGTCGAGCCAATCGCGCCGGGCGCGGCGCAATTCCATGAGAAAGGCGCTGCCGTCCTCGACCGCGATGAACAGCAGATTGGCTTCGCATGGCCGCTTGCGGGCAACTTGCGCACCGACCCCGCGAGCGGTCTCCCGAATACGCTCCTCGATGACGTGGGCGGCTTCGTCGGGCAGGCCGAGCGCGACCGGGCACACCGCGATATGAAAACGGGCGATCTGCGGACCGGTCGGGACGCTGATCGAATCGACGAATTTCTGGATGGTCGCAGCCTCGACCGCCTTGCGGCCGATGACCGTGATCTCGTCGTTCGACGGGGGTGGGAGCGTCTGGGACAGCGCCAATGCCAGGGCAAGACCGATCATCGGCTCACCTTGCCCACACCGGGCCACGGACCAAGCGCGCCTCGATCAATGACCATCGCTGATCGACGACCGTCATCGAGAAGGGCGGTCAATAGAGCAAGAATGGCGCGCGCTCGTCGTGCCACGCTGCTTCGTCGGGGCCAGCGAGCGCGTCGAGATCGCCGGATCCAGCTGCCGCGTCATCTACCCATAAGCGCAATCCCGGGCCGCCGTTGATGACGTCGATCGGCAGTTTGCCGAACGCATATTCATAAGGGAAATCCCGCCACAGATCGTAATCGGGCATCAGCGCGCGGATCGCCTTGAACGCCAGCGCCTGGATCCGCCACGGCCGGAACGCGGCGTGGTCATAGGCTGTGCCCTCGGCGTGGATATGCACGCCACTGCATAATTTGCCGACATGCTTGTGGAAGGTCGGTTCGAACCACGTCTCGCGCAAGGTGCAGCCGGCGAGCCACCGCGGCGCGAGATCGTGCATGGTGGCGATGATTGCGCGGGCGTCAATGTCGGGCGCGCCGAACAGCTCGAGTGGGCGGGTGGTGCCCCTGCCCTCGCTCAATGTGGCGCCTTCGAGCATCACCGTGCCGGCATAACAACGCGCCATGTTGAGGTTGGGCGCGTTGGGCGACGGGTTGATCCACAAGCGGTCGGTCGGCCAGCCGAAGCCCGGTGCGGCGTCCGGCGCATAATCTTCCATCGCGATCACCCGATAATCGACGTCGAGCTTGAAATGAGAGACGAACCAGCCCCCAAGCTCGCCCAGCGTAAGGCCGTGGCGCATTGGGATAGGCCCGGCGCCGACGAAGCTCTCCCACCCCGGCAACAAGGTCGTCCCCTCGATCGGGCGGCCGGCGGGGTTGGGGCGGTCGAGCACCCATACCGCCTTGCCGTGCTCGGCCGCCGCTTCGAGCATGTACAGCAAGGTGGTGATGAAGGTGTAGACGCGGCAGCCGACGTCCTGCAGGTCGATCAGGACGATGTCGAAGGTCGACATCGACTGGCCTGTCGGGCGGCGCACTTCGCCGTACAGGCTGAACACCGGGATTTCATGGACCGGGTCGATGAAGTCCGAGCTTTCGACCATATTGTCCTGCTTGTCGCCGCGCAGGCCGTGCTGGGGTCCAAAGGCGGCGGACAGGTGAAGATCGCCGAGCCTGCTCAACGCATCGAGGCTGTGGGTCAGATCGGCGGTGACCGAGGCGGGGTGGGCAACCAGCGCGATGCGCTTGCCGGTCAGCGGCGCACGCAGCGCGGAATCGGCCAGCAGCCGCTCGATACCAAGCTTCATGCTTGCGCTATGTCCGCCAAGCGCAGCGCGAAGCAAGTCTCATGGTGGAAATCGGGCGGTCCGGCACGGTGGGCCAGCGCCCAGAAGCTCTTGCTGCCGCCTTTCTCTTCAACCACCGCACTGAGCGCGAGCCGGGCATGATCGGGGAAGGCGGCGGCAAGGGTGACATCCATCGCCAGCGCCTTTTCCACCCGGCGGCAGGCGATAGTCACCGCCGCATCGGCCTTACGCGTGCCCAAGCGGTAATCGTCGAAGGCGTACGCCGCCCATTCGCCGGAGGGAGAGAAATTATACTCAGAGTATGCGGCTCCATCCCCGCGCACGAAAATTTCGAAGCAAGTCGTCTCCCACAGATTGTCGGCGCGGCCAGATGTCGACGGCGGTGGAATGACGACGGCATCCAGGTCGCCGGTCAGCAGGAAAGCAAGGTGCAGGTCCGCGTCGCTCCGCGCCAAGGTGATCGCCACCGATTGCACCGCATGGGGCGGGTGAAGCAGATGGGGGACAAGCTCGATCACGCTTGCATCATGAACCGATCCGCGGCGGTGGCAAGCGGCAAAGGGCGCTGCTATGCGCGGGGCCGATGACCTATCAGAGCAGCCTCCTCCAGCTCCTCGAGAGCCGCGACTATATCCATCAGCTGACCGACGCGGGGGCGCTCGACGCGCTGGCGGCGAAGGGCGTGGTGACCGGCTACATCGGGTTCGACGCGACCGGGCCGTCCCTGCATGTCGGCAGCCTGGTTCAGATCATGATGCTGCGGCGGATGCAGCAAGCCGGGCACCGCCCGATCGTGCTGATGGGCGGCGGCACGACCAAGGTCGGCGACCCCTCGGGCAAGGACGAAAGCCGCAAATTGCTGACTGAGGCCGACATCCAGGCCAATATCGCCTCGATCCGCAAGGTGTTCGAGCGGTTCCTGACGTTCGGCGACGGCCCCAGCGATGCGGTCCTGGTCGACAATGACGAATGGCTTTCGCGGCTCGGCTATATCGACGTGCTGCGGACGGTCGGCCCGCATTTCACCGTCAACCGCATGCTGACCTTCGATTCGGTCAAAATGCGGCTAGATCGCGAGCAGCCGCTGACCTTCCTCGAATTCAACTACATGATCCTCCAGGCCTACGATTTCCGCGAGCTGGCGCTGACCCGCGATTGTCGGCTGCAGCTCGGCGGATCCGACCAGTGGGGCAATATCGTCAACGGCATCGAGCTTGCGCGGCGGATGGACGGCGCCGAGCTGTACGGTGTGACCACCCCGCTGATCACCACTGCCGACGGCGGCAAGATGGGCAAGACCGCGCGCGGCGCCATCTGGCTCAACGCGGACTTATTGAGCCCGTACGATTATTGGCAATTCTGGCGCAACACGGCCGACGCCGATGTCATCAAATTCCTCAAGCTGTTTACCGATTTGCCGCTGGAACAGATTGAAAAACTTGGCAAACTGGAAGGCCAGCAAGTCAACGACGCCAAGATCGAACTGGCCACCTCAGCGACGGCGCTGCTCCACGGGGAAGACGCCGCGAATTCCGCGGCGGAAACCGCTCGGAGGACGTTCGACGAGGGCGAAGCGGACGAAAATTTACCTTCGCTCAGGATCGCCGAGGGACGGATCGGCGTCGTCCATGCCCTGACCGCGCTGGGCTTCGCCGCGTCGAACGGCGAAGCGCGGCGCAAGATCGGCGAGGGTGCGGTGAAATTGAACGGCGTGACCATCGGCGACCCGGCGTTTGAAGTGCAACTGGTCGGCGGCGAGGCGGTCAGGATCAGCCTGGGCAAGAAAAAGCACGGGCTACTACTGCGGTGACCCGGACGCGACGCCCGCACCGGCTGTTCGCCGATCGGCGCGACTTCGCCCGCGAATATATCATCGTAGCGTTCGGCGTGCTGACGGCTTTGCTTGCCCAGTCGGCAGTCGAAGCGCTCAGCTAGCGGCAGAAAGTCTCGGCTGCGATTCAGGACATGGATCAGGAAGTCAGCACCGGCAACGGGCCGCAAGCGTTCGTTCGCTTGTCCATTCACCAGTGCCTTTCGGAGCGGCTTCGTCGCCTCCGTATGCTGACCGAACAGGGTGATCGCGCGGCGGTGATCGAGGCGATCAATTCGATCCAGCTTCCGCTGCGGAATTACAACAGCAACGCGCGAGAGGCGGCCAATTCGGCCGACATCACCGCCCACATGCCGTCCGACCGCAAATATGACTATCGCATTCTCTACGCTTTGACCCCCGAACTGGACTCGATCCACCGCAAGGAGCTCGACGATTTGGCAAGCCTCCGCGGGTTCCCGACCACGGGCGGCCCCCTCCAACAGGACGAAAAAGCCGTGCTTCTGGTGGCGATTGAAAATCTCGTTCTCGACCAGGATC
Organism: Sphingomonas sp.; assembly: GCA_031367995.1. Lineage (GTDB taxonomy): Bacteria > Pseudomonadota > Alphaproteobacteria > Sphingomonadales > Sphingomonadaceae > Sphingomicrobium. The sequence goes on from JANLQS010000091.1 coordinate 7,062, forward strand.
GGATCAAGCGCGCGGCAATCTTCACGCTTGGCCGAATGCGCAAGCTCGGCATTGGCCTAGACATACCCCAGGTGCAGCGAAATATCGCCGACCTGCCGGCTTACCGGTCGTGCCTGAGGTCAAATATCGGCCCGATGCTTCGCTTTACGCCGATGAGCGGCGGCGCCCCGCGCGGCTAGCCGCTACGCAGCAGGCCCACCGCGGCGTCGCGCTCAAACAGATAGAGGCACAGCCGCGCTACCTGGCCGCGCGGGCTGGCGAGACCGCCGTCGCGGTCGAGAAACAAGCGGGCATCGCTTTGTGCGACCGGGGCAAGTTCGGCAACCAGCTCGGGCGAAGCGACCTTGAAGCCCTGCTCGCCCGACTGCTTGAGGCCGAGGATTTCGCCGGGGCCGCGCAGCTTGAGATCCTCCTCGGCGATGCGGAAGCCGTCGTTGGTCTCGCGCATCAGCGCCAGGCGGGCGCGGCCGGACTCGGTCAGTTGCTGGCCGCGCAGCAGGATGCAGCGGCTGGCCCCCGCCCCGCGCCCGACCCGGCCGCGCAGCTGATGGAGCTGGGCGAGGCCGAAGCGCTCGGCGCCCTCGACCACGATCAACGTGGCATTGGGCACGTCGACCCCGACTTCGATCACCGTCGTCGCGACCAATACGCCGAGTTCGCCAGTGGCGAATGACGCCAAGACGGCATCCTTGTCGGGTCCCTTCATGCGGCCGTGGACGAGACCGACCCGCTCCGCGCCTAAGCGCTGGCGGAAGACCGCCGCGCGCTGTTCGGCGGCGGCGGCGTCGACCGCTTCGCTCTCCTCGACCAGCGGACACACCCAATAGGCCTGGCCCCCAGCGGCGAGATGGCGGCCGAGCCCGTCGATGACGTCGGTCAGCTTCTGGTCTGCGATGACCAGCGTCTCGACCGGGGTGCGGCCGGGGGGCATCTCGTCCAATTGGCTGACGTCCATTTCGCCATAGTGAGTCAGGGTCAGGGTGCGCGGGATCGGGGTGGCGGTCATCGCCAGCAGATGCGGCGGGCGCTCGGCCTTTTCGCTCAGCAGGAGGCGCTGCGACACGCCGAAGCGGTGCTGCTCGTCGATTACGATGAGGCCGAGGCGTTTATAGACGACGGGCTGCTGAAAGATGGCGTGGGTGCCGACGAGGACGTCGATGCTGCCATCGGCGAGACCCATCAGCACGGTTTCCCTCGCGCGGCCCTTCTCGCGCCCGGTGAGGATGGCGATGCGGACGCCGAGCGCCTCGCACTGGCCCTGGAGCGTGGCGAGGTGCTGGCGGGCGAGTATCTCGGTCGGGGCGAGCATCGCGGCCTGGGCGCCGGCCTCGACCGCCTCAAGCATCGCGAGCAGCGCGACCAACGTCTTGCCCGAACCGACGTCGCCCTGGAGCAAGCGCAGCATCGGCCGGTCCTGCGCCATGTCACCGCGGATTTCGGCGATGACTCGGGACTGAGCGCCGGTTTCCTTATACGGCAATCGCAACTGGCCCGAGAGGCGTCCATCGCCTTGCAATGGCACGCCTTTCTTGCGCCGCGCGACCTGGCGGATCAGGAGCAGGGCAAGCTGGTTGGCGAAAATTTCGTCGTAGGCCAAGCGCTTGCGAGCGATTTCTGAGCTATGATCAGAATGTGCTTCGTTGAGCGCGGCGCGCCATGCGGGCCATCCTTCTCGCGCCATCAGCGATGGTTCGATCCATTCCGCGAGCGCCGGCGCGCGCTCCAATCCGGTCAAAGCCAGCTCGCGCATGCGCTTGTTCGAAATGCCTTCCGTCAGGCCATAGACCGGCTCGCGCAGCGCCAGTTCGGCGGCGGCGGCGGCATCGAGCACCTCGGGGTGGACGATCTGCCACTCGTCGCCCCACGCGTCGAGCTTGCCGACCACGATGCGCTGCTCGCCGAGCGGCAGCTGCTTTTTCGCCCAGCCGGGATTGTTGAAGAAGGTCAGCGTGATGGTGTTACCGTCGCTATCCGAGGCGAAGATGCGGAGCGGCGCCCTGCCCGCCCCGGCGCGCAGGTCGAACGGGGTAACGGCGAGGATCACCACCCGCCCGAGCAACGCCCCGCTGGCGGCAGGCGCCTGGATCCGCTCGATCGTCCCTGTTGGCAAGTGATAGGCGAGGTCGACGGCACGCTTGAGCCCAAGCTTGGCGAGCGCCTTGGCGTTGGCCGGGCCGATGCCCTTCAGCGCCTCGACCTCGGCGAACAGGGGGTTGAGGATTTCGGGCCGCATCGCCACGCACCCTAGCGCCGCTGCGCGCGACTGCCTACATGGGCGCTTCACCACCCGCGGCGAATTCGCCTCGCGGGTTTTTGGCGCGTGGAGATCAAGCCGATGGACGATGTGTTGCGGGCGCTCAAATACCGCGCCTGGCATCGCGGAACCAAGGAAGCCGACATGATGATCGGCGGCTTCTTCGATGCGCATTACGCGGACTGGGGCGCGCATGACCGCGCCTTGTTCGCCGCGCTGCTGACCGAGACCGATGTCGACATCATGGCGTGGGCGATCGGAACCCAGGACGTGCCCGATCGCTACCGGGGGCCGATGCTCGACGCCATGCGCAAACTCGACTTTATCCCGGTGGCCAAGTGAGCGAGCCGCTCCAGCGCATCCTTACCGCGACCTCGCCGCTGACGCTGGCGGGGGTGCCGACCGGGTTCCTGCCGTGGCTCGCCGGCGATCTGGCGCGCGCCGCGCACGGGACGGGTTCCGGCGCGCGGGCGGTGGTGATCGCCGCCGACGAGAGCGCGATGCGGGCGCTGGCCGATACGGTGCCGCTGTTCGCTCCCGACGTCGAGGTGATCAGCCTACCGGCGTGGGACTGCCTGCCCTACGACCGCGCCTCGCCGGCCTTGAGGGTGATGGCCGAGCGGCTGGCGGCGTTGCAGGCGCTGCAGGAGCCGCACAAGCGCCCGCAACTGCTGATCACCACCGCCAACGCCGCGACCCAGCGGCTGCTGACCCCGTTCCGCATCCGCCAGCTGACCCGTCGTCTGGCCGAGGGCGAGCGGATCGAGCGCGACCGGCTTGTCGAACTGCTCTCCGCCAACGGCTACCAGCGAACCGACGCGGTCCACGACGCCGGCGAATTCGCGGTGCGCGGGTCGATCGTCGACCTGTATCCTGCCGGCGAGGCGACCGCGCTGAGGCTCGATTTCTTCGGCGATGAGATCGAGACGATGCGGCGGTTCGACCCCGCCGACCAGCGCAGCACCGGCACCGCCGGGGCGTTCACTCTGATGCCGGCGTCGGAAGCCTTGCTCGACGAGGACAGCGTCAAGCGCTTCCGCGCCCGCTATCGCGAGCAGTTCGGCGCCAACGCCACCGGCGACCCGCTTTACCAGGCGGTCAGTGAGGGCCGGCGGCTGGCCGGGATGGAGCATTGGCTGCCGCTGTTCGAGGACAAGCTCGCGACGCTGTTCGACCACCTTGGCGAACAGGACGTGATCGTCCGCGATTCGGGAACCGACGGCGCGCTCGAATCGCGGGCCGAGGCGATCACCGATTACTTCGCCAACCGCGAGCGGGCGATGGTTGCCGAGCCGGGCAGTTACCGACCACTCGCCCCGTCGGCGCTCTATCTGACGCGCAAGGAATGGCAGTCGGCGCTCGACGGGTGGCCGATCCACCTCGCATCGCCGTTCGACGAACCGGAAAGCGCCAAGGTCATCGCCTTCGGTGTCGATGGCCCGCGCGACTTCGGCGCCGCGCGCGCGGCCGACAAGAATGTCTATGAGGCGGTCACCGCCCACGTTGCCAAGCTGCGCAGAACCAAGAAGAAAGTCGTCCTGGCAAGCTACAGCGCCGGGGCCCGCGAGCGGCTTGCCGGATTGCTCGAGGACCATGGCCTGACGCGGATGGCGCAAGTCCGCACGTGGCAGGAAGCGCTGGGGTCGACAGCTGACGCGGCGTTGCTGGTCTTGCCGCTCGATCACGGCTTCGCCGCCCCCGACGTCGCCGTCCTGACCGAGCAGGACATGCTCGGCGACCGGCTGGTGCGGCGCAAGAAGCGCCGCAAGAGCGCCGATGCGTTCCTCAGCGAGCTCGCCGCGCTGTCCCCTGGCGACCTTGTCGTCCACGCCGACCATGGCATCGCCCGCTATGAAGGGCTGACCTCGATCATGGTCGGCAAGGCGCCGCACGATTGTGTCGCGCTGAGCTATGCCGGCGGCGACAAACTTTATGTCCCGGTCGAGAATATCGACGTCCTCACCCGCTATGGCGCCGACAGCGAGAAAGCGACGCTCGACCGGCTCGGCGGCGAGGCGTGGCAGCGGCGCAAGTCGAGGATGAAGGAGCGCATCCGCGAGATCGCCGGCGAGCTGATCAAGACCGCCGCCATCCGCGCCACCCGCCCCGGCCGGACGCTCGAGGCCGACGCCGCTTACCCGCAGTTCGTCGATCGTTTCCCGTATGAGGAGACCGACGACCAGGACCGGGCGATCGGCGAGGTGCTCGAGGATCTGGCGAGCGGCAAGCCGATGGATCGGCTGGTGTGCGGCGATGTCGGCTTCGGCAAGACCGAGGTGGCGCTGCGCGCGGCGTTCGTCGCGGCGATGGCCGGACAGCAGGTTGCGCTGATCTGCCCGACGACCTTGCTCGCCCGCCAGCATTACAAGAATTTCATCGAGCGCTTCCACGGCTTTCCGATCGAGATCGGCCGCCAGTCGCGGCTGGTCCCGGCGGCGGAAGCCAAGGTGACCAAGGAGGGCTTGGAGAAAGGCATAGTCGACATCGTCATCGGTACTCACGCACTGCTATCGAAAAGCATAAAATTCAAGCAGTTGGGCCTGGTTATTGTTGACGAGGAGCAGCATTTCGGCGTGGCCCACAAGGAGCGGCTGAAGGGGCTGCGCGACGACGTTCATGTGCTGACCCTGACCGCGACGCCGATCCCGCGGACACTGCAGATGGCGATGAGCGGGCTGCGCGAGCTGTCGGTCATCCAGACCCCGCCGGTCGATCGGCTGGCGGTGCGGACCTATGTCGCGCCGTGGGACCCGGTGGTGGTGCGCGAGGCTCTGCTGCGCGAGCATTATCGCGGCGGCCAGAGCTTCCTCGTCGCGCCGCGGGTCGCCGATCTGCCCGACCTCGAGCAATGGCTGCGCGAGGAAGTCCCCGAGGTTAAGGCGGTCACCGCCCACGGCCAATTGAATGCATCGCAGGTCGAAGAAAGGATGAGCGCCTTTTATGACCGCAAGTATGACGTGCTGTTGTCGACCACCATCGTTGAAAGCGGGCTCGACATTCCGAGCGCCAACACGCTGGTGGTCTATCGCGCCGACCGGTTCGGCCTGGCACAACTGTATCAGCTACGCGGGCGGGTCGGGCGGTCGAAGACGCGCGCCTATGCCTATCTGACGACCCAACCGAGCCGCATCGTCAGCGAGGGCGCCGACAAAAGGCTGCAAGTGCTGGCCAACCTCGACAGCCTGGGCGCCGGCTTCCAGCTGGCCAGCCACGATCTCGACATCCGCGGCGCCGGCAATTTGCTCGGCGACGAGCAATCGGGGCATATCAAGGAGGTCGGGTTCGAACTCTACCAGTCGATGCTGGAAGAGGCGATTCTCGAGCAGAAATCGGGCGCGGGCGAGCGGCGCGACGAATTCACGCCGCAAATCAGCGTCGAGGCGCCAATCCTGATTCCAGAAATCTATGTCCCCGATCTCGACCTCAGGATGGGGCTGTATCGCCGTCTTGGCGAGCTTGGCGACCGACAGGACGTCGAGGCGTTCGCAGCCGAGATGATCGACCGCTTCGGCGCCTTGCCGCAGGAGACGCAGAATTTGCTGCAGATCGTCGAGACCAAGATCAATTGCCGCAAGGCCTGCGTCGCCAAGCTCGACGTCGGCGCCAAAGGCGCGGTGGTGACGTTCGCCGAGAGCGGCTTCCCCGACCTTGCCGGGCTGCTGGCCTATGTCGCGCGGTTGAAGGGCGCCGCCAGGCTACGTCCCGACAGCAAGATGATCGTAACGCGCGACTGGCCGACCGGCGAAGCACGGCTGAACGGGGCGGTGCAATTGTCGCGCGGGCTGATGCGGGTGCTCGCGGCGGGGGAAACCGCGAAGGAACTCGAGCCGGCCTAAGCGGCGGCGAGGGTCGCGGCGTTGGCGGCGGCGACGAAGCGGGCCAATTCGGCCTCGTCGAGCGCGCCCGCGCCGAGGAAACCCTGGTAGCAGTCGCAGCCCCAGGCCGCGAGCAGGGCGAGTTGGCCGGCGCTTTCGACCCCTTCGACGACAACCGCGAGGCCGAGTTCGCGAGCGAGGTTAATCATTGCCTTGACGACGATCCGGTCGCGGTTGCCACCGACCAGGTCGGCGATCAGCGCGCGGTCGATCTTAAGCGCGTCGAGCGGCAGCGATGTCAGATAAGCAAGGCTGGCATAGCCGGTGCCGAAATCGTCGACCGCAATGCGAACGCCGGCAGCCCGCAGGCGTTCGAGCCGGATGGCGACGGCGGGGCGATCGACGACCAAAGCGCTTTCGACGATTTCGATGGTCAGCCGCGCTGGATCGAAGCCGGTTTCCGCGAGCTGACCGAGCAGCCACGCATCGTAGCTGTCGCGCTCGAGGTCGTCGGGCAGGACGTTGATCGACAGGCGGATGGTGGAGAGTGCACCGGTCCATGCGGCAGCAGCGCGGATCGCCTTGGCTTGGACGCAGCGCGACAGGCGTTCGCCGAGCCGGGCCGCGTAGGCGCGCTCGAACAGTTCGTCGGCGGAGGTGCAGCCGGCCCAGCGGGCAAGCGCCTCGACTCCGGTCACCGCGCCAGTGGCGGGGTGAATCTGCGGCTGGAAGCGAACGTCGATGGCATCGTCGCGGATGGCCTCGGCGAGTTTGCGGTCGCGACGCGGGGTCGCGGGCACGGGTTCGGCCTGATCGGAGGCGCGCAGGCCATGCGGTGTGGGGCGCCAGAACATGCCCGCCTGATAGGCTGTTCGCCGGGCGCCCCCAAGCGGCCGTGACGCCAAGCCCCAATACGGGACAGTGGCGCGGGCGGGCGAAACCTCTATGCTGGCGATGATGACGCCGACCCGGAGCCGACGCTTGACGCATCAGGGCCAGACCCCAGCTGGTGACCTCCACACCCACGACCGGCGCGACCTGGCCGCGCGCGGGTTCGGGCTGACCGCGTCGCCCACCGAAGCGGCACAGGCGGCCGAGACGATGCTGCGGCGGCGCTTTTCGTGGGCCGGGGACGAGGAGGCGACCAGCCTGGTCGCGCTGGGCGGCGACGGCTTCATGCTGCAAACCCTCCACCACATGCTCGAGGACGAGCGGCCGCGGCCGGTGTTCGGTATGAACCGGGGCACCGTCGGCTTCCTGATGAACGAATGGCGGCTCGACCAGCTCGCATCGCGGCTCGATTCCGCCAAACGGATCCGCGTCGCCCCGCTGGCGATGACCGCGACCCGCCTGTCGGGCGAGGTGCTGAGGCATGCCGCGATCAACGAAGTGTCGCTGCTGCGCGAAACCCGCCAGACGGCCAAGATCGAGGTCAGCGTCAACGGCCGCGTTGTATTGCCCGAGCTGGTCGCCGACGGCGTGCTGGTGGCGACGCCAGCCGGATCGACCGCCTACAACCTCAGCGCCAGCGGGCCGATCCTGCCGCTGGCGGCGAAAATGCTGGCGCTGACCCCGATCAGCCCGTTCCGCCCGCGACGTTGGTCGGGCGCGATCCTGCCCGATGACGTGTCGGTCAGCCTGCGGGTATTGGAAGCGGGTAATCGCCCGGTATCGGCGGTCGCCGACCAATATGAAGTGCGTGACGTGGCACTGGTCGATGTAACCCTAGACAGGACGCGCGAACTGGTTCTGCTGTTCGATCCCGAACATGCCCTCGACGAACGGATTGCAATGGAGCAATTCGCCACTTGAGGGTTGCGAATCCCTTCTTGCTGAGTCATAGGCGCCTCGTCCGGAACGGACCGCTCCCCGATAGCTCAGCGGTAGAGTAGGTGACTGTTAATCACTTGGTCGTTGGTTCGAATCCAACTCGGGGAGCCATTTTCCTGTCCATAAAGGGACAGTCTGGCGCGCGGCGCCTCCACTTCGGGTAAGATCGCAAGGGCCTCGCAAGGCGCGACGGCTCATCGCGGCGGCTCCCTCGATGGAGTCGCTAACCCCATGTTCCAGATTGCGTATTTCAGCACCGCATCGACGACGCAGGACGCCAAGACCGTCCATGACATACTGGTTGCTTCGCGGGTCAACAACCGCCGCGACGACATCACCGGCCTGCTCGTCGCGGGCGGCAACCGCTATATGCAGGTCATCGAAGGGCCGCGCGCGGCGGCGGCGCGGCTTTACGCCACCATCCGCGCCGACGAACGTCATCTCGCCGTCACCACCTTGCTTCAGCGGTCGGTCATGAGGCGCAGTTTCGAGGGCTGGTCGATGGCTTTCCGGCGCGAGCCCGAGCTCGGTCAGTTCGACAGCTTTCCCGATATTGTCCGCTTCCTGACCTTCAATGTCCCCGACGCCGCGCTGCGCAATCAGATCCGGAGCTTCGCCAGCGCGTTGATCATGACACCGCGCCACGAAGGGCCGGAATTGTGGAAGCGCGCCGGCTAACCTTCCATCGCCGCCATGAGCGACGCGTTTCCGCCCGCCGCTGTGGTGTCGATGCAGGTCACCCGCTCGGTGGCGAAGCGCGCGACATAATGCGGGCCGCCGGCCTTGGGTCCGGTGCCCGACAGCCCCTCCCCGCCGAACGGCTGGCTCTCGACCACCGCGCCGATCTGGTTGCGGTTGACGTAGAGGTTGCCGACCCGGGCATGGGCCTCCACAAAGGCGCGGGTGGTATCGATCCGGCTCTGCAGGCCCAGCGTCAGGCCATAGCCGCTGGCGTTGATCTGGCCGATGACCTTGTCGAGCCCGCCCGACGGCCAGCGGATGACGTGGAGGATCGGGCCGAAATGCTCGCGATCCAAGGCGCTTAGCGACGATATTTCATAAATCGCCGGGGCTACGAAATGGCCCTTGTTCGCCGCTTCCGGGAGGTCGAGGCGAGCGACCAGCTTGGCACTTTTGGCGAGGTCGGCGAGGTGCCGGTCGAGGGCCGCCTTGGCCTCCTCATCGATCACCGGTCCGACGTCGGTGGTGATGGCCGACGGATTGCCGATGGCCAGCGCCCGCATGGCGCCCGCGATCATCGCCAGCATCCCGTTGGCTACGTCGTCCTGGACGAACAAGACGCGCAGCGCAGAGCAACGCTGACCGGCACTCTGAAACGAGGAGGCGACGACGTCGCGGGTGACCTGTTCGGGCAAGGCCGACGAATCGACGATCATCGCGTTCTGACCGCCCGTTTCGGCAATTAGCGGGACGATCGGCCCTTCGCGATCAGCAAGGCCGCGGTTGATGGCCCGGGCGGTGTCGGTCGAGCCGGTGAAAGCGACCCCGCCGATCAATGGATGGGCGGTCAGTGCGGCGCCGGTGCGACCATCGCCCGGGGCGAGCTGGACGACCTCGGCCGGGATGCCTGCCTGGTGCATCAATTTCAACGCCAGAGCGCCGATCAGCGGGGTTTGTTCGGCCGGTTTGGCGACGGCGGCATTGCCGGCGGCAAGCGCGGCGGCGACCGGGCCGATGAAGATCGCCAGCGGAAAATTCCACGGCGAAATGCAGGCGAATACGCCGCGACCGTGGAGGCGAAGCTCGTTGAGCTCGCCCGTCGGCCCGGGGAGCAGGGTCGGCTCGGCGAACAGACGGCGCGCCTCGGCGGCATAGTAACGCAGGAAGTCGACCGCCTCGCGCACTTCGAGCACGGCATCCGGTAGGGTCTTGCCGGCCTCGCGGATGCACAAGGAAAACAGCTCGTCGCGATGGACTTCGTACAAATCGGCGGCGGAATCGAGCCGATCGGCGCGGGCAGCACCGCCGAGCGCGTCCCAGGCGGGCTGGGCCGCCGCGGCGGCGCGGATGATGCGGTCGACGTCGCTGTCGCCAGCATAAATCACCTCGCCGACGGTTAGCGACGTGTCGTAGGGCGACACGATCTGGCTCTTCTCGCCCTTGCCGCCGCCGCTCGGCCTCGCCGTCCAGCGCTTGCCCGCGAGCGCGTCGAGGCGCTTGAGCAGGGGCCCCCGGACCAACGGGTCGCTCAAATCGACGCCCGCGCTGTTACGGCGGCCCTTGCCGAAGATCGCGTCGGGCAGGCCGATCGCCGGGTTGCGCCGGGGGTCCATCGCCGCAAGCTCGGCGACAGGGTCGCGGACCAGCGCTTCAAGCGGGATGTCGTCGTCGGCGATGCGGTTGACGAAGCTCGAATTGGCGCCGTTTTCGAGCAGCCGGCGGACGAGGTAGGCGAGCAGTTCCTTGTGGCTGCCGACGGGCGCGTAGATGCGCACCATCGTGATCGGGTCGCCGATCCCGGATTCGAGTTTTGCCAGTTCGTCGTAGAGCCCTTCCCCCATGCCGTGGAGCCGCTGAAACTCGAACGGCGTCTTCCCCGCCAGCGCCTTGACCGCGCCGATGGTGTTGGCGTTGTGGGTGGCGAAAGCGGGGTAGATGCAGTCGGGCGCAGCGAGCAACGCCTTGGCGCAGGCAAGGTAACTGACGTCGGTCGCGACCTTGCGCGTGAACACCGGATAGTCGGACAGGCCGGCGACCTGGGCGGCCTTGATCTCGCTGTCCCAATACGCGCCCTTGACCAAGCGGACCATCAGCGTGCGGCGATGCTTGCGGGCCAAAGCGACGACCCAGTCGCATAGGGGAACGGCGCGCTTCGAATACGCCTGGATCGCCATGCCGAAACCGCCCCAGCCGTTGGCGAACAGGCTGTCGTCGGCGACCAGCGCCTCGATGATGTCGAGCGACAGTTCGAGCCGGTCGGCTTCCTCCGCATCGATGGTGAAATGGACGTTGGCGGCGGCGGCTTTGGCGGCGAGATCGCGCAGCACGGGCAGCAAGGCCGCCTTGGCCTCTTGCGCATGGCTCCATTCGTAGCGGGGGTGGAGCGCCGACAGTTTGACCGAAATGCCCGGCGCGATTTTGACGCCGCCCTTGGCGCTGGCGGCGATGGCGTCGAGCGCGCCGGAATAGGCCTTGGCGTAGCGCGCCGCGTCGTCGTGGGTCTTGGCCGCTTCACCGAGCATGTCGAAGCTGTGGCTCCAGCCCTTGGCCTGTTCGGGCGCGGCACGGCGCAGCGCCTCGACGATGGTCCGGCCGAACACGAACTGGCGGCCGAGGATCTTCATGCCCTGCGCCACCGCGGTGCGAATGACCGGTTCGCCGAGCCGGCCGACCGCGCGGCCGAGCGCGGCCCGCCAGCCTTCGGCCTGGTCATTGGCATCCTCGAGAACCTTGCCAGTCAGCAGCAAGGAGAAAGTCGCGGCGTTGACGAAGGTCGAGCGGCTGGAGCCCATCTTCTCGGCCCAGTCGGGGCCGGTCAGTTTGTCGGCGATAAGATCGTCGGCGGTCGCCGCGTCGGGCACGCGCAGCAGCGCCTCGGCGAGGCACATCAGCGCGACGCCCTCGTCGGAGCCGAGGTCGTAGGCGTGGAGGAAAGCGTCGAGGCCCGCCGCTTTGTGGCTGCGCACTGCCTTGACCAATGTGCGGGCGAGCGACTGCGCTTCGCCCTGTTGCCGGGGCTCGATCTGGGCCTCGGCCAGCCGCTGGGCGACGAGAGCATTTTCCTCGGGCCGATAGGCTTTGCGCAGGGCGCAGCGGTCGATCATCTTTTTCTAACCCTTATCGGCGACAAGCTGGTGCGGCGCATAGAGGGCGACGGCATGAGCGACAAGACAAGCGACGGGGGCAAGGCGGCGCCGGGCAAGATGCTCGGGCTGGAACTCGTCCGCTTCGCCTGCGCGATGGCGGTGTTGCTGTGGCATTACCAGCATTTCTATCAGGTCGCCGGATCGCCGACGCTCATTCGCGCCGACGAACCTCTCTACGGCGCGCTGTCGCTGCTCTACGAATATGGCCAGTTCGGCGTGCAATTGTTCTGGGGCATCAGCGGCTTCATCTTCTTCTGGAAATATGGCGCGGCGATCGCCGACCGGATGGTCAGCGGGTCGCGCTTCTTCTGGCTGCGCTTCTCGCGGCTTTACCCGCTGCACATCGTCACTCTCCTGCTGATCGCCGCGCTGCAGCCGGTGCACCAGGCGCTGGCCGGCCATCCGTTCGTCTATCCGGACAACAATCTGCCCAATTTCCTCCTCAACCTGGGGATGGCGACGCATTGGGGGGCGCCTGCCGCGTTCAGCTTCAACGGACCGATCTGGTCGGTGTCGGCGGAAGTGTTCGTCTATGCGCTGTTTTTCCTGCTGGTCAGGATGTTCGGCACCTCGGCGTGGCTGATTGGCGGCGCCATCGTCACCAGCATCGGGGCGATGCTGATCGGGGTCGAATCCCCCGCCCTGGTCTGCGCCGGCTATTTCTTCGCCGGCGGCGCCGCGGCGCGATTGCTGCTTGGATCCACCGCGCAGGGGGATGTCGGAGGACCCCGGTTCGTCGCGGCGGCGATGCTTGTCACGGTGCTTGGCTGTGCGTGGTGGACAGGCGTGCTTGGCGAACCCGCGGTACTGCCGTTCACGCTGATGCTGGCGGTGCCCCCCTTGCTGTTCCTGGCGGCCCAGGACTGGCCGATTCCCGAGCGGTGGGAGACACCGATCCAAGCCGCCGGCAACCTCACATATTCAAGCTATCTGTGCCATTTCCCGCTGCAACTGATATTGGCGATCGCCGCCGCGGCGAGCGGGCGAGTGCTGCCGGTGGCCAGCCCGTGGTTCCTCATCGCATACCTCGGCACGACTCTGGTCGTCGCCCGCCTGGTCTACCAGCGGTTCGAACGCCCGGCGCAGGACTGGATCCGGTCGCTGACCCTCACCCGCCGCGCCGGTCTCGCCCGCGCCGCCTAGCCCGCCTGACCGTGGCAATGCTTATATTTGAGGCCCGAACCGCACGGGCATAGAGCGTTGCGGCTCTCAGGCTCCGGCACCGGCGACTCGTCGGGCATCGTCGTCGTCGGCGCCGGCCGCGGCGGCAAGGTGCCGACCATCCCGGCGAGAGAAGCAGCGTCGATGTCGAAACTGTCGTCATCGCCCGACAGCGGGTCGATGTGGTGGGTGATGAAGTCGGGCAAGGCCGGCTGCGGCGGCGCCGCTTCGACCTGGACATTGGCACGCATCAGCGTGCGCGTGACGTCCTCGCGGATTTCGGTCAGCAGCCGCTCGAACAGCATGAAGGCTTCCTGCTTATATTCGTCGATCGGCTTCTTCTGGGCGTAGCTGCGAAGGTAGATCACCTGGCGCAGCGCATCGAGCGTGGCGAGATGCTCTTTCCAATGATGGTCGAGCGTCTGGATCAGCATTTGCTTTTCGAAGTTGATCCACTGGTCGGGGTCGACCTGTTCCAGCTTGGCGGCCATGACCTCGTCGCTGCGCGCCTGGACGCGGTCGATGATCAGGTCCTGCTCGACCGCTTCCTCGGCCAGCCACTCGTCGACCGGCAGATCGAGGCCGAGGATTTCGCCGAGGTCGGTCTTGAGCCGCTCGATATCCCATTGCTCGGGGTAGGCGCCCGGCGGACAGCTGGCGGTGACCAGGCTGGCGACGGTTTCCGCGCGGAAATCCTCGACCACGTCGCTGACATGGTCCGATTCCATGATGTCGCCGCGCTGCTCGTAAATGACCTTGCGCTGGTCGTTCATGACGTCGTCGAACTCGACCACCTGCTTGCGGATGTCGTAGTTGCGCGCCTCGACCTTTTTCTGCGCGGTCTCGATCGCCTTGGAGATCCACGGCGAGATGATCGCCTCGCCGTCCTCGAGATTCTTGTTCATCAGCCGCGCGAACATCGTCTCCGGCCCGAAGATGCGGAGGAGATCGTCGTCGAGCGAGAGGTAGAAGCGCGACAGGCCGGGATCGCCCTGGCGCCCGGAACGGCCGCGCAACTGATTGTCGATGCGGCGGCTCTCGTGGCGCTCGGTGCCGAGCACGAACAGGCCGCCGGCCTCGCGCACCAGGCGCTTCTGCTCGGCGACCTCATCCTTGATCCTGGCAATCGCGGCGTCGCGCTCGGGTCCGTCGACGAGGTCCTTGAGCTCGTCCTCGATACGGAACTCGACGTTTCCGCCAAGCTGGATGTCGGTGCCGCGTCCGGCCATGTTGGTGGCGATGGTGACCGCCCCCATGCTGCCCGCCTGAGCGACGATATGCGCTTCGCTTTCATGGAAGCGGGCATTGAGAACTTCGTGGCGGATGCCTTCCTGCTGAAGGAATTCGCTGAGCATTTCCGATTTTTCGATCGAGACCGTGCCGACCAGGACCGGCTGGCCGATTTCCTGCCGTTTCTTGATTTCCTTGGCGATGGCGCCAAACTTGTCGGTGATGTTCTTGTAGAATTCATCGTCGTCGTCGATCCGCTGGACATCGACGTTGGTCGGGATCGACACGACATTCATCTTGTAGATGTCGAAGAATTCTGGCGCTTCGGTGAGCGCGGTACCGGTCATGCCCGACAGCTTCGGGTACATGCGGAAATAATTCTGGAAGGTGATCGAGGCGAGGGTCTGGTTCTCGGGCTCGATCTGTACGCCCTCCTTCGCCTCGACCGCCTGGTGAAGCCCGTCCGACCAACGCCGACCGTCCATCATGCGGCCGGTGAACTCATCGATGATGATGACCTTCCCTTCCTTCACGATGTAGTCGATGTCGCGCTTGAACATCATGTTGGCCTTCAACGCCTGATTGAGGTGATGGACGGTCTGGGTGTTGGCGATGTCGTACAGGTTATGACCTTCGATCAGGCCGGCATCCTCGAGCATCCGCTCGGCCTTTTCGGTGCCGTCCTCGGTCAGGACGATGCTCTTCTGCTTCTCGTCTAGGTCGTAATCCTCGCGCGCGAACTGCTTCACCAGCGCGTCAACGCCGATGTACAACTCCGACTTGTCGTCGGTCGGGCCGGAAATGATCAGCGGCGTCCGCGCTTCGTCGATCAGGATTGAATCGACTTCGTCGACAATAGCGTAGGCGAATGGCCGCTGGACCATCTGGTCGCGCGAATATTTCATGTTATCGCGCAAATAATCGAACCCGAGCTCGTTGTTGGTGGCGTAGGTGATGTCGCAATTGTATGCGTCGCGGCGCTGCTGGTCGGACAGGTTGGGGATGATCACCCCGACGGTCAGGCCGAGGAAGCGATAAACCTGCCCCATCCAGTCGGCGTCGCGCTTGGCGAGATAGTCGTTGACGGTGACGACGTGGACGCCCTTGCCGACCAGCGCATTCAAATAGACCGCGAGTGTCGCCACCAGCGTCTTGCCCTCGCCGGTCTTCATTTCGGCGATCTCGCCGCGATGGAGGGCGATGCCGCCAATCATCTGGACGTCGTAGTGGCGTTGGCCGAGCGAGCGCTTGGCGGCTTCGCGCACCGTGGCGAAGACTTCCGGCAGCAGGTCGTCGAGCTTGGCGCCGGCGTCGAGCCGTTGGCGGAAGATGTCGGTCTGGCCGCGCAGCTCTACGTCGTTCATCGCCGCGATCTTCGGTTCGAAGCCGTTGATCGCGTCGACCGTCTTGCCGAGACTTTTGACGTAACGGTCGTTGGCCGACCCGAAGATGTTTTTAGCCAGTGCGGCGAACATGGATGATCCTAAAAAAACCGGACGCGGGAGACGCAAGAATAGGTCCCGCCCGCGCGCGGGCGAAGTCGGGCCGCGATGTAGGGTTGGCCCCAGGGCAAGTCAATTGACGACGGGGGCGGCCCGCCGCCGCAAACGGTCTAGCCGAGTTCCGCCTCGAGCCACTGCTGGATGTGCCCGCGCGGCGCCGCGCCAACCTTTTGCGCGACCGGCTTACCGCCCTTGAACAGCAACATCGTCGGAATGCCCCTCACGCCATATTTGCCCGGCGTATCGGGATTCTCGTCGATGTTGATCTTGGCGATGGTCACCTTGTCGCCCAGCTCGGCGGCGATTTCCTCGAGCGCCGGGGCGATCATCTTGCACGGCCCGCACCATTCCGCCCAGAAATCGAGCAGCACCGGCGTCGATGAATCGAGTACGTCGGCCTGGAAGCTTTCGTCGGTGACGGTCTTGGTATGCGCGCCCATGTCTGATGGTCCTCATGTCCAGCGTTGACGCCCCATATGGGCATTGCCCTGCGCCGGCTCAACCGTCGAGTTGAATCAGCCGAGGCGCATGGGTGTAAAGCAGCGCTGCCTCAACCCGGCGGCTTGGGAAAATGACCTTCAGCGCTTCGACATAGGCGGTCATCTGGGCGCGGTGCGAATCGGGGACGGCCGCGGCATCGGCGGGAACGCCGCGCCCGGTCTTGAAATCGATCACCCGGACCAGCCCGTCGCCGATGCATAGCCGATCGATGGTCCCGGCGATGACCCGCCCGTCGGCCAGCGTGGCGGCGATCGGCGCCTCGGCCAGCGTATCGGGCGCGAACAGGTCTGCGTAGAGTGGATCCCCGATCACGCGCAGCGCCGCTGTCGCGATTTCGGATCGCTCGGCGGGGTCGGTCACCCCTGCCCGTTCGAGCCATGCGAGTGCCAGCTCTTCACGCAGGGCCACGTCGGCGCCCGGAAGGCGCTCGAACAACGCGTGGAGCAAGGTGCCGCGCCGGGCCGCCGCGCGCAGCTCCGGGCTTGGCGGCGGCGCGCTGTCGTGACCGCCAAGCGCGGACGGCGCCAAAGGGCGCGGCGGGGAATCCTCGACCGGTGCGGGCCGATCCAGCCAGTCGGGTCGCAGTGGACTGCCGAGGTCGATCGGCGCGCGTCGGGGCTTTTTGGCGGCGCCGCCGGTTTTGGCCCAACGCATCCCCTCCCCCCACAGCGGGCTGGCGAACGGCTGCGCGCCGATCGCCGTCATCGCCAGCTGGGCGCGGGCGTGCCAGCTATTCGCGACCACCCCGTGGCGCGGCATGACCCCGGCGATGACCAGTCGCTCGGCGGCGCGGGTCAGGCCGACATACAGGAGTCGCCAATGCTCCTCGAGGTCGAGGCGCTTGGCCTCCTCGATCATCTCGCGAAACGGCGCCACGCGCTCGTCGGCGCGGGGGCGGACCAGCGGCACCGGATCGCCATCTTCGCGGGGCATGTCCATGACTGAGCGGTTGCCACCGCTTTTCGCCGGGTCGTGGGTGGCGTCGGCGAGGATGACGAGCGGCGCCTCGAGCCCTTTGGCGCCGTGGACGGTCATCACCCTGACCGCATTCGAGGGGGCCGCCGCGTCGCGCTTGATCTCAACGTCGCCGCTGGCGAACCAGGCGAGGAAGCGATCGAGCGAGGGCGTCTCCTGCGCTTCGAATTCGAGCGCGCTCGACAGCAATTCCTCGATCGGGTCGCGGGCCTCCTCGCCGAGCCGAGAGAGCAATTTGCGGCGGCCGTCGATCGGCCCCGACAGGATCGTCGCGAGGTACCGCGCGGGAGTAACGAAATCGGCCATTTCGAGCAGGCCGCCGAGCGTGGCCTGCGCCGCCACGTAAGGCGCGTCCCGCCGGTCGCGGAGCGCGCTCCACAACGAGCCGCCGCGTTCATAAGCGAGGGCGAACAATTTCTCCTGGTCGAGCCCGACCAAGGGCGACACCAGCAGGCCGGCGAGGTTGAGGTCGTCGTTCGGCTGCACCGCGAAAGCGATCGCCGAAATGAGATCCTTGACCGCCAGCGGCTTGGCGAGGTGGAGCCGGTCGATCCCGGCAACGGCGACGCGCTGCTCATAGAGACGGGCGACAATCAGCGAGGCGAGTTCGGTGCGGCTGCGGACGAGGATCAATATGTCGCCCGGCGCCAGCGGCCGGCCGGTGCTGGCCATGACCGGCGCCTCGTCGATCCAGGCGCGAACCTGGCGGGCGATGCGGTCGGCAAAATGGCGCAGCGGCTTGTCGATCCAGCCTTCGTCGCCGCCATCGTCGTCATCCCCCGCCGCGGCTTCGGCGACGAACGGCGGCCACAGCTCGACCAAGCCGGGGCGGTCGGCGTGGAAGGCGATGTGCGCGCCGGGGTCGCCCCCCAGCCCCATCGAGCGCGGCCCGACCTCGGCGATGACCGCATCGACCACATCGAGCACCGCTTGCGACGAACGGAAGCTGGCGCTGATCGACAGGTCGCGGAACGGGCGGACCATGCCGTCGGGCCCCGCGGCCGCATCCATCCCGGCGGCGCGCAGCGCGATCGACTTGCGGTAATCGTCGAAGCGCTGCGGGTCGCTGCCCTGGAAACTGTAGATCGCCTGCTTGTAGTCGCCGACCATGAACAGGGTGCGCCACCGGCCATCGGCTTCCGCCGAGCCGCTGAAATATTCGTCGATCAGCGCGTCGACGATCGCCCATTGGTCGGCATTGGTGTCCTGCGCTTCGTCGACCAGGACGTGGTCGGTCTGCCGGTCGAGCTTGAAGCGGATCCACGGGCCCATACCGTCCTGTTGCAGCAGGCCGCGGGTCCAGCGGATGAGGTCGTTGAAATCGGCGACCCCGGCGGCGCGCTTGGCGCGGGCATAAGCGGCGGCGAAGGCGGCCCCGGCGCGAAGACCGGCGGCGGCGGCGGCGGCGAAGGCGGCGCCGCGCTGATAGGCGAGCAGCTCGCCAACCGCTTCGGCGAGCTGGTCGACGTGCGCTTGATAAGCGGGATCGGCCTTGGTTTGCCCGGGGTAGACCTTCCGCAGGTCGCCCGTCTGGGTGAACGCGACCAACGCCAGGTCGGGCAGAGCGGCGGCGCGGTCGGCGGGAGCCATCGCCAGCCAGCGCTCGATCGTTTCGGCGTGGCCGGCGCCGCTCTTGCCGCCCCACGCCTTGTTGGCCCCGGCGATGGCGCGCAGCAGATCGCAGTCGAACCCATCGTCAGCGCAGCGGGCGGTGAGAAAGTCCTCGACCGACCCGTCGGGCAGCTTCATTTCGCGGTGGAGCCAGGCTTCGGCGGCGCCGGGCACGGCGAATGGCGCAATCGCCATGGGATCGGCGTGGGCGCAGTCCATCAGATAGGTTTCCGCGCCCTGCTCGCCGAGGCGCAGGCTAAGCGACTGGACGTCGGCGATCAACGCGCCATCGCCGCTTGTTTCCGCCTCGACCAGCAACGCCGCTAGCGTCTTGCGCGCCAGCTCGGCTTTGGCGCGGCCTTCGATCGGCTGGAAGCCGGGGACGATACCGGCTTCGGCCGGGAAGCTGGCGAGGAGGGTCTGGGCGAAGGCGTGGATGGTCTGGATGCGCAGGCCGCCGGGCGCCTCGATCACCCGGGCGAACAGCCGCCGGGCGCGTTGCATCGCGGGCTTGTCACGCACCTCGCCCAAGGCGAACAGCTCCTTCTCGAGCTCCTTGTCGGGCAGCCGCACCCAGCTTGCCAGCCGCTCGCCTAGCCGGTTTGCCATTTCGGCGGCGCCGGCCTTGGTGAAAGTGAGGCACAGGATGGCCTGTGGCGGCGTTCCCTGGAGCAGCAAGCGCAGAACCCGCGCGGTCAGCACCTGGGTCTTGCCTGTCCCGGCCGAAGCCGACAGCGCGGCATGGCCCGACGGGTCGGAAGCGAGCCGCTGATCGCCTTCGAGCACCGGCAGGGGTTTGAGACGACGCGACATTGCCGCACGGCATAGCAAGCCCGCCCCTGCTTCCCAAGCGCCGAGCGCTGCCTTAGACGAGACGCTTCACGGTCACAGCAGTAAGCACCAAAATGAGCGATGACAAGGATCAGGACGAACGGCGGGCCAAGCTGGTCAAGGCGGGCGTCGCGGTCGGCGTCGGCTCGGCGGCGATCGTCGCCGCCTTGCTCTATGCGTCGAAGGTCAAGAAGCCCAAGCGCGGCGGCGGCGGTATGGGCGGGACTCGGCCCGACTGATCAGTCGCGGCCGTACCATTCCTCGAGCCGCATCAGCTGATCATAGTCGCCATAAGGCGCGTAGGCAGGGTTGAGCTTGGCCTCGAATACCTTGTCGCCCAGCAGATACTCTTCGGCTGCTTTGGTGAATTGCTCGAGCGCGCGGGCGACGAAGCCTTCCGCGCCGATGTCCTTGTCGGCGGCGACGCGCTTGCCGAAACCGCCCTTGTTGTCCTTCGCCAGCGACCAATATTCATGCGCGCCGCTGGTGCCGGTGACGCCCTTGAACCCGCCGGCCTCGGCGATCAGCGCGAGCAGGCCCAGTTGCAGCGCGAAGCCTTCCGCCACCGCCTTGCCGGTCGGCGCCTTGCCGGTCTTGTAGTCGACGATGGCAAGGCGCCCGTCGGCCATGCGGTCGATGCGGTCGACGCGGCCCTTGAGCTTGACGCCGACGATGTCCGCTTCGCCTTTCTCCTCGGCAGCGATGGGGATGCGGCCGTTCGCCGCGTCTTCGGCCACGGCCCGCGCCGCCCAGTCGATCGCCTCGGCCAGGCGCGGGCCCCACAAAGCGCGGAGCATGGGGTGGATATTGTCGCCGTCGATCAGCGCCCGGGCACGGCCGGCCAGCGTCGCCGGGTCGCACTGGTCATGCTCGAACCACTCCTCGAACACCTTGTGCACCGCGGTGCCCTTCCATGCCGCGGTCTGGTCGGCGTCGACCGGTTCGGTGACGTAAAGCTTGAGGATGGCGCGGGCGTAGAAAGCGAACGGGTCGGCATTGAGCCGGTCGAGGTCGGTGACCGCAATCTCTTTCGGCCGCTGGGCCACGGTCGGACGCGGCATCGGCTTGTGGACGGGCGTGGGCGGCCCGGCGGCATCGATCGCCTGGGCCAGCCGCTCCAACCGGACGTCGCGGGTGACACCGCCGGTCATCGCCTGCAGCCGCCGCCAGAACGGCGAGGCGATGGTCGGCGAGCGGCTATCGCGGCGGGCACGGGTCAACAGCACACGCGGAGCGCCGAGCGCCGAGGCGAAGTCGTGCGCAGCCAGACCGATGCGGGCCTCCAGTCCGGGCAGGCCAAGCAAGCGGCGGATGGCCGGAGCAAGCCACGGGTCGGGACTGGGGACGGACGGCCAGACGCCGTCGTTCATCCCGCCCAGCACCATGAAGTCGGCATGCTGCAGCCGTGCTTCCAATAGCCCCCAGATGAAGATGCGCGGGTGGCCGCCGTAGGGCCGGCGGACCGCTTCGGCGTCGAGCAGATGGCGCAGGATCGGCAGCAACTCGCCTTCGGCCACGGTGAGTGCGGCCGCGGCGGGCGACGCTTCGAGACGAGCGAGCAAATCGGCGCTTGCGCGGCCATCGGCGCCGCTCCAGGCGCGTGGCCCAGCAATGGCGTCGGCAGCCCGGTGCAACTCAGCGGCGCGAGCGGCGAGAGTGGCGGAATCTTCGAACGAAGCGAGCATCGCCGCCAGCACCGGGCGCACCGCGGCCCAGGGTTTGGCCGCCTTGGCC
Organism: Sphingomonas sp.; assembly: GCA_031367995.1. GTDB lineage: Bacteria > Pseudomonadota > Alphaproteobacteria > Sphingomonadales > Sphingomonadaceae > Sphingomicrobium. The sequence goes on from JANLQS010000091.1 coordinate 28,333, forward strand.
GCGAATTGTTCGTCGAGCCCAGCGAGGCCCGCGCGCGGTCGCGGCCCGCGCAGCTTGAGGTCGAGCGTGCGAACCGCGTCGAGCCATAAACGGCGCTGCTCTTCGACGCCGCCGACCAGAGGGTGCTTCAACAGCGTCAGCAGCGCGACCGGCGCCAATTCCTCCTCGACGGCGGACGCTATCGCCAGCTGGAGCATGCCGGCGGCGGTCTTCGACAAGGGCAGACCGGCGCTGTCATCGGCGGTGATGCCCCACCGCGCGAGATGCGCCGCGACGCGGGCAGCAAGCTGGCGGTCGGGGGTGACCAGAGCGGCGGTCTCGCCGGGCGTCTCCAGCGCGTGACGAAGGGCGATGGCGATGGCCTGCGCCTCGCTCGCCGGATCGGGCAATTCGGCGCAGCGAATTCCTGTCAGGCGGCGCTCGCGCGGGGGAAGGCTGCTCCATTTGTCGGAGAAATCGGCGGCGGTCATGGCGTGGGCAATGGCGCGGCCGCGAACGGCGGGCGAGGCGGCGCGGCCCCCGCCCTGCCAGCGCTCGACCTCGGCTCGGGCAACGCCAAGCCGGTCGAGCAGGATTTTCAGGTGATATTGCGGGTGGCGCTCCTCGCCGTGGCCGTCGTCATCGGGGCCGAGCGCGTCCCATTCACTATCGGGCATGGTGTCGGCCAGCGCCAGGCCGGGCAGCACCACCGCGCCGTCGGGCAAGCGGGCAACGCGGGCGAGCAGAGTGGCGACGGCCGGGGCGGCGGTGGTGATTCCGGCGGCGATGGTGAAGCCGGCGGGTGGCCGCTGGCCCCAGCGATCGGCGAGCTGGCGCAGGAGCCGCCCGCGGCGGGTGGCGAGATCGACTTCGCCACGCTCGGCGAGCTTGCGCGGCCATTGCTCCGCAAGCGCGTCGAGCCGGGCCAGCGCCGCCTGCCAATGGAGCGCGAGATCGGGCGCGTCGGGCATCACTTCGCGCAGCCGCGTCGGCGCGACCTCCTCGATCAGCAAAGCGTCGAGCGCACGAGCGAGGTCGGCCGACAGACGCATCGCCTCGGCGGTGCCCTCGTCACCTTCGCGGACCCAAGCGGCGAGCAATAACTGGCGTTCGAGCGGGTCGATCGCCGGCGGGACGGCGTCGGCGAGGTCGAGGGGATCGAGCGCATCGCCGACCCGCTCGCCAAGTTCGGGATCGCCGATGGCGATGAGCCGCGGCAGGACAAGGCCCGAGCCGCTGGCGCGGACGAACGCCTCGGTGATGCTGCGCACCGCGCGGTTGTTGGGCAGCAGAAGCCGGCCCTGGGCGAGACTCAGCGGGTCGCGGCCGTGGCGGCGGAGGATGCCGGCGGCGAGCGCGTCGGCAAAGCTCCGGTGAGAAGGGATGGTGAAGACGGCGGGCGGGCGCGGCGGTTCAGGCACCGGCCAGCACTGCCTCGGTCGCGGCGATGGCTGCCGGCGTGCCGACATCGAACCAGCGGCCATCGTGGATGATGCCATAGCCCCGACCCTCGCCGATCGCCCGGTCCCACAGCAAATTGGTCGAGAAGGGCCCGACGGGCGCGTCGCGCAGGAGGCGCTTGGCGATCATCTGGATGCCGGTGAAGACAAAATCGGCGCCATCGACGCCGCGTTCCAGGCGATTGGCGGCATCGAGGTTGAAATCGCCGCTGCCGTTGTGGTTACCGGCCTCGGTGCGCGGAACGAGCAGCAGCAGCGCGTCCATCATCTGGTCGTTCCACGCCGCCGCCAGCTTGCGCAGCGCGTCGCCGTCGCCATCGGTCCAGAAATTGTCGCTGTTGACGACCAGGAACGGATCGGCGTCGATCAAGGGCAGAGCGCGGGCCAGCCCGCCGCCCGTCTCCAGAAGCAGCCCGCGTTCGTCGCTGATGGCGACGTCGAGACCGCCGGCACAAGCGGCGAGATGCGCTTCGACCTGCTCGGGAAAATAATAGACGTTGACGACGACGCGCCGGACGCCGGCGGCGCGGAGCCGGTCGAGGACATGGTCGATCAATGCCTTTCCCGCCAGTTCGACCAGCGGCTTGGGGCGATGATCGGTCAACGGGCGCATCCGCTTGCCGAGGCCGGCGGCCATGACCATCGCCGTCGCCGGGACCGCGGTCATCCGGTGTGCCCGGCGAAAGCGGCGGCGCGGGACTCGGCGGGGACATTGGCGTCGAACCAGGCGCGCACGCCGTCGAGCGCGGGATGGGCCAACACGCGTTCCATCAGCGCCCAGTTGCGCGGTTGAAAGGCGAGATAATGCGGCTTGCCATCGCGCTTCCACAGCCGGGTGAAGATGCCGAGCACCTTGGCGTGGCGCTGCGCCCCGATCACCGCGTAATCCGCCAGAAAGGCGTCGCGGTCGGCGACCCCGGCGCGGTCGAGGTAGCGGGCGATCATCGCCTGCTCCAGCTCCAGCGAAACATGCCGCCGCGCGTCCTGGAGCAACGAGACGAGGTCGTAAGCGGGGTGGCCGGCGAGCGCGTCCTGGAAATCGAGCAGGCCGAGCCCGCCATCGTCGAGCAGCATGAGGTTGTCGGCGTGATAATCGCGCAGGACGAGGACCGGCGCGGCCTCGCTGCGGGCCAGTGCCCCGGCCCAGGCGGCGCGCCATGCTGCGTCGTGGGCGTCGGCATCGACGTCGAGCCCGGCGGCGGGCGCGTACCATTCGGGGAACAGCCGCGCCTCGCGCAGCAGCGCCGCTTCATCGTAGGGCGGAACGTCCGGCAACGGCAGGCGGTGAAGGTCAGCCAGCGTGTCGATCGCCCGGGCATAAACGTCCTGCTCGAGATGAGGCTCCTCGGCCAGCACCGGATTGACGCGGCGATCGCCGAAATCTTCGAGCAGCAGCAGGCCCTGATCGAGGTCGCGGGCCAGGGTAAGCGGGGCGCGCAGGCCGTGGGCGATGAGGTGGTCGGCGATGGCCAGGAATGGGCGGACATCCTCATGCTGGGGGGGCGCGTCCATCAACACCGCCTGGCGCCCACCGGCATCGTCTATCACACGGAAATAGCGGCGGAAACTGGCGTCACCGGCCAGCGGTTCGATGCGCGCGCCGGCCCATCCGTTACGGGCGAGGAAAGCGGGCGCGGCGGCGGGCGGAATCATCGGGGAGGCCATCGGTCTTCCCATGCCGCCGGGACCCGGGCTGTCAAGCGCCGCGCGCCACGCGGTGCCGGCTCAAAGCTCAGGCAAAGCGCCCCGGGAAATGCGCCCTTCCCGGCTCGCTCCGGCCATTCCACCAGAAGCGCGCCCTCGTCGAGCACCGATTCAAGGCCAAGCTCGGCCAGTTCCGACGGATCGTTGATGCGATACAAATCGGCGTGCCACAGCGGCACCGGGGTGAGCTCATAAGGCTGGACGATGGCGAAGCTCGGGCTCGGCACCTCGCCCGCATGGCCGAGCGCCGCGAGCAGCCCGCGCGCGAAGGTCGTCTTGCCGATGCCGAGCGGGCCGTCGAGCGTGACGATGTCGCCGGCGCGGAGCAGCGGGGCGAGCGCCGCTCCAGCGGCCCGGGTCGCGGCCTCGTCGGCAAGGATCATGGCGCGGCGCGGGGGATCGTGAGAATGACCTCTGTGCCTTTGCCGAGCTTCGACTTCAACTGGACCGACCCGCCGTGCGCCTCGATGAACTGGCGAGTCAGCGGGAGGCCGAGGCCGAGCGCCGGATCGCCGCCGCGCCCGCTGGTCCCGACGCGGTGGAAGCGATCGAACACCAGCGCTTGGTCGTCAGGCGCAATTCCGGGACCGTTGTCGGCTATGCTGATCGTCACCTGGGCGTCGTCGCCCCTGGCAGTCAGCGACACCTTTCCGCCGGTCTCGGTAAACGCGATGGCATTGCGCAGCGAATGCTCGATCGATTCGCGCAGCCGTCGCGCATCGCCGACGACATAGCCGGCCGAGGCATCGATCCCGACCTTGAAGTGGAGGCCCTTCTCTTCGGCGCGCGGGCGCAAGGCATCGGCGGTGGCGCGGCTCAATCCGGCCATGTCGACCCGCTCCTTTTCCAGGGTCACGCCGCGCGTGTCGCCCTGGGTGAGGTCGAGCACGTCGTCGATCATCTTCGACAGGCGGGCGACGGATTCGAGGATGGCGGAGACGTAATCGGCGGCGGCCGGGGCGAGCTTTCCGGCATAGCCCCCGGCGAGCATCTCGGCGAACCCGCCGATCGAGGTCAGCGGGGTGCGCAGCTCGTAGCTCATGTTGGCAACAAAACCGGTCTTGACGCGGTCCGTCTCCTCCAGCGCCGTCGCCCGTTCGCGCAGCGCGGCCTCGATCCGCGAACTATCGGTGACGTCAATCATCGTGAACAATGCATTGCCGTCGGGCAGCGGGACCGCGGCGAATTCGAACTGGCGGCCATCGGTCATGACGACCCGGCCGGTGCCGGACTGACGCCCGCTGGTGGTCGAGCGGACCATCTCGCGGACCTGGGCGGCGGCGGTCGGGTTGACCAATTGTTTGGCCAGCGCCGGGACCAATTCGTCGACCCGCGGATGTTCGGCCAGCCACGTCTCGTCGAGGTTCCATACCTCGGAGAAACGCCGGTTCCACAGATAGAGCCGACCGTCCGAGGCGAACACGCTGATCACCTCGAACAGATTGTCGAAGGTCGCGGCGCGGACTCGAAGCAAGGTGTCGCGCGCCGAGGCAAGGCGGACCTGTTCGGTGCGGTCCTCGAGGATCAGGCGAAGGCCGCCGTCGGGAAGCGGCTGGGCGACGATGCGGAGGTGATCGCCGTTTGCCAGCATCCAGTCTTCCTCGATCGCTTCCTCGGGCGACAGGAACCAGCCGCGGCGCTCGGCCTTCCACGCCGGGAAATCGCGCACTTCGGGCAGGCGGCTCATCTCGCGCATGCGTTCGAGGATGCGGTCGAATTCGGGCCGCTCGGCGAGCCATTCGGGCTCCAGCCGGGCCATGATCGCAAACGGCTGATTATAGAAATCGAGATGGCGATCGGCGTCGAACTGAACCGCGCCGGCGGTCATGCGGTCGGCCAGTTCGCGCTGGGATTCAATGTTGTGGGCGAGCTCGATGCGCAAATCCTCGAGATCCTGGATGTCGATCGCGAAGCCGGCCACCGCGCCGGTCGGCAGCGGCACGTCGACCAGTCGCAACATCCGCCGTTTCTCGCCGATGGTTGCCGGCTGGGTGCGCGAATAGGGCCGCCCGGTTTCGAGCGCGCGCATGGCGCCGACGCGGGCGCCCTCCTCCCCGGTGGCGTCGACCAGCTCGCTGCCGCGGGCAATGACCTCCGCCGCATCGCGCGCCTGGACCGCCGCCACGAACGCGGAATTGACCAGCCCGAGGCTGAGGTCGGGTCCGCGATACCACATCGGGAAGGGCGCGGCCTCGATCAGGTGGGTCAGCGCGTCGAGCGCTCCTTCGGTCTGGCCGAGCCGGCCGGCGAGGGTCGCGCGCTGCGCTTCGGCGTCGCTGATATCGAACAGCCACAGCAGCATGGTGCCGGCCGGTGCGGGCGACGCAGCCGGGCCGCCGCGCACCTCCAGCACTCGGCCCGACGGGGCGATACGGACCATCCGGCGCACGGGTTTTCCGCCCAGTGCGGCACCGGCAATATCGGTTTGCAGCGCGTCGAGATCCTCCGCGACGATGCCCGCTTCGTCCGACGACAAATCGGCCAACCGCTCCGGGACCGATTGCAGGCCGAGGCTGCGCAGCAATTGGCGGTCGGGCTCGATCCGGCCATCGGGAAAGACGACCAGCGGGCGGGCCGGCGCCGCCTCAAGGAGTTCGCGGAAATCCTGGGCGGCACCGATCAGTTGATCCGCGCGGCGGATGCGGCGGACGGCGAGGATCGACAGGAAGGCGGCGATCGCCACCCACAAAGCGGCGACGACGATGATCGCGGAGCCGACCTCCGCCCCAACACTCACCCGATCGTCCCCGTCAGCCGCATAGGCTCGTCATAGGGCTGGCGCCGGCAAAGAAAAAGGGCGCCGGCTGCCCGGCGCCCGGCATGGTTCAATAGCGGTAATGGTCGGGCTTGAACGGGCCCTGCTGCGACAC
>JANLQS010000130.1:0-25024 GCA_031367995.1 Sphingomonas sp.
CGCCGACCGCATCCGTCAGGCGATGGAGTTGCAGGCGCAGACGGTGACGATGATCACCGCCGCGGTCGACGAAACCGCGCTCGCCGCCGACTCCATGAGCTCGACCATCTCCTCGATCCGCACCGATACCGAAAATGTCGCGGCCTCGATCGACACGGTCGAACAGGAGTTTGGCGAGTTCGCCAAGCAGATCGACGGATTCTCCTCTGCAAGCACCGAGTTCGCCGCCCAATTCGCCGCCTGACGCTTTCGCCGCGCGCCTGACGGCGCTAGGCGAAACGCCATGAACATCCTCCTCACCGGCGCGAGCCGCGGCATCGGCGAAACCACCCTCGCCACCCTCGAGGAAGCGGGTCACCGCGTCGTCGGCCATTCGACCGCCGGCAGCGACACGCTCGCCGCCGCCGATTTCACCGACCCCGACGCCGCGCGCCGCCTGTGGCAGGAAGCATTCGAACGGCTCGACGGGCGGATCGACGTGCTGGTCAACAACGCTGGCATTTTCGAAGGTATCGCCGACAACGCCGGCGATGAGGAATGGCACGCCGCCTGGGCCAGAACCCTCGCCGTCAACCTCCAGGCCAGCGCCGACCTGTGCCGCCACGCCATCGCCCACTTCCGCTCGTCCGGGGTGGGTGGGGAAAATGACTCCGGGCGCATCGTCAACGTCGCCAGCCGCGCCGCCTATCGCGGCGATTCGCCGATGCACTGGCACTATGCCGCGTCCAAGGCGGGCATGATCGCCATGACCAAGTCGATCGCCCGCGGATACGCGCACGAAAACATCCTCGCCTTCGCCGTCTGTCCCGGCTTCACCGCCACCGGCATGGTCGAGAACTATCTCGCCAGCCGCGGCGGCGACAAATTGCTCGCCGACATCCCGCTCGGCCGCGCCGCCACGCCGCAAGAAATCGCCGAGACCATCCGCTGGCTCGCAGCCGACGCCCCCGCCAGCGCCACCGGCGCGGTGATCGACGTCAATGGCGCCAGCTATGTCCGTTAGCGGCGTCGCCGTGCTGGTTGCGCTGGCGCTTCAGCAGATCACCATCCCGCTCGGCAGGATACCGCCGCACGCCCCACCGCCCCGCGCGCCGATCGAGCAGACGGGCCCGCAGTGGGCGGCGACGTGCAAGGACTGGGACGATTGGGACAAACCCGCGCCACCGGTTCGCATTCACGCCAACACCTACCTTGTCGGCACCTGCGGCATTTCCTCGATCCTGGTCGTCGGCATTGAGGGTGATGTGCTGATCGACGGAGGGCCCGAGGACGCCGCCGAACTGATCGCCGCCAACATCCGCGAGCTTGGGTTCAAGCTAAGCGACATCAAATATATCCTCCACAGCCACGAGCATCACGACCATGTCGGCGGCATCGCCCAGCTCCAGCGGATGACCGGCGCGACATTGGTCGCCTCTGCCCCTGCAGCAAAGGTGTTGGCGACCGGCATCCCGAGCGTCGACGATCCGCAGTCGGGAGAGCTCAAGCCCTTTCCGCCGGCCACCGTCGGCCGCCTTATCGGCGACGGTGACACCGTGCGCTTCGGCAACCTCATGTTGACCGCGATGGCGACTCCGGGCCACACGGCGGGCGCGCTCAGCTGGCGCTGGGAAAGCTGCGACGTCGGCGTGTGCCGCTCGATCGTCTATGCCGACAGCCTGACCGCGGTCAGCCGCGATGGTTACCGTTTTTCCGACCATCCGGCGGCCGTCGCCGCGTTCCGTCAGTCGATCGCCAAAGTGGCCTCCAGTCGCTGCGAAGTCCTGCTCACGCCACACCCGTCGGCGAGCGACATGCGCACCCGGCTGGCCAAGGGCAAGCCATTGCTCGACCCCGACGGCTGCCGCACCTACGCCGCGTCGCGCACCAAGGGACTCGACGAGCGGCTGGCCAAGGAAGCGGCAAAGTGAGTTGGCGGGTTACCCTTCCCTGCACCCGCGCCGAAGCCGAAGCGCTGCCCGAAAGCGAGGATTTGTTCCCCTTCTCCGACTCGCCGCCGGTGATTGTCGCCGACGAGCCCGACCCCGCCAAGCCAGACGACTGGCGGCTCCACGCTTACTTCCCCGACCAGCCGACGACCCAGGAGCTGGTGCTGTTGCGCCGCCTCGCCGCCAACGCCGATCCCGAGGTCGAGCATCTCGGCGAGGATGATTGGGTGCGGATCAGCCAAGCGGGACTGGAGCCGATCCGCGCCGGCCGCTTCTTCGTCCACACGCCTGCCCACGCGCCCGACCCGCAAGCAACCAATTTCGAGATCGATGCCGGCCTCGCCTTCGGCACCGGCCAGCACGCGACCACCGCCGGCTGCCTCGAAGCGCTCGACCGGCTGGAGGTGTCCGGCAAGCGCTTCGCCAACATCGCCGACATCGGCACCGGCACCGGCCTGCTCGCCTTCGCCGCGCTCGCTTTGTGGCCGCAAGCGAAAGCCATCGCCACCGACATCGACCCGATCAGCATCGACGTCAGCGCCGACAATGCCCGCATCAACCGCGTCGCCATCGGCCACGCCCCGGGCCAAGTGCTGCTGGCGGTGGCCGACGGCATGGACCACCCGATGCTCGCCACCCGCGCGCCGTTCGACCTCCTCATCGCCAACATCCTGGCGGGACCGCTGATCGATCTGGCGCCGAGCTTCGTCGCCAGCCTTGCGCCGGGCGCCAGCGTGGTTCTCGCTGGCTTGCTGGACACGCAAGCAGACGCGGTCATCGCGGCCTATGAGGCGGAAGCGATGACCGTCACTGCGCGGGGCGAAGGCGAATGGTGTGTGCTGCTGCTTGAAACAGCCAAATAATCAGTGTCCGTTTTCCACCCATTCCGGCCGTTGACGAACGTCTGCTCGCGGACGCACTCCAGCGAGCCTTGTCCGCAGACAACCGGCCCTTCAGAATCGCTTTCGCACTCGCGCGGTCACTAATGCGCAGCGTCGCTGCGATCACAATTGGCGTACATAGGTTTCAGCAAGGAAGCGACCCCGAGGATTGCTCCCCGGGGCCGCGCTTTGGCCTGAAAGGCGACGCGGCTTAGCCGCGCTCGCCTGGTGTCGGGGCCGGCGCAGGCGGCGGCGGCGGCGGCGGCGGCGGCGGGCAAGCGTCGGTCGCCAGGATCACCGATCCGTCGGGGCAGGTCTGGGTCGCCGCTGGCGGCGGCGGTGGCGGTGGCGGTGGAGGAGCCGGTGGCGGCGGCGGGGGCGGTGCAAACCGGTAGTTGAGCCCGAGCCGCACCGTGTCCAACCGGAGGCGGCCAGAACTTAGGCCGGAAGACACGCCATCATCGAAGTCGACCTGAATATTGTAGAATTTCGACCCCAGCCGAGCATGCTGATACTCCGCCTTGATCGACCAATTATTGCTGACCGCATATTCCAATCCAGCCCCAAGCACCCACCCGAGATGGTTTCGCGTTCCGGAGCTTTTCGCAAGGTCGCCGAAACTGTCGCAGCTCTGGGGGCAGACCGTCGTCAGCCGGTTGCGGCCCAAGGCCAATCCACCGGTGAAATAAGGCAGCAAGCGATCGATCGCATAGCCGACGCGCCCACGAACGCTGCCGAATGTCTTGGTTCGCGACTGCCATTGATTGACATCACCGGTCCCGTCAGGCGGCTGGTTCCACGCAAAGTTGGAGCGAATCTTGCCGAAAGAGCCGTCGGCTTCGATGCCGAGCAGGAAGTTGTTGGCAAATTGATGGTTGTAGCCGAGCTGGGCACCCCCGAAGCAGCCCCTGCCGTTGTCGTGGGTAAAGCGATAGGGCTCGTCAATTTCGTTGGGATCCACGGCAAAGTTCTTCGGGCGAGGCGAGCCCGACCAACCGCAGCCGCCATGGATGCCGATATAGAATCCGGTCCAGGTCATGCTTGGATAGTCGGTTTGCGCCTGAGCCGGAGCCGGCATTGCCACGGCAAAAAGCGCGATCGGTGCCAAAGTCGATACAATCGTCTTTTTCATCTGAACTCCCCCTTTTTAGCTACTACGCACTCCACAGTCGGAACGCCCGTCACCCAAACCAGATGAGCACTCCTCGCCAAGCTGCTTTTTTCATAACACAGCCGCTGGCTAATGTCCGCTTTCCACCCATAACTGACATCGGTTTCGTCTAAGCCCCCGCCACAATCTCCGCCCACTCCGCCTCGCTCACCACCCGCACGCCCAATTCCGCTGCCTTCTTCAGTTTCGATCCCGCGCCCGGGCCGGCGACGACCAGATCGGTCTTGGCGCTGACGCTCCCCGCCGCCCTCGCCCCGAGCCGCTCGGCCTGGGCCTTGGCCTCGTCGCGGCTCATGGTTTCCAATGTGCCGGTGAAGACGATGGTCTTGCCGGTCCACTCGGTTTCCTTCGCGGTGGAGACGAACGCGGCGGGCCGGGCCAGCGCGAGCAGATCGGCCAGCGCGTCGCGGTTGTGGGGCTCGTGGAAGAAATCGGCGAGCGCCTCCGCGACCACCGGCCCGACGCCTTCGACCGCCGACAGCTCGTCCTGCGCGCCCTCGCCGGTCGCCGCCGCCTGCAGCGCCTCGATCGTGCCGAATGCCTTCATCAAATCCTTGGCCGTTACCGCGCCGACGTGGCGAATGCCCAGGCCGAACAGCAATCGCGCCGGGTCGAAACCCTTGCGCGCGTCGATCGCGGCCAGCAGTTTGTCGACCGACATCTCTTTCCATCCCTCGCGGCCGACCAGCTCGTCACGGTGCGCCTTGAGGCGGAAGATGTCGGCCGGACCGTTGAGCCAGCCGAGCGCGAGAAATTCGACGATCGACTTTTCGCCCAGCCCGTCGATATCCATCGCCCCGCGCGACACGAAATGTTTCAGGCGCTCCAATCGTTGCGCGGGGCAAATGAGGCCGCCGGTGCAGCGCACGTCGACCTCGCCCTCCTCGGCGACCGCTTCGGACTGACACTCCGGGCAATGGTCGGGAAATGAATAAGGGGCACGCTTGGCGTCGCGCGTCAAATTCTCGACCACCTGGGGGATGACATCGCCGGCGCGCTGGATGCGCACCCGGTCGCCGACGCGAAGGCCGAGCCGGGCGATTTCATCGCGGTTGTGGAGTGTGACGTTGGCGACGATCACGCCGCCGACACCGACCGGCTTCAGGCGACCGACGGGGGTCAGCTTGCCGGTCCGCCCGACCTGGATGTCGATCGCCTCTATCACCGTCTCGGCCTGCTCGGCGGGGAATTTATGGGCGAGGCCCCAGCGCGGGCTGCGCGCGACCTGGCCGAGCCGTTCCTGCCAGTCGAGCCGGTCGACCTTGTAGACCACCCCGTCGATGTCGAACGGCAGGTCGGCGCGGGCCGCCTCGATCCTGGCATAGTGCGCCAGCGCCTCGTCGACGCTCTCGACCGCGCGCAACTGGCCGCTGACCGGGAAGCCGAGCCCGGCCAGCTTGGCCATCGCCGATCCTTGGGTGTGCCCCAGCGGGTCGCTCAATTCGCCCCAGCCGTGGGCGAAAAAGCGCAACGGCCGCGCCGCGGTCACCGCCGGGTCCTTCTGCCGCAGCGACCCCGCCGCGGCGTTGCGCGGATTGGCGAACATCTTGCCGCCCGACGCCTCCTGGCGCGCGTTCAACGCGGCGAAGTCGGCCTTCGCCATATACACTTCGCCGCGCACTTCGAGGATTTTAGGGCCGCCCGCTATGCGTTGCGGCACATCGCGGATGGTCCGCACGTTGGCGGTAACATCCTCGCCGACCGTCCCGTCGCCGCGCGTCGTCGCCAGCACCAGCACACCATCCTCGTAGCGCAAGGAGCAGCTCAGCCCGTCGATCTTGGGCTCCGCCGTCAGCACTACTAGCTCGTCGGGCGACAGGTTGAGGAACCGCCGCACTCGCGCCACGAATTCCAGCACTTCCTCAGTCGAAAAAGCGTTGTCGAGGCTCAGCATCGGCCGGGCGTGAGGCACCTTGGCGAGGCTTGACGTCGGCGCCGCGCCGAGCCGCTGCGACGGCGAATCGGCGCGGACCAGCTGCGGGAATTGCGCCTCCAGCGCGCGGTTTTCGCGCACCAGCGCGTCATAGTCCGCATCCGAAATCTCGGGCGCGTCGCGGTCGTGATAGAGCCGGTCGTGGCGGGCGATGTCCTTCGCCAGCCGCATCAACCGGTTGGCCGCTTCGGCTTCGCTCTGGCTCATTCGAACAGCTCGGTCAGGAAGGCATCGCACGCCGCCCAGCTGCGCGCCGCCGCCAGCGCGTCAAACTGCACGCCCGGGGTGCTGCCGTCGGCGCCCGGATTGGTGAAGCCGTGGCCGACGTGGCCATAAGCGTGGATCTGCCAGTCGCACCCGGCCGCGGTCAGCTCCTCGCCCAGCGCCACTAAAGCTGCGGGCGGCACCATCGGGTCGTCCCAGCCGTGGTACGCCGCGACCTTGGCCGTGATCGGTTGGGGAGGCAGGCCTGGCGGGTCGAACAGGCCGTGGAAGCTGGCGACCCCGGCGACGTCGGCCCCCGCACGCGCCAGGTCGAGCGCGCACTGCCCGCCGAAGCAGAAACCGATCGCCGCGACCTTGGGCGTGTCCACCGCGCCGAGAACCGTCAGCAGCAGATCGCGCAACACGGCGCGATCCTGGCGCAACGCGGTCATCGCCGCGAAAGCGTCGCTGCGCTCGGCGGGGGTGAAGCGGCGGCCGTAAAGGTCGGCGACGAGCGCGGCATAGCCCTGCCCGGCCAGCCGCTCGGCGAACCCGCGCTCAAGGTCGCTGACCCCCATCACCGTCGGGAACAGGATGACGGTCGGCTTGGCGTCGCCGCCGTCGCCGAACAGCTCGTGGCGCAGGACCTTGTCGCCGAACCGCTGCTCAATCGCCGTCATGCCGCCTCCAACAGTTTCGCCGCTTGCGCCCGGGCCTCGTCGGTGACCGCCGCGCCCGACAGCATGCGGGCGATTTCCTCGCGCCGCTCGGCGGGCGACAGCTTGACGACCAATGTGCGAGTCGCGCCATCCTCCTGCACCTTCTCGATCCTGTAATGGTGCGCGGCGCGGGCCGCCACTTGCGGCGAATGGGTGACGACCAGTAGTTGCGACCGCTCCGCCAGCCGCGCCAGCCGCTCGCCAATGGCCGAGGCGACCGCGCCGCCGACTCCGCGGTCGATCTCGTCGAAGATCATTGTCGCCGCCGCGCCCGCCTCGGCCAGCGCGACCTTGAGGGCGAGGATGAAGCGCGACAATTCGCCGCCGGATGCGATCCGCGTGAGCGGCCCGAACGGCGCGCCGGGGTTGGTCGACACCTGATATTCGATTCGGTCGACACCGCCCGCGCCCGGCTCCGCCGCTGCGATGGCGGTACGGAACCGGGCCGCATCGAGCTTGAGCGGGCCAAGCTCCCCGGCCACCGCCGCATCGAGCCGTCGCGCGGCTTCGTGACGGAAAAGGGAAAGGGAGTCGGCGGCCTCGCGATAAGCGTCCCGTGCCTCCGCCAACTGACCCTCGAGCGCCGCCACCGCGTCTTCGCCGCTGTCGATCGCGCCGCGCCGCGCGCGCATGTCGTCGAGCAAGGCGGGGAGTGCGTCGGGCTCGACCCGATGCTTGCGGGCGAGGCCGCGGATGTCGAACAATCGCGCCTCGGCCGCCTCCAGTTCGGCCGGCGAATGGGCCAGCGCACGCCGCGCTTCGTCGATCTTCTGCTCGGCATCGGCGGCCTCGATCGTCGCCCGGTCGGCGGCGGCCAGCGCCTCGGCCAGCAGCGGATGCGCCTCGGCTATCCGTTCGAGCCGCCGCGCTGCCTGGCGAAGCTGGGACAGCGCGCCCTCGGACCCGGCGAAATGCCCGTCGAGCGCGGCGAGGTCGTCCTCGATCCGCGCCGCCGCCTTCATTTCGGCGCGCAGCCCGGCGAGCCGGTCCTCCTCGCCCGGTTCGACGCCCAGCGCATCGACCTCGAGAATGGCGAAATCGAGCCATTCCCGGTCGCGCTCCGCCTCGGCCAGCGCGGCGCGGCGCTCGGCCAGTTCGGCCTCGATCCGGCCCAGCCGCGCCCAGCTGGCGCGCACGTCCGCCGTGTCGAGCCCGCCAAAGCGATCGAGCAGGTCGCGGTGGCCGCGCGGGTTCAGCAGCCCGCGGTCGTCGTGCTGGCCGTGGATTTCGACAAGGTCGGCGGCGATGTCGCGCAGGCCCGCCGCGCCGACCGGATCGCCGCCGGCGAAGGCCCGGCTGCCGCCGTCGGCCTTGAGCGTGCGGCGGAGCAGCAATGGCTCGCCGGGGTCGGGCACAATGCCCTGCGCGTCGAGCGCGGCGAAGGCGGGATGGGCGGGATCGAGTTCGAACAGTGCCGAGACGCTGGCCTGCGGCTGGCCGGCGCGGACCAGCCCGGTATCGGCGCGGACGCCGAGCGCCAGGCCGAGCGCGTCGAGCAGGATCGACTTGCCGGCGCCGGTCTCCCCGGTCAGGACGCCGAGGCCCGGCTCGAACTCCAGCTCGAGCGCCTCGATGAGCACGACGTCGCGGATGGAAAGCTGCCGCAGCATGCGCGAGCTTCCCTTCCGCCCTTTAGCCCTGGGGGGCGTATTTCTGGATCAGCTCAAAGCTGCGCTTGTACCATTTGGTCGACGGATAATTGGCGCCAAGCACCGCGGCCGATTTGCGCGCTTCCTCCGTCAGCCCGAGGTTGAGGTAAGTCTCGACCAGCCGCTCGAGCGCTTCGGGCGTGTGGCTGCTGGTCTGATATTTGTCGATGACGATGCGGAAGCGGGTCGCGGCGGCCAGCCACTTGCCCGAGCGCTGGTAGAAGCGCCCGACCTCCATCTCCTTGCCGGCGAGATGGTCGTTGATGAGGTCGAGCTTGAGCCGCGCATCGGCGGCGTAGCGGCTTTGCGGATAGCGGCGAATCAACTCGTCGAACGCGTCGGAAGCCTGCTGGGTGATCTTCTGGTCGCGCGAGACGTCGGCGATCTGCTGATAATTGCTCATCGCGATCAGATAGCTGGCGTAGGGCGCGTCCTCATTGCCGGGATGGATCGTCAGGAAGCGCTGGGCCGAGCTGATCGCGTCCGGGTATTGGCGGGCGATGTAATAACTGAAGGCGCTCATCAGCTGGGCGCGGCGGGCCCACACCGAATAGGGATGCTGACGCTCGACCTCGTCGAACAGCTTGGCCGACTGCGGATAATCCTGCCGGTCGAGCTGCTGCTTGGCGAGGCCGTAGAGGGTGTTGACGTCGCGAGCGACATAAGCGGTGTCGCCCTTGACCTTCTTGCCCGCGCAGGCGCCGGTGGGAAGGACGAGGACGGCGGCGGCGATAAGCATCGCGATGCGGGTACGGTTGGACATGATACTTCCTTATCCGCTGCTTGGCCCAAGGCCAAGCGCTGGTGACGCCCCGTTGAAAGTCAGGCCCGCGAAGGCCTGGCTACCGTTTCATCGACATCCTCGCTGCCGCGGACAAAGCTGTCCGGCGTAACCCCCAGCCACACCAGGATCGGCGCCGAGATGTAGATCGACGAATAAGTGCCGATCAACACGCCCAGGAAAATCGCGATCGACAGGCCGAAGATGACCTCGGGCCCGATCGCCATCAGCAGCGCCAGCGCGATCAGCACGGTGATCGACGTCACCACCGTGCGCGCCAGCGTCTCGTTCAATGACAGGTTGAGCAAGGGCAGGATCGCCATCTTGCGGTATTTCCGCAGATTCTCGCGGATTCGGTCATAGATGACGACGGTGTCGTTCAATGAATAGCCGATGATCGTCAGGAAGGCGGCGACGACATTGAGGTCGACCTGCAGCCGGGTGAAGGCGAAAAACCCCAGCGTCATCGCGAAATCATGCGCCAGCGTGACCAGCGCGCCGACCCCGAACTGCCATTCGAATCGAATCCAGATGTACAAGGCGATGCCGATCATGGCGAACAGGATGGCCATCGCGCCGCCGCGCGCCAGTTCTTCCGACACCTTGCCCGACACGGTTTCAACCGCATCGACCCGCGCGCCGGGATAAACGGCGACGATCATGGCGCGGACCTTCGACGCGGCGAGGTTGGCGGCGGCGTCGCCGCCCTCGGGCTTGGGCAGCCGCACCTGGTAGCTTTGCGGGCCGCCGAATTCCTGCAGGCTGGCCTCGCCCAGCCGCAGCCCGTCCACCTGCCCGCGCAGCCGCTCGACGTCGATCGGCTGCGGGAAGGTCACCCGGACCATCTGGCCGCCGACGAAATCGACGCCCAGGTTGAGCCCGCGCCAGGCGGTGAAGCTGATCGCCGCGACGGTGGCGATGATCGACAGGACCAGCGCGAGGTTGCGCCAGCGCATGAAATCCAAATTGGTATGGTCGGGGACGAGTTTGAGCAATTTCATGGCCGGTCCCTCAAATATGCAGGCTGCGCGGCCGCGCCCGGCGCAGCCACAGCACGACCAGCATGCGGGTGAAATAGACCGCGGTGAACACCGAGGTGACGATGCCGATGCCAAGCACGACGGCGAAGCCGCGCACCGGGCCCGAGCCGAAGTAGAACATCAACGCGGCCGAAATGGAATGGGTGATGTTGGCGTCGAAAATCGCCCGGAACGCCTCGCGGTAGCCGGTTTCGACGGCGTCGAGGATTTTCCGCCCGCGCCGCAATTCCTCGCGGATGCGCTCGTTGATCAGCACGTTGGCGTCGACCGCCGCGCCGATCGTCAGCACGAAGCCGGCGATGCCGGGTAAGGTCAAGGTGGCGTTGAACACCGCCATGATGCCGAGCACGAGCAGCGCGTTCACCACCAGCGCGATGTTGGCATAGACCCCGAAACGGCCATAGGTGATGAGCATGAACAGCATCACCGCGATGATCCCGGCGGCGCTGGCGATGGCGCCCTTGTGGATCGAATCCTTGCCCAGGTCGGGACCGACGGTGCGCTCCTCGATCACGTTCAATTTGACCGGCAGCTTGCCCGAAGCGAGTGCGATCGCCAGCTGGTTGGCGCTCTCGACCGTGAAATTGCCGCTGATCTGCGCCTGGCCGCCCAGAATCGGCTCGTTGATGTTGGGCGCCGACAGCACCTTGTCGTCGAGGATGATGGCGAACGGCTTGTTGACGTTTTCCTGGGTTGTCCGGCCGAAGCGCTTGGCCCCGGAGGCGTTGAACTTGATCGACACGATCGCGCGGCCGTCCTGGTCGAACCCCTGCTTGGCATCGACCAGTTGGTCGCCCGACACCATCACCCGGCGCTTGACGGCGATCGCTCCGCCATCGACCATCGGCAGCACCTGGCTGCCCGGCGGGGCGCGGCCCTGCGCCACCTGGGCCGGATCGGCGGTCTGGTCGACCAGCTTGAATTCGAGCCGCGCGGTCTGGCCGATCAGTTTCTTGAGCGCTTCGGGGTCCTCGACGCCCGGAACCTGCACCAGGATCCGGTCGGTGCCTTCGTTGACGACCGTCACTTCCTTGGTGCCCGAGGGATCGATGCGGCGGCGGACGACGTCGCGCGCGACCGTCATCGCATCCTTCAGCGCGCGGACGTTGCCGTCGGCGGTCGGGCTCAGCACGACTCGATTCTGGTCGAGCACGGTGACGTCCCAGTCGCGCTTGCCGGTCAGCCCGACCGGGCGCGTCAGGGTCCGCATCCGCTCGACCGCGGCATCGACCAAAGCGGGATCGCGGACCATGAAGCTCAGCCGGCCATCGGCGGTCGACACGTCGCCGACCTCGATCTTGGGATCCTCGCGGCTCAATTCGGTCGTGACCTGGTCTTCCATCGCCGCGACGCGCTGCTTGGCGGCGTCGCGCGAATCGGCTTCGAGCAGCAAGTGGCTGCCGCCGGCCAAGTCGAGGCCAAGGCTGATCCGCGCCTTCGGCATGAAGCTGGGCAGCTTGTCCTTCTGCGGCACCAGGCTGGGCACGGCGAACAGGATGCCGATGGCGATGATGAGGAAGATGAACCACACCTTCCACCGGGGAAAATCCAGCATCAGTCGTTGGCCGGCTTCGCCGCGGTCGGGTCAATCACCTGGGTCAGGGTCGATTTGACCGCCGTCACCTTGATGCCCTGGCCAAGCTCGACCTCGACTTCGCTGTCGCCGACCTTGGTCACCCGGCCGATCAGCCCGCCGCCGGTGACGACCCTGTCGCCCTTCTTGACCGCGGCGATCTGCGCCTGGTGGTCGCGCATGCGCTTTTGCTGGGGACGGATCATCAGCAGCCAGAAGATGATGAACACCAGCACCAGGGGCGCGGTGTTGAAGATGAAGGCGGTGGTGCCAGACGGCGCCGCGGTGGCGGCGGCAAGGGCCGGGGCAAATAGGCTGGTGGAGGTCATCAAAGCGTTGGTCTCTTCGCTCAGGAGGGGCGGCGGGAGTGCCCGCGCGCTGGACGTTGGCGCGCCGCCTATCACGCCCCAGCCTTACTTGCCAAGGGTGCCTGCCTTGCCAAGCTGGCGTCGCCCGACTAGATGGCCCGCTCCCGCGCCGCGGCCCGCAGAGGCCCGTGGTTCGGACCGGTCGGGGCGTAGCGCAGCCTGGTAGCGCATCACACTGGGGGTGTGGGGGTCGCAGGTTCGAATCCTGTCGCCCCGACCATTATATTTCGCCGACGGATGCCGGGACGAGACAGCCGCTCCGCCTTCTGCCACGATGATGCTTATGCCCCGCCGCCGCCGCAAACGCTCGCTCGCCAAGACCCTCGCGCTGGCCGTGCTGGCGATTCCCTTGCTCTACCTCGTCGCCGCTGTCGTTGGCTCGC
Organism: Sphingomonas sp.; assembly: GCA_031367995.1. GTDB lineage: Bacteria > Pseudomonadota > Alphaproteobacteria > Sphingomonadales > Sphingomonadaceae > Sphingomicrobium. Next base: position 12,631 of record JANLQS010000130.1, read on the forward strand.
TGATCCCGGTCAATCGCGGCTGGCGCGAGCCCAACCGCGGCATCACCATCTATCTCGCCGCCAACGGGGTCCATGCCGACCTCATCTTGCCGGTCGCCGCGGCGGGCCTCGACTGGCGGCCATTGCTGCCGGCCGGCGACGTCACCGAGGTCCCCGCCGGCGCGCAGTGGATCGCGTTCGGGGCGGGCGAGCGGCGGGTCTACCTCGACACCCCGACCTGGGCCGATCTCAGCGCCCGCACCGCCGCCCGCGCGATCTTCGGGGGCGAGCGGGTGATGCACGTCGAATGGACCGCCGATCCCGCTTATGCGGCGCGCGCCATCCGCGTGACGCCCGAGCAATACCGCCGGCTGTGGGCCGCGATCCGCGCCGGTTTCCTGCTCGACGCCCGCGGCCGCCCAATCCGCATCGATCATCCGGGTTACGGCCCCGGCGATGCCTTCTACCAGGGCGTCGGCACGGCCAGCGCGCTGTCGACCTGCAACATCTGGGTCGCCGACCGCCTTCGCCTCGCTGGAATCAAGGCGCCTCTATGGTCGCCGTTCGAGCAGGGCCTGGTGTGGCGTTACCGCAAGGCGGGCTAATCATGGGCGCGAAGAAAGGCGATGCTGTCAGCCAGCGCCGGGGTCGATCCGCGGAACGTCGGCGACAACGACTTGATCAGGTCGATGTGGCTCTTGCCCGGATAAAGCTTGAGCTCGACCGGGGCGCCCAATGCCTTGAGCTTCGCCGCCAGCCGCTGGCTGTTATACGGCCTGACAACCGTGTCGGCGGTGCCGTGCATCAGCAGCATCGGCGGGGCGTCGGCGCGGGCGAAAGTAATCGGCTGGGTCTCCTCGGGCCGCGGCCATTGGCCCAGCGCGTCGCGCCCGCGCTGTTCGGTGAATGGATAGAAATCGGCCGGGGTCGCCAGCAAAGCGGCGGCGCGGACGATGCCCGGATCAACCCCGACGGCCGCCAGATAATGGCGGTCAAGCGCCAGCATCGCCGCTTCATAGGCGCCCGCCGAATGGCCCGACAAGGCGATGCGCCTGGGATCGCCGCCATACTCGGCGACATGATCGCGCGCCCATTTGACCGCCAGCGCGCCGTCCTCAAGGAAAGCGGGGAAGCGCACGTCAGGCACCAGCCGGTAATCGGCAACGATCGTCGCGAACCCCTGCGCGGCAAAAGCGCGGCCGGCGAAGCCGTAATCGCCGCGGTCGCCCGATACCCAGCCGCCGCCATAGAAAAACACGATGACCGGCATCGCCGCCGCCGGGCGTCTGGCCGGCACCCACACGTCGAGCCGTTGGCGGGCGAGCGGGCCGTAAGCGGCGCCCTGGGCGGCGCGCTTCACTCCGCTGTCGCCGCTCAACCGGCTGACCGAATTGAGCAGCCCGGCCGGCGTGCAGCCGAGCAATGCGACGAGGGTGATCGCAACCGCGCCGCCAGCGAGGATGCGGCGGCGCGCCGTCCTCATGCAGCGGCTTCCTCGGCGAGGATGACATCTGGCTTGCGGATCGTCAGATAGGCGACCAGCGCGACGATGGTGACAAGGAACAGGCCGCTGACCGCCATCGTCCCCAGTCCCAGCCCGCCGGCCGAATGCGGCTGCGTCAGCCAGTCGCCGATCGACGCGCCGAGCGGGCGGGTCAGGATATAGGCCAGCCAGAACGCCAGCACCGAGCCGAGGACGCCGCTGTAATAGCCCAGCGTGATCGCCGCGATGAGGCCGCCGAAGATCAGCCCGGCGACGACGTAGCCAAGCCCGAACTGCTCGGCGACCAGATCTCCCGACGCGGTGCCGAGCGCGAAGGTGAACAGGATCGCCGCCCAGTAATAAGCCTCGCGACGAGTCGTCGTAATGGCATGGATCGACAAGGTCCGTTCGCTACGGTGCCATAGCCAGAAGGTCAGGGCGAGCGCGGCGGCGAAGGCGGCGGTCGAGGCGTACAGGCTGACCCCGAAATTGTCCGACAGATTGTCGGTCAGCAAGGTGCCGACGACGCTCAGGAACACCACCACCATCCAGTAGATCCACGGGACATAGCGGTCCTGCCGCATCTGGATGGCGAGGAACACGGCGAGCCCGGCGGCCATGACCAGCGAGGTGTAGGTCAGGCCGAACCCGAGTTGCATGTTGAGGAAATCGGCCCCGGTCTCGCCAATGGTGGTCGCCATGATCTTGATGATCCAGAACGCCAGCGTAACCAGCGGCACCTTGTTGAGCATGGACCGCGTCGAACGGGACGGCGGCGAGAGGTCGGTCATGGCGGCGATTCCTTCATGCGAAGCGCGTCCGACCCGACGGACATGCCACGGGCCGAACGAGGGCGCGCCCGCGACGTTCCCTTATTTGTCGACGCCCTTCACTTTGCCCCAGGTGCGCGCGGCGGTGTAGCCGAGGTAACCCGTGCCGAACAATGCGTAGAGTTCCTCCGGGATGCCGCGCAGATAGGCGGTCATGCCATTGCCGATGCCGGCCGCCATGCGCGGATCGACGGCGGCGATCAGGCCCATCGGGATCGACCACAGGATCAACGTGTACATCATGTACAGGAACGACGGCCGGGCGCGGCTGGTCCACGGGTCGGGCGACTGGGCCTCGACCACGATCGCCTGCATCTGCACGGCGATGGTCGCCGCCTCCTGGTCGCCCTGCAGCTTCATCAGCTCGAGCTTGGCGCGGTCGCGCGCTTCGGGGTCGGGGATGATGCGGTCGAGCAGTTTGGAAATGGGCGCGATGATCGCGTCGAAAATAGCCATGCTGAAAGTCCCTTTCGATGCTTTGAGTCGCAAGAGTCATGGAGAAACCGACCATTTGCTGTGACTATAAGGTGCCGATACGGTTTGCTAACCAACCATAAAGGAACGCCTCATTGGCCGGGCGGCGTTCGGCCAGGCGGAGGTAGCGTTCGCCCTGCAACGCCTCCAGCGCGCGCAGCAGCACGGTCTCCCCGCCGCGCTTGCCGCGCGCTTCGAAAAATCCGTCGAGCGCCGCCAGCGTGCGCGGCCCGACCCGGCCGTCGGGAACCAGGTCGGGATAATCCTTACCATTGCGGTTGAGCGCGGTCAGCGCCCGCTGCAGGAACGTCGCGGCGACCCCGGGACCCATGTTGACGCCGGTGTCGAACAGTTCGGCGGCGACCCGCGGGCTGCGCCCCGCCACCGCGTCGAACCGCGGCCTGAGCCAATACAGCCGGCGATAGATCGCCGCCGCCTCGGAGCGCGGCAAATCGCGCATTGCCCCGGCATAGCCATGGGCGCGGGCGACCGCCTCGGTCACTCCGAAACAGGTCGCGCCGCCGCGGTCGGCGGGACGGTTGGCATAGCCGCCTTCGCGCTCGATCAGCGCATCGATCAGCGCCGCCACGTCGATCGCCTCAACCTCGTCCATCGTTCATCCCCTTCGCCGTCGAGCGACTCGGAATAAACCACAATGGTTCGCTGTAGGACAGTGTTATGTTCCAAAGTTAGCAATTTCATTAAAAGTGCGACGGCCATGATCGCCCGGGACCGTACGGACCCCCTCCGCCTCAGCGCGAATTCCGCGGCGGCGCGGCCGGCGCGCGAATTGGCGAGGAACGATCGCCGCCCCGGCGTGGCCCAATCCGGCGAGGCTGCCGTAGCGTCAGCGGGCCGGCGGTGCACCGGCAAGGCGGTTGATTTCAAACGATATTAACCCTCACTGTGGCTTCCCCGCCACTTGTGTGGCGCGAATCCCGGCGGCACAGTGCCAACGGAGCGGCCGCCCGATCGAGCGGCCGAGGGGAGGATTGCCATGAACTCGAGCCGTACCGCGCTTCGCGCGCTTGCACTTGCCACCGCGCTGACTGCCTTCTCCGCGCCGGCCGCGGCCCAGCGGGTCGACCGCATCGTCGCGTTCGGCGACAGCTATGCCGACACCGGCAACTTCTTCAAATTCGTCAGCATCAACCCGCAGACCGGAACTGGCGGTGCCTATACCACCGGGCGCTTTTCGGGTGGCTCCAACTACATCGACACACTGTCGAAAATCCTCATGGTGCCGGTCGACAATTTCGCCATTGGCGGCGCGCTGACCAACAATTACAACACCAACACCGGCCCGTCGCTCGGCTTCCCAACCGAAGTCGGCAGCTTTCTCAGCGGCGGTGCCGGCCTGACTCCGTTCCCGGCCGTCAGCGGGACGTTCGGCGCCCACGATCTGCTCGCTCTGTCGCTCGGCGGCAACGACGCCCGCCTGTATGAGCGCGGCAGTGTCGCCAACGGAACGCCGGGTCCGGTGATTCCGCCCGGCACGCTGCCTGGCGCGCCTGCCGCCGGCGCCGCCTCGGCCGTCGCCGCGACCGCCGGGCTCAACGCCCTGGTCGCCCAAGGCGCGCCGACCATCAGCTACCTTGCCGGCAACACCGCTTATATTCCCGAAATCTCTTACCAACCAAATCCAGCAGCTGCCTTTGCGATCCGCAACGCTTATTACCAGAGCTTCGACGCGGCGATGCGCGCGACGCTGGCCGGCTACGCCGCGAACGGCGAGATCGTCCACTATCTCGACTTCACAGTCCTCGGCCAGCAAATTAATGATAATTTCGCGGCTTATGGCCTGACCGCGCTCGCCTGCCCGCCCTTTCCCAATCCGACCTGCGTCCTTGGCAGCTCCGACAGCTATCTGTTCTACGGCGATCAACTGCACCTGACCTCGGCCGGTTTCGCGATCGTCGCCAAATATGTCGCGGTCCAGCTTGAAGCGCCGCTGACGCTCCAGGCGGTCAGCGACAATGCCCTCGACACCTCGTTCCAATGGGGCCGCACGCTGACCAGCCGGATGGACCTCGCCGCGCCGCGTGACGGCGACCAGCCCGAGGGCATGCGCTTGTTCGTGGTCGGCGACACGCTGACCCGCAAGATGCACGCCGGCGAGCGCAACGAGCAGTTCCGCTCCTCGACCAAGGGCGTCACCATCGGCGCCGAGTTCGGTTTCGGATCGGGCATGGCCGGAATCGCCGCCAATTACTCCAAGCCCAAGGTCAATTTCGGCAACGACGCCGCGGGGTCGAACAGCCACACGTTCCAGCTTGGCGGCTTCGCCTCGTTCGGCATGGCCGGGCTGTTCGCGCAGGGCTATATCGGCGCCGGCTGGGACAAGCATAGGCTGACCCGCCGCGGAGTGGTCGACAACATGACCGCGCGGCCCGGCGGCAACCATGTCGTCGGCGGCGCCAAGGCCGGCTATCTGATGCCGATGGGCAGCGTCCGCGTCGGCCCGATCGTGGCGCTCGATTATGCCCGCGCCAAGGTCGACGCCTACACCGAAAGCGGCGACGCGGCGCTGACCCTCAACGTCGACAAGATGCGCTACACCGGCCTGCGCGGCGATCTTGGCGCCGAGCTTCGCGGCGATTTCGGCGGCGGCGGGGTGCAGCTTCGTCCCTACGTCTCGGCGGTCGCGGAAAAGGACTTCAAGGGCGACGGCCGGACCTTCTATTTCTCCCAGACCGACGCGCCGACGATCGTCAACCACTTCGCGGTCGATGACAATTCGAAGAAAATCTATACGCGCGTGACGACCGGCGCGAGCGCGCAGATCTTCGGCAATGTCGCGCTCGACGTGTCGCTGTCGGGGACGTTCGGGAAGAAGAACGGCGACGAGACGTCGGCCCATGTCGGGCTGAACTTCGGCTTCTAGCGCCCCAGGCTCATCGCCCGGAAAAAGGGGCGGCGCGGCACCACGCCGCGCCGCCCTTTTTCATGGCTTCACAGGCAGGCGGCGATGGCGGCGCGCGGCGCGGGGTCGGCCGTCATGCGCAGGTCGCCGCCGCCGCCGACGCTGGCTTCGACCGGCCCCGGCCCGGCGAACGTCCGCCCGATCGCGCGCAGCGTGTCGCCGCTGGCCAGCCCGCGCCACACCGATCCCTGGGTGGTGCGCGGGGTGGCGGTCAGCGGCAGCGACGCGACATGGCCGTTGCCGGTAAAGCTCAAGGTCGACTTGCCCTCGCTGGGGGAATCGGCGCGGCTCACTTCCAGCCCGCGGTCGGTGCAGTCGAACTGCAGCTGGGCCGAGGCGAGGCCGCTGCTGGCGTCGGGCGGACCGAAGGTGGCGCGGCGGCCACCGGCGGCGCTCCGCCAGGTCATGCCGTCGGTGGCGCTGGGCACCGCCGCGTCCCTCGCCGCTTCGGCGGCGCCGGCGTTGGCCGGCTCGGCGAGCCCGGACGACGGCGCGTCGCCGACCATGTTGTCGGGCGGCGCGGCGGCATTCTTGGCGACCGGGTCGGTCTTGCCGCACGCGGCGGCCAGCAGGCAGGCGAGGAGGAGCATGGGTTTGTTCATGAGCGCGCAACGCGCCGTGGCGCGACGCGGGTGCAGCATGGTTTGACAAAATCGTTTCGGCAGCGCTCAAATCGGGACGGGGCCGCGCGACTATGCGGCATCCCGAGGGGGAGACTGACATGAACGAGCAAAGCGTGCGCGCAACGCCGGTGCATCTGTGGGTGGTCGGCGTGCTGTCGCTGCTGTGGAACAGCTTCGGCGGCTACGACTATACCATGACGCAAACCCGCAATCCCGCTTACCTCGCCAAATTCCCGGCCGAAGTGATGGCCTATGTCGACTCCGCCCCGGCGTGGTTCATCGCCGCCTGGGCGCTGGGCGTGTGGAGTGCGCTGGCCGGCTCGGTCCTGCTGTTGATGCGCAGCCGTCACGCGGTGCTGGCGTTTCTCGTGTCGCTTGCCGGGCTGGCGGTGACGACGCTCAATGAATGGGTGCTCAATCCCGCCCCGGCCGAGATGCGCGGCGGCGTGATGCTGATGATGACGCTGCTGATCTGGCTGATCGCTATCGCTCTGTTCCTTTACGCCCGCCAGATGCGGGTGCAGAGGGTGCTCAACTAGGGGCCGATTGCTGGCTGGCGGCGGGGTCGAAGTGGGCTGAGGTGGCGACCCCGGCCGCGCCCGACAGCAGCATCAGCGCGGCCAGCAATAGTCCCAGACCCTGCATCGACTCGTCCTCCCCACAACAGACAGTGGCGCGGAGGATGCGAACGGATGGTTAAGGGTGGCGGCGAAATGGACGCAGCGCACAGGAAACGCGCATTACCGCCCGAATTTCGTCTTGCTTTGCCTCCCGAACCGGCCCTTGCGCGTGCCTGGCCGGCCCTCGGTCGAATGGCCCGGCGATCGCGGCGCCCTTCGCTCCTGCACCGGTAGCCCGAGGTCGTCTTCCTCGAGCCGCCTGATTTCGTCGCGCAGGCGGCCGGCTTCCTCGAACTCCAGGTCGCCCGCGGCCTTGCGCATGCGTTGCTCGAGGTCGCCGATGTAGGCGCGGAGGTTGTGGCCGACGAGGTGCGGCCGCTCGTCGTCGCCGGTCTCGACCAGCACCCCGTCGCGCAAGGTGACGTCGCTCATGATGTCGTTGATGTGGCTCTTGATCGATTCGGGCGTGATGCCATGGGCGAGGTTGTACGCCTCCTGCTTTTCACGCCGCCGGTCGGTCTCGTTGAGCGCGCGTTCCATGCTGCCGGTGACGCGGTCGGCGTAGAGGATAACCCGCCCGTCGATGTTGCGCGCGGCCCGGCCGATAGTCTGGATCAATGAGGTTTCGGAGCGCAGGAAGCCTTCCTTGTCGGCGTCGAGGATCGCAACCAGCCCGCATTCGGGGATGTCGAGCCCCTCGCGCAGCAGGTTGATGCCGACCAGCACGTCATAGACGCCGAGCCGCAAATCCCGGATCAGCTCGATCCGCTCCAGCGTCTCGACGTCCGAATGCATGTAGCGGACGCGCAACCCCGCCTCGTGGAGATATTCGGTCAGATCCTCGGCCATGCGCTTGGTCAGGGTGGTGACCAACGTCCGATAGCCCAGCCGCGCCGTCGCCTTGGCTTCGTTGACGAGATCGTCGACCTGGTCCTCGACCGGCTTGATCTCGACCGGCGGGTCGATGAGGCCGGTCGGGCGGATGACCTGTTCGGAAAACACCCCGCCGGTGGCCTCCATCTCCCACGGCCCCGGGGTGGCCGAGACGAACGTCGTCTGCGGCCGCATCGCGTCCCATTCGTTGAACCTCAATGGCCGGTTGTCGATGCAGCTCGGCAGGCGAAAACCATATTCGGCGAGGGTGATCTTGCGCCGGTGATCGCCCTTGGCCATGGCGCCGATCTGCGGCACCGTCTGGTGGCTTTCGTCGACGAACAGCAAGGCGTTGTCGGGCAAATATTCGAATAGGGTCGGCGGCGGCTCGCCCGGCAGGCGGCCGGTGAGGAAGCGGCTGTAATTCTCGATCCCCGCGCAGCTGCCGGTGGCGGCGATCATCTCCAGATCGAAATTGGTGCGCTGCTCGATGCGCTGATGCTCGATCAACTTGCCCTCGGCCTCGAGCTCCTTCAATCGCTCGGCCAGTTCATGGCGGATCGCCTCCATCGCCTGCTTCAGCGTCGGCCCCGGCGTGACGTAATGCGAATTGGCATAGACTTTGACGCTGTCGAGGCTGGCGACCTTCTTGCCGGTCAGCGGGTCGAACTCGACGATCTCCTCGATCTCGTCGCCGAAGAAGGAAATCCGCCACGCGGTGTCCTCGTAATGCGACGGGAATATTTCCAGATTGTCGCCCTTGACCCTGAAATTGCCGCGCGCGAACGCCTGGTCGTTGCGCTTGTACTGCAACGCGACGAGCTTCCTGATGATCTCTCGCTGGTCGGCGTGCTCGCCCTTCTTCAGGCTGAAGATCATCGCCGAATAGGTCTCGACCGAACCGATGCCGTAGAGGCAGCTGACCGAGGCGACGATGATCACGTCGTCGCGTTCCAGCAGCGAGCGCGTGGCGCTGTGGCGCATGCGGTCGATCGCCTCGTTCACCGAGCTTTCCTTCTCGATGTAGGTGTCGGACCGCGGGACGTAGGCCTCGGGCTGGTAATAATCGTAGTAGCTGACGAAATATTCGACCGCATTGCCCGGGAACAGCCGCCTGAACTCGCCGTACAATTGCGCCGCCAAAATCTTGTTCGGCGCCAGCACAAGCGCCGGGCGCTGCAGCGTTTCGATGACCTTGGCCATGGTGAAGGTCTTGCCCGACCCGGTGACGCCCAGGAGCACCTGATCGCGCTCGCCGGCCAGCGCCGCCTCGGTCAGCTCCTTGATCGCCGCCGGCTGGTCGCCGGCCGGCTCATAATCGGACGCCAGCACGAACGGCCGCCCGCCCTCGGTCTTGTCGGGCCGGGCCGGGCGATGCGGGACGAACGTTTCGGCCGTCTCGGGCTCGGCGAGGGAGGTGCGGATCTGGATGGCCATCGTCCTGACTATATGGTTGCCCCGCCCCCGCTCGGCAACGCGCAAAGCGAAGCGAAAAGGCTGGCGCCCGGGCGGGACGGGCTTATGCTGTGCCTGGCACAACCGGGGAGGCCGCGATGATCGGACGCATGGTGGTAGCGGGCCTTTCGCTGCTGGCGCTGGCCGCCTGCCACAAGGCCGCGGTCGATGAACGCAACGCCAGCGTCGCCAAGGCCGTCGGCCAGGCCCAGGCGAGCGAGATGAAGTTCCAGCCCGGCCGCTGGGAATCGAGTTTCACCATCGAATCGATGGACGTCCCCGGAATGCCTGCCAATGCGGCCAAGACGGTGGTCGGCAAAACGACCCATTACGCCACCTGTCTGACTCCGGAAAAGGCGGCCCGGCCGGGGTCCGACTTCTTCGCCAAGGATTCGAAGAATTGCACCTACGACCATTTCACCATGGGCGGCGGCGCGATCGACGCGAAAATGCATTGCGGCAACGCCGGCGGCGACGCGGTGGTGACGATGAAGGGCGGCTACAGCCCGACCCATTATGCGATGACGATGGAATCGGTCACCACGGTTCAGCGCCAGGGGCCGCTGACCATGCGCATGGCCATAGAGGCCAATCACGCCGGGCCGTGCAAGGGCAATGAGGATGGCCGCGGCTGACCGCGGCGGACAAACGGGGAGTAAGGCAGATGAAGCATGTGATGAGCATCATCGCGCTGGGCGCGTTGCTGGCGGCGTGCGAAGACGAACCGCCGACAAAGGAAGAAGCGGCCAAGACGCTTGGCGCGGGCGAGTATGAAATCTCCAGCGAGGTCACGCGCCTCGCTTCGTCCGATCAGTCGGTGCCGGCGACCAAGTTCAAACAGGGGGACAAGAGCGTCGCTCGCGCCTGTGTCGGCGCCGACGGCAAGCCCGACATGGCGATGTTCGTCGAAGCCGGCGACAAATGCTCGGTGCTGACCAGCTATCTGGGCTCGGGCCGCCTGTCGATCCAGTATCAGTGCGACCGGCCCGGCAAGGGCGTCGTGTACACCAATGCCGACGGCAGCATCACCGACACCGGTTACGAAGCGCTGGTCAACAGCAACACGACCTTCGCCGGCACCGGCGATTACCAGCTGACCCGGCATCTGACGGCAAAGCGCGTCGGCGCCTGCCCGCCCGCGGCTGCGGTGGCACCGGCCACCAAAGCCAAGGCATAACCGCGGCGGCTGAACCCGAACCGCGCGCGCCTGCGTTGCGGCGGGCATGAAGGCGGTGATCCTGGTCAACAAAAGCGGCGGCAGCGCCGGCGACGACGCGCGCGAAAAGGTCGCGACGGCGCTGGCCAAGGCCAACATCGACGGCACGGTCGAATTGCTCGATGGCGCCGCGCTGGCCGAGCGCGCCAAGGCGGCGGTAAAGGACGGCGCGCCGCTGATCATCGCCGCCGGCGGCGACGGCACCCAGAGCGCGGTCGCCGGGGCGATCGCCGGCAGCGACACGGTGATGGGCATCTTGCCCCTCGGCACCCTCAACCACCTCGCCCGCGACCTCGGCATCTCGTTCGACCTCGACGAAGCCGCGGCGGTGATCGCCGCCGGGCATCGCGTCCGGATCGATGTCGCCACGCTCGGCGAGCGGGTGTTCGTCAACAATAGCGCGATCGGATTATACCCGTTGATGGTCGCCGACCGCGAAGGCCAGCAGGACCGCCTGGGCCGGTCGAAGCGACTGGCGATGCTGGTCGCCGGGTTGCGCACGCTGGCCCGCTATCGCCACCACCGGCTGTCCTTGACCGTCAACGACGCCGGGCAAGCGACGGTCGACACGCCGTTGCTGTTCATCGGCAACAACGATTATCGCATGGAAATGCCGCGCTCCGGCTGCCGCGACCGGATTGATGGCGGGCGGCTATCCGTGGTGGTGATGAAGAAGCAGGGCCGCCTGGCCTTGTTCGCGGCCATGCTCCGCGCGCTCGCCGGGCGCAGCCGGCCCCAGGATCTGATCCGCCTCGACGATGTCACCCGCCTGCGCGTTGCCAGCCGCCGCCACCGCCTGACGGTGTCGAGCGACGGCGAAACCCTGAGCCTCGCCCCGCCGCTCGATTACCGCATCCGGCCCAAGGCGCTGACGGTCATCGCGGCGCCACCAAAGGCGTGACCCAAACGCCTCGACGCGTCCCGAAATCGACCCCGCGCTGAAATTTTCCGCTTGCGTCTTTTAACGGTTTAGACACTATATGTCGTGTTCCGGCGGGGGCCGCTCTCAACTTATTGTGGTTGGGGCCGAAGATGATTATCTTTGGCAAGCCTCCACGCGCGCCCTGTGGATATCGGGGACGAGCGTCAGAAAAGCCACCGCGGGAGCCGATATTGGGCTAGACTTGGCCGCATGGGACCGAGTCGAACATTTGAAGAACAAGCCGTCGCAGAGCGGCCGGATGGACGGGGAAACAACATGGACTTTTCAAGCTCGGGCGAGATTGCCGGCGACGATGTGGCGGTGGCCGCACCGGCCAAGGGCGCGACCAGCAAGACGATCGACAGCCGCGCCTTCGATGTCGTCACCGACACCAGCCGCGACGCGCTCCTTACCGATTTCGGCAAGGAGACGCTCAACGATCGTTATCTGCTGCCGGGCGAAAGCTATCAGGACCTGTTCGCGCGCGTCGCCTCGGCCTACGCCGACGATCAGGACCATGCCCAGCGGGTCTATGACTATATCTCCAAGCTGTGGTTCATGCCGGCCACCCCGGTGCTCAGCAACGGCGGCACCGGCCGCGGGCTGCCGATCAGCTGCTATTTGAACTCGGTCAGCGACAGCCTCGACGGCATCGTCGGGACGTGGAACGAGAATGTCTGGCTGGCGTCCAAGGGCGGCGGCATCGGCACCTATTGGGGCGCGGTGCGCGGCATCGGCGAGCCGGTCGGGTTGAACGGCAAGACCAGCGGCATCATCCCGTTCGTGCGGGTGATGGATTCGCTAACGCTGGCGATTTCGCAAGGCTCGCTGCGGCGCGGTTCGGCCGCCGTCTATCTCGACGTCTCGCACCCCGAGATCGAGGAGTTCCTCGAGATCCGCAAACCGTCGGGCGACTTCAACCGCAAGGCCCTGAACCTCCACCACGGCGTACTGATCACTGACGAGTTCATGGAAGCCGTCCGCGCCGGCGGCGAG
>JANLQS010000153.1:0-3592 GCA_031367995.1 Sphingomonas sp.
TCCGCGCGCGGGCGGTGGCGGTGTTCCCGGGCGGGTTCGGCACGTTCGACGAAATGTTCGAATTGCTGACCCTGATCCAGACCGGCAAGGTGCGGCCGCTACCGATCCTGCTGTTCGGCAAGGAATTCTGGGAGCGGGTGATCGATTTCCACGGGCTGGCCGAGGAAGGCGTGATCAGCCCCCACGACCTCGATCTCATCACCTGGTGCGAGAGCGCCGACGAAGCGTGGGACGCGGTGCGCGCCCACTACGACAGCCCGTGAATCGAAAAGGGCGGCGCCGCGGCACCGCCCTCCGGATCGTTCGCGCGTCAAAGCGCCTACTGGCTGACCGGCGCGGCGTCGCCGCCGGTGTTTTTCTGCCCGCCCTTGGCCGCTTCGGCCGGGGTCGGAACGGGGACATTCGTCGCTTTCTGCGCGCCGGCGCCTTTGGCTTCGGCGGCGGCTTTGGCCCCGGCGGCGGGCGCGGCTGCGGCGGGCGCGGCCGGCATCGGCTTGGGCGCGTCGCTATGCGCGTTGAGGAAGGCGATGACGTTGGCGCGGTCCTCGGGGCTGCCGAGGCCGGCGAAGGTCATCTTGGTCCCGGGCGCGAATTTCTTCGGGTTGCTGAGCCATTCGTTGAGCGTCGTGAAGTCCCAGTTGCCGCCCTTGCCCGATAGCGCCGAGGAGAAAGCGAAGCCGCCAGCGCCCTTGCCGATCGGCTCGCCGGGAACGCCCCACAGATTGGGGCCAAGCTGGTTGGCCCCGCCCTTGTCGGCGTTGTGGCAGGCGGCGCACTTTTTGAACACCTGCTCGCCCTTGGTTGGGTCTGACGCGGCGAGGTAGAATTCGATTGGTTTCTCGGCGACCGCGGCGCCGGCGCCCGCTTCGACCACGCCCTGGATCGGGTAGCCCATCTTTTCCGGCCGCTCCTGGTGGAACACTTCGCCCGTGATGATCGACGTGCCGAGCGCGACGATGCCCGCGAACAGGACCCAGCCGGCGATGGTGTTGTTGCGGTCGTGCATGAAACCTCGTGCGGCCTTGCCGGGATGATGGTTGAATTGGCCTCGCCCTTTACGGCGCGCATGGCCGCACTTCAAGCGGCGCCGAGCCAATCGTCGAGGAGAGTGCGGGCGATGGCAAAGCGAGGGGGCGCTAGGAAGGCGGCGCCGCCCTCCCCGGCGAGCGCCGCGACGACCTCGGCGCGGGCGAACCAGCGGGCATCGTCGAGCTCTTCGGTGTCGATGGTCAGCGAGTCGCCGAGCGCTTCGGCGGTGGCGCCGATCATCAGCGAGGAGGGGAACGGCCAGGGCTGGCTGGCGACGTAGCGGACGGCGGTGACGTCGATGCCGGCTTCCTCCTTCAATTCGCGCGCGACGGCGGCCTCGATCGTCTCGCCCGGTTCGACGAACCCGGCCAGCGCAGAATAGCGGCCGGGCGGATATTGCGGCTGCCGCCCGAGCAGCAGGCGGCCGGCGTGGGTGGCCAGCATGATCACCACCGGATCGGCGCGCGGGTAATGTTCGGCGCCGCAAGCGGGGCAGTCGCGCGACCAGCCGCCGCGGTTGGGCCGGGTCGAGCCACCGCAGACCGAGCAATGGCGATGCCGCCGGTGCCAGTTGGCGAGGCTCAGCGCGGCGGCGAACACCGGCGCGTCGGCCGCGGCAAGCTGGCCGAGCAGTCCGAAATGAGCACGGGAATCGGCCGCGACATGGCCGTCGGGCAGCGCCGAGAAGCAGGGCGCGCCGGTGGTGTCGAAGCCGAGGAACAGCGGCTCGTCGCCGAGGGCGCGGCCCCAGCCGAGCCGACCCTCGACATCGAGCGCCGGGGCGCCGTCGGCCCAGGTCAATGCGCGCGCCTCGGGAGAGGCGACGAGGCGGGCGATTTCGTCGGGCCGCGCGCGCAAATGGTCGGCGCGGTCGAGGCCGGTGCCGGCAAAGAAGGGCTCAGGCGGCAAGGGCGGTCCTTTGGGCAAGGACGGCGGCGACGGCGCGGGCGTAGAGCGTCGGCAGGCCGGCCTCGGCGATGGCTTCGATAGGCTGCCACCAGCCGGGGCCGTCGGGCGGAGAGGGGCGCGCCACGATGCGCAGGTCGAGCGCGAAATGGGTGAACACATGCGCGATCGTGGCCAGCGTCGGGCCGGGCGCCGCCGCGCCATTCCAGTCACTGCCAGGCAAGGCGGGCATGCCGCCGAGCAATCCCCTTGCAGGTCGACGCACCAGCCACAGCGCGCCATCGCGCTCGATCCACCAGGCGGTGCCGTGGCGGCGCGGGCGTTGGCGCTTCGCCTTGGGCGCGGGGAAACGCTCGGGCTCGCCGCTGGCGAAAGCGGCGCAGTCGCCGGCCAGCGGGCAGCTCAAGCAGTCGGGGTTGCGCGGGCGGCAGATGGTCGCGCCAAGGTCCATCATCGCCTGCGCGAAATCGCCGGGGCGATCGCCGGGAAGCATCGCCTGGGCCAGCGCGCGGATGTCGCCGCGTGCCTCGGCGACGGGGCGGGCAACGCCGTGGAGGCGGGCGACCACCCGCTCGATATTGGTATCCACCGCCGTGACCGGCTCGCCGAACGCAATCGCGGCGATGGCGGCGGCGGTGTAGGCGCCAATGCCCGGCAGCCCAAGCAGCGCCTGCGCGGTCTTCGGAAAGCCGCCGAGCGCCGCCACCACTATGGCGCAGGCGTGGAGGTTGCGGGCGCGGGCGTAATAACCAAGGCCGGCCCATTCGTGGAGAACGTCGTCGACCGGCGCCGCGGCCAGCGCCTCGACGCTCGGCCAGCGATGGAGGAAGCGGCGGAAGCGCGGCGCCACCGTCGCCACCGTCGTCTGCTGTAACATCACCTCGCTCAGCCACACACGGTAGGGATCGGGCGGCGGCGCGCCCGGCGGGCTGCGCCACGGCAGCGGGCGGGCATGAAGATCATAATGCGACAATAGCCGGGCCGCGGCACTGGAAGGCATGAGGACGCTATGGCATGGTCGCGCGCGATGGCGAAGTCTCCCCGTTCCGAATCAGGCGACGAGCGCCCGCGCATCGGCCATGCCCGCGCGGCCGGCGAACTGGTCGGCAACATTTCGGGCGTGGCGTTCAAGCGCTTCGGCTTCGTCCAGGGGGCGGTGGTCAGCCGCTGGGCCGAGATCGTCGGCGAGCGCTATGCCAAGGTCTCGACGCCCGAATCGATCCGCTTCCCCGCCGGGCGCAAGGCGGGCGGTACGCTGACCCTGACCGTCGAAGGCGCTCACGCGCCGCTGATGCAGCATCTGACCCCGCTGATCGTCGAGCGGGTCAACCGCTTCTTCGGCTATGCCGCGGTCGACAAGATCGCTTTCCGCCAGGGCCGCGCCCAGCGCGCGGCGGCGGCTTCAATCAGCCGCCCGGCCGCCGCGCCGGTCCCGCGCGAGCTTGGCGAAGGGCTTCGCGCCATCGCCGACCCCGAGCTTCGCGCCTGCCTCGAATCGCTCGCCGGCAAGATCGCCGCGACGACCGGCCCACCGGCCATCGACTTAAAGCCAATTCCGTCCATCCCGGTCATCAGGAGCAAGTCACCGTCATGAAGCCGATCCAGCTTTCCATCCTCGCTTTGGGCCTCGCCGCGCTCGCCGCCTGCAATGGCGACA
>JANLQS010000161.1:0-4255 GCA_031367995.1 Sphingomonas sp.
CGCTCGGGCTCAAGCAGGCCCAGTCGAACCCATGGGCCGACTTCGCCGACAAGCATCCGGTCGGCAGCGAAGTCGAGGGCGAGGTCAAGAACGCCACCGAATTCGGGCTGTTCATCGGGCTGGACGGCGACGTCGACGGCATGGTCCACATGTCGGACATCGCGTGGGGCGTGACCGGCGAGGAAGCCCTGGCGCTCCACCACAAGGGCGAGAGCGTCAAGGCGCAAGTGCTCGACGTCGACGTCGAGAAGGAGCGCATTTCGCTGGGCATGAAGCAGCTTGAGCGCGGCGGTGTCGCGGTTGGCGGCGGTGCCTCGTCGGGCGGAGTCAACAAGGGCGAGACGCTGACCGTCACCGTGCTCGAAGTGCGCGACGGCGGGCTGGAAGTGCAGGTCGGCGACGACGGCGCGACCGGCTTCATCAAGCGCACCGACCTTGGCCGCGACCGCGACGAGCAGCGCCCCGAGCGCTTCCAGGTCGGGCAGAAGTTCGACGCGCAGGTGATCGGTTTCGACCGCTCGAAGAAGCCCAACTTCTCGATCAAGGCGCTGCAGATCTCGGAAGAGAAGCAGGCCGTGGCGCAATATGGATCGTCGGACGCGGGCGCCAGCCTGGGCGACATCCTGGGCGCCGCGCTCAAGGAAAAAGCCAAGAAGTAATCGCCGCCGGCCACGGCCGCGGATGACGACGGACAAGGGGCGTGGGTGCGGATGACGCATCTGCGCCCTTTTCCTTTGCTAAAGAGGCTGATAGGCAAGGCCCATCGCGCCGGGGGGCGCACGGATATTGCGCTTGCGGGGTCAAGATGATTCGTTCGGAACTCGTCCAGAAATTGTGTGAGGAATTTCCCGATTTGACCCAGCGCGAGGTCGAGAATGTGGTCGGGTCGTTGTTCGATTCGATCACCGACCAGCTGGCCAAGGGCGGCCGCGTCGAATTGCGCGGGTTCGGCGCTTTCTCGACCCGCCAGCGCGACGCCCGCACCGGCCGCAACCCGCGCACCGGCGCGGCGGTCGCAGTCGACGCCAAGCGCGTGCCTTACTTCAAGCCGGGCAAGGAAATGCGCGAGCGGTTGAACTTAGGCGAAGTCACGGCCGAATAGCCGCGCCCACCGCCGGGCCGGCTGATCGCATCGTGCGGACGTGGCGGAACCGGTAGACGCTACCGACTTAAAATCGGTTTCCCGAAAGGGAGTGCGGGTTCAAGTCCCGCCGTCCGCACCAGCCTAGCCTCCCCCTCCGCAATGGAGGAAAATATTAAGCGTCGTTCGCTATCCCCTGACGGTGCGTAGTTTCCGTCTGAATCCGCCCGCCGACCCCGGCGACGCCAATGCGCTGAGCAGCGCCCGGCGCGACCTTGTCGTACTCAGCATCCTGATCAGCGCGGTCGGCCTGCTGATCTGGAACGGCAGCACCTTCTTTATGCGCCTGAGCATGGAACAGGGCGGCTTCGGCCCAGGCCTCAAGGTCGCGTCGAGCGCGCTGATGCTCAACGTCGCCTTGATCCTGTTCGGTTGGCGCCGCTACGCCGACCTCCAGTTCGAGGCCGAGCGCCGCGCCGAGGGCGAGAAAAAGGCGCACACCCTGGCCTCGACCGACGGCATGACCGGCCTGCTCAACCGCAAGGGCTTCGGCGACGAAAGCCACGGCCTGCGGGCGCGGGCGCAGGCGGCGGACGAGCAGTTGGTCATCGTCTCGCTCCAGCTGCACCGATTCAAGACGGTCAACGACCGCCACGGTTTCGACGTCGGCGACGCACTGATCCGCAAGATCGCCGACGCGATCCGAGACTGCGCCGGTGACAACGCGCTGGTCGCCCGACTGAGCGGCGACGAATTCGCCGTCGCCCTGGCCTTGCCCGAAACGGCGATGGGCGAGGCCACCCGGCTTGGGCACCACCTGCTGCAGTCGATCACCCGCCCGTTCGAAGAGCAGGGCAAGTTCATCCAGGTCGGCGCGTTCGCCGGAATCGCCACGGCCGCGCCGGGCGACGGTGCGTTGCCCGATCTGCTGCGCCGCGCCGACATCGCGCTGGCGCATGCGCGCAGCGCCCGCAGCGCGCGCCCGGCGTGGTTCGACGCCGGCATGGAGCGGGCGCTGATCGCCCACAGCGAGATCGAGCAAGGGATCCGCTTCGGCCTTGAGCACGACCAGTTCGTCCCGGTCTTCGAGCCGCAGGTCGACCTCAACACCGGCGAGATCCGCGGCTTCGAAGTCCTGGCGCGGTGGGAACATCCGCTGACCGGCGCGGTGACGCCCGACCGCTTCATCCCGATCGCCGAGGAAATCGGCCTGATCGGCCGCCTGTCCGACCAGGTCGTCCGCAAGGCGCTGATCGCGGCGGCGGGATGGGATGCGGCGATCAGCCTGTCGATCAACATCTCGCCGACCCAACTGGCCGACAGCTGGCTGGCGCAGCGGATTGTCCGCATGCTGACCGAGACCGGCTTCCCGCCCGAGCGGCTGGTGGTCGAGATCACCGAAAGCTCATTGTTCGCCGACCTCGAGCTGGCGCGCGCCATCGTCACCAGTTTGAAGGCCCAGGGCATCCGCCTGGCGCTCGACGATTTCGGCTCGGGCTTCTCGTCGCTGTCGCATCTGCGCGCGCTGCCGTTCGACATGATCAAGATCGACCGCAGCTTCGTCGCCACGCTGCAGACCGACCGCGGCAGCGCGGCGATCATCCGCGCCGTGGCGACATTGGCCCAGGCACTCGACGTGCCGGTCACCGCCGAGGGCATCGAGGACGCCGAAACGCTGGACGCGCTGCTGGCGATCGGCTGCGCCACGGGCCAGGGCTGGTATTTCGGCAAGCCGATGGGGGCCGAGGACGCGCTGCAATTGCTGCGCCGGCGGACGCCCGGCGACGGATTTCAAACCAACCGAAAAAGCGCCGCCCAATAAGGGCTTAACGCAGGGGCTGTATCACCGTGGGACGCCGCGGATCGGCGGCGCGAATCCGGGCGTTGTATTCGTAGTTAAAACAGCATTAAGCATGTTCCATGAGCCAGTATCGCAGCGCGTTCCCCATCCCCGTCCAGAGCTTCGGCCGCCGCCGCCCGTTCACCGTCGCGATGGACGCGCCAGCGCCCGTCAGCGCGTTGAGCGACGACGTGAAACTGTTCGCGATGACGTTTGTCGGCGGGCTTTTGTTCATGACCGTTTACCTCGCGTAGGCGAGGCCGTTTCAATCGCAGGCGAGGTGGAGTTTCCAGCCTAGCCACGCCGATATCAGGCACATCCCCGCCACCAGCAGCAACTGCCCGGCCGGGCCGACGCCGGCCATGCTGAGCAGGAAGGCGACCAAGGCGCCAATCACCATCGCGCCCGAATTGACGATATTATTGGCGGCCACTGTGCGCGCGGTTTCCGACTTGGCGACGGTGGTGGTGAGGAAGGCGTAGAGCGGGACCACAAACATGCCGCCGGTGATCGAGATGCCGAGCAAGGCGGCGATCATCAATTTGGCACCGCTCTGGGCGAGGAAGTTGCCGAGCGTGATCAATTCCCCGCCATTATGCCGCGCCCAGCTCAAGGCGACGAAGTGCAGCATGACCACGAACGCGCCCATCGCCAGCACCGAGACGGGGGCATAGCGAGCCGACACCTCGCTTTTGAGCAAGCGGTTGATGAGCACCGAACCGATGGCGATGCCGATCGAGAAGATAGCGATGAACAGGCTGGCGACCTGTTCGTTTGCGCCCAACACATTTTTCACGAGGGGCGGGAAGATGATGATCAGCACCGCGCCAATCGTCCAGAAGAAACTGATCGACAGGATCGCGAGGAACAGCCGGCGGATATGCATCGTCCCGCTGACCAGCCGGATCGAGCCCCGCAGGATGTGCCAGTCGGGCGGCGCGCAGTCGGCGCTGGGCGGGGCGGGCGGCACCTGGCGCCCGACAAGGAAGCCGAGGCCGGCGAAGATAACGACCGCGGCTGCGGCAATGCTCGGGCGGCTGGCGAGAATGCCGGCGAGGATCGTCCCGCCGAGGATGGCAAGGTAGGTTCCTGCCTCGACCAGCCCGGTGCCGCCGAGCACTTCGTCACGGCCGAGATGTTGCGGCAGGATCGAATATTTGATCGGGCCGAAGAAGGTCGAATGGACGCCCATGGCGAACACCGCGGTCAGCATCAGCGGGATGTTGGCGAGCATCAGGCCAGCGCCGCCGACCAGCATGATGCCGATCTCCGCCGCCTTGATGATGCGGATCAGCCGCGCCTTGTCGCGGATGTCGGCGAGCTGCCCGGCGGCG
>JANLQS010000027.1:0-2599 GCA_031367995.1 Sphingomonas sp.
CCTAACTGGCCGGGCGATTCGGTTTTCCACAGGATGCGGAAGCGCGCCCCTTAGAGGCGGGACGCGATTTAGGCAAGGTCAGTCGAACAGGCTCGACACGCTGCTTTCGTCCGCAATGCGGTGGATCGCCTCGCCGAACAGAGGCGCGATCGACAGGCGGCGGATCTTTGGGGTCTCGCCCATCTTGGCGTGGAAGATGGTGTCGCTGACCACCAGCTCCTCGAGCACGCTGGTCCTGACCCGCTCGACCGCTTTGCCCGACAGCACGCCGTGGCTGCAATAAGCGAGCACCTTGGTCGCGCCTTGCTCCTTCAGCGCGGTGGCGGCGTTGCACAGGGTGCCCGCCGAATCGACGATGTCGTCGACCAGGATGCAGCAATGGCCGGCGACGTCGCCGATGATGTTCATCACCTCGGATTCGCCGGCATGCTCTCGGCGCTTGTCGACGATCGCCAGCGGGGCGTTGTCGAGGCGCTTGGCGAGGCTGCGGGCGCGGACCACGCCGCCGACGTCGGGCGAGACGACCATCAGTTTCTCGTTCGAGTAACGCGCGACGATGTCGGCGGCCATCACCGGCGCGGCCCACAGATTGTCGGTCGGGATGTCGAAGAAGCCCTGGATCTGGCCGGCGTGGAGATCCATCGTCAGCACCCGGTTGGCGCCGGCGGTGGTGATCAGATTGGCCACCAGTTTGGCCGATATCGGGGTGCGCGGGCCGGGTTTGCGGTCCTGCCGGGCATAGCCGAAGTAAGGGATGACGGCGGTGATCCGTTTGGCCGAGGCGCGGCGAAGCGCGTCGATGCAGATCAGCAATTCCATCAGATTGTCGTTGGTCGGGAAGCTGGTCGACTGGAGCACGAATACGTCCTCGCCGCGGACATTCTCGTTGATCTCGACGAACACTTCCTCGTCGGCGAAGCGGCGGACGCTGGCCTCGGTCAGCCTGGTGCCCAGATAATCGGCGATCGCCTGTGACAGCGGCAGGTTCGAATTTCCGGCGAGCAGCTTCATGTGACGGTCCCGTGTCGGCTGGTTTGCCGCCCCTTAGGCAGTCCGCAGGACAAAGGGCAAGGTTGCGATGCCCCGCCGCGCCGTTAAAGCGGCGAGCGTGACCGATACGCTTCGCCTTGCCCTTGCCCAGATGAGCCAGCGGGTCGGCGACTTGGGCGGCAATGCCGCCGCCATCCTCAAGGTCCGCGCCAAGGCCGTCAAAGCGAAGGCCGATCTGGTGATGACCCCGGAAATGCAGCTGACCGGCTATCCGGTCGAGGATCTGGTGCTGAAAGCCGCCTTCCTCCGCCGCACCGCCGAGGAGACCGCGAAACTGGTCGAGGCGACCGGCGACGGCGGCCCGGCCCTGCTGTTCGGCACCATATTGGTCGAGGACGGGCTGACCTATAACGCGATGGTGCTGGCCGATGGCGGGCGCGTTGTCGGGCGGACATTGAAGCATGAATTGCCCAATTACGGCACGTTCGATGAAAAGCGCATCTTCGCCGCCGGGCCGCTGCCAGAGCCGATCGCGTGGCGCGGGGTCAAGCTCGGCACGCCGATCTGCGAGGATGTCTGGCTCGAATCGGTCAGCGCGGCGCTGGCCAGGGCCGGCGCGGAACTATTGCTCGTCGCCAACGGCAGCCCGTTCGAGCTCGACAAGGACGATCTACGTCAGCGGCTGGCCCAGGCGCGAGTGACCGAGACGGGGCTGCCGTTGGTCTATCTCAACCGCGTCGGCGGGCAGGACGAACTGGCGTTCGACGGGTCGAGCTTCGTGCTGAATGGCGACGGCAGCGTCGCGCTGCAGCTACCCGACTGGCGCGAGGCGCTGGTGATCAGCGAATGGAAACGAAGCCCCGACGGCTGGCGCTGCCAGGTCGGCGATATCGCGAAGCTCGATGGCTATCCCGCCGACATCTATCACGCGATGATGGTGGCGTTGCGCGATTATGTCGCGGCCAATGGTTTTCCCGGGGTCATTCTCGGCCTGTCGGGCGGGATCGACAGTGCGCTGTCGGCGGCGGTAGCGGTCGACGCGCTCGGGCCTGACAAAGTGCACTGCGTGATGATGCCGTCCAAATATACCTCGGACGAAAGCCTGGAGGATGCCGCCGAATGCGCCCGCCTGCTCGGGGTGCGTCATGACGTCATCCCGATCGTCCCCGGCGTCGATGCGCTGGCCGAGATGCTGCCGGGCGTCGACGGGCTGGCGGCGGAAAATATCCAGTCGCGCCTTCGGATGGTGACGTTGATGGCGCTCAGCAACCGCGACGGCCACATGCTGCTGACTACCGGCAACAAGAGCGAGATGAGCGTCGGCTACGCCACCCTCTACGGCGACATGGCGGGCGGCTATTCGGTATTGAAGGACGCCTACAAGACGACGGTGTTCGCGCTGTCGCGGTGGCGCAACGGGAACCGCACCGGCGATGCGCTCGGCCCCAAGGGCGCGGTGATGCCGCAGCGGGTGATCGACAAGCCGCCCTCGGCCGAACTTCGCCCCGGGCAGAAGGACGAGGATAGCCTGCCGCCCTACGCTTTGCTCGACCGCATCCTCGAGGCGCTGGTCGAGCAGGAAAAGTCGGTCAAGGAAACCGCCTCGATC
>JANLQS010000038.1:0-2134 GCA_031367995.1 Sphingomonas sp.
CTGCCGCTATGCGCCTAGCCGGGCGGGGGCCGCTTGCAAAGCCGCGCGCTTGGGCGCAGCGCTCGCAACCGGTTTTTTCGACTCCTGGAGACATTCCAATGCAGCGCACGCCCTTCCTCCTGTTCGTGTCCGCCCTCGCCCTCACCGCCGGCACTGCCGCGTGCAACATGGCCAAGGACAACAGCGCCGCTCAGCAACCCGCCGGCACGTCTGGCGGGATCGACCTCGCCGCGATGGACAAGAGCGTCAAGCCGGGCGACGATTTCTTCCAATATGCCAATGGCAGCTGGATCAAGACGACCGAAATCCCGGCCGACCGCTCATCGATCGGCGGCTTCTACATCGCCGACCAGGAGCGGGAGAAAAACAGCATTGCCTTGTTCGATTCGATCCTCAAATCGAATGCCGCGGCGAACACCGATGAAGGCCGCATCGCTAATTATTACAAGGCCTACCTCAACACTGCCGCGATCGACCAGGCGGGCATGGCGCCGGCCAAGGCGGATCTCGACGCGATCGCCGGGATCGCCGACAAGAGCCAACTCGCCGCCGCCATCGGCAAGACCATCCGCGCCGACGTCGATCCCCTGAACGCGACCAAGTTCGGCACCGACCATCTGTTAGGCATCTTCGTCACGCAGGGATTGAACACGCCGGGCGAGACCTTGCCCTATATCCTTCAGGGCGGCCTCGGCATGCCGGATCGCGATTACTACCTTTCGGCCGACCCCAAGAAAGCGGCGCTGCGCGACAAGTATCGCGCCTATGTCGAGGCGGTGATGACCGCCGCCGGCAACCCCGATCCGAAGGGCGCCGCGGCGCGCGTCATCGCGCTCGAGACCAAGATCGCCGGCGCCCATGCGACCATCGCCGAGAGCGAGGACTTTTCGAGCGGCGCCAAGGTGTGGACCCGCGCCGAACTTGAAAAGAACGCCTCCGGAATCGACTGGGGACAATTGCTCGGCAATGCCCAATTGGGCAACGTCCAGCGCTTCGAGGCCTATCATGGCGGCGCGATTCCCAAGCTCGCCGCGCTGGTCGGATCCGAGCCGCTCGACGCGTGGAAGGACTGGCTCGCCTTCCACACGCTGAACGAGCATGGCAATGTCCTGCCCGCCGCCATCCGCGACGCCCGCTTCGCCTTCTTCGGCACCGCGCTGTCGGGGACGCCGCAGCAACGCCCGCGCGACAAGCAGGCCCTGAACGCCACCAGCAACGCGCTCCAGGACGCCGTCGGCAAGGCCTATGTCGACAAATATTTCCCCGCCGCCAACAAGACCGCGATTCAGGGCATGGCGACCAACATCAAGGCCGCCTTCGCCAAACGCGTCAGCGGCTCGACCACGCTCGCCCCGGCGACCAAGGCCGAAGCGCTGAAGAAGGTCGAGACGATCGTCGTCGGCGTCGGCTACCCCGACAGCTGGCGCGATTATTCGGCGGTCACCATCAGCCCGACCGACGCTTACGCCAACCAGTCGGCGGCGAGCGCGGCCGAATACAGGAACCAGCTCGCCAAGATCGGCAAGCCGATGAACCGCGCCGAATGGTGGATGCCGCCGCAATTGGTCAACGCCGTCAATCTGCCGGTCCAGAATGCGCTCAACTTCCCGGCCGCCATCCTCGTCCGGCCGTTCTACGATCCCACCGCCGACGCCGCCTATAATTACGGCGGGATCGGCGCGACCATCGGCCACGAGATCAGCCACAGCTTCGACAACAACGGGGCGTTGTTCGATTCGACCGGCAATTTGCGCAACTGGTGGACCCCGGCCGACTTCGCCCGCTTCAAGACTTCGGGCAAGGCTCTCGCCGATCAGTTCAGCGCCTACAGCCCGTTCCCCGGCGTCACCGTCAATGGGGAGCAGACGCTGGGCGAAAATATCGCCGACGTCGCCGGTCTGCAGGCCGCCTACGATGCCTATCACGCCTCATTGAACGGCAAGCCCGCCCCGGTCATCGACGGCCTTACCGGCGACCAGCGCTTCTTCATCGCCTACGACCAAAGCTGGGCTGAAAAGACCCGCGAGGAATCGCTCCGTCAGCAGATCGCGACCAATGGCCACGCCCCCGGCCAGTATCGCGCGCTGACCGTCCGCAACCTCGACGCCTGGTACGCCGCGTTCAACGTCAAGCC
>JANLQS010000062.1:0-26382 GCA_031367995.1 Sphingomonas sp.
TCTATGATGGCCCGGGCCTGGCCAAGCGTATCGCCGCGGGGCTGGCCGCGCGGCTGAAGCGCGAAGGCTTTGCCAACATCGCCGAAGCGGTTGGGAGTTGCGCCCGGACTTAGCGGGGCAGGGTCAGGACGACTCCTTCACGCCGCGGGTCGGTGCCGCCATCGATCAATCCGTCGCGGATCATCACGCCCTGCAGCCCCGAATCCTCGCCGACGCCCGGCTGAAGGTCGACGCCCCGGGCGCGCAGCCCGGCGAGCAGTTGCGGCGAGAATTTGCTCACTTCGCCGTTAAACGCCCTGCCGCGGGCGACGACGTTGGGCAGCGCGATCGCCCGTTGCATTGGCAGGTTCCAGTCGATCGCCCCGACGAGTGCCTTGGCGACATAGGCGATGATCGCATTGCCGCCGGCCGAGCCGAGCGCACCGGCAAAGCGGCCGTCGGCGGTGAGCAGGATCAGCGGCGTCATCGACGAGCGCGGTCGCTTGCCCGGAGCGACGGCATTGGCCGACAGGGCGCCGGTGGCATCGCGCGGCTGCAGCGCGAAATCGGTCAGTTGGTTGTTGAGGAAGAAGCCGTCGACCATCCGCCCCGACCCGAAGATCGATTCGACGGTGGTGGTCATGGAGACGACGTTGCCGTCGGCGTCGCGGACGATGAAGTGGGAGGTGCCGGCCGGTTCGCGCGTCGAGTCGGCGGCGGCGACGGTCGCACCAGCGGGCACGCCGGCGGCCGGCGGCGGGCCGGCAGTGGGTCCGATCAGGCGGACGCGGGCGGCAACATAAGCGGGGTCGAGCAAGCCGTCGACCGGGACCGCGACGAACGCCGGGTCGCCGACGTAGAGGTCGCGGTCGGCGTACATCAGGCGGCTGGCCTGGGCGAACGCGTACCACGCCTGGGCGTCGCCGGGGCCGCGCGCGGCGATGTCGGTGCGTTGAAGCAGCGCCATCAACTCGAGCAGTCCGACCCCACTTGCCGGCGGCGGCGGGGCGCAGACGAGGTAGACGCGATACGGCCGGCACAGCGCCTCGCGTTTGACTGGGCGGTAAGCGGCGAGATCGGCCATGGTCATCGTGCC
Organism: Sphingomonas sp.; assembly: GCA_031367995.1. Lineage (GTDB taxonomy): Bacteria > Pseudomonadota > Alphaproteobacteria > Sphingomonadales > Sphingomonadaceae > Sphingomicrobium. The sequence continues at coordinate 1,076 of JANLQS010000062.1, forward strand.
GCCGAGCGGCGCGGCGCGGGTTCGCGCGACGATCCGCGCCGCGGTCGATCCGGCGTAGAGCGCCGTCGGTCCGTGCGCGGCCAGGCGGCCGAGGAAATCGGCATAGGCCGGGTTGGTGAGGCGGTCGCCGGCGTGGAGCAGGCCGCCCCCGGATTTCGCAAAATATGCGCGGACGTCGGGGGTGCTGGCTTCGGCGAAATCGCCGTGGATGAAACGGGCCAGGCGTGGGCTGACGATGAACCCCTCGGCGGCAGTGCGCCGGGCGTCGCCGAACAAGTTTCGCCACGGCAAGCGGCCATGCTCGTCATGGGCCAAAGCGAGTGCGGCGACCGCCCCGGGGACGCCGGTCGCACGGCCGCTGAGCACCGCGGTGTCGAACGGCAGCGCCTTGCCGTCGAGCCCGGTGAACATCGCTTCGGTGGCCTGCGCCGGCGCGGTCTCGCGGCCATCGTAAACGCTGACCTTGCGGCTGGCCGCATCGTAATAGGTCAGGAAGCCGCCGCCGCCGGCACCCGAGCTTTGCGGCTCAACCAGCGACAGCATGGCCTGGATGGCGACCGCTGCGTCGGCCGCGCTGCCGCCCTGGCGAAGGATCGCGAGGCCGGCCTCGGCGGCGAGCGGATTGGCGGCGACGACGAACGGCTGGGCGGCCGATCGGACCGCGGACGGTTTGGTAAGCGGGGTGACGCACGACGCCAACAGCGAGGCGGGAAGCAGGACGAGCAGCAGACGCGCGATGACTGACATCGTGCCTCGCTATCGCAGCGCGGCAGCTTCGTCCACGCCGCGCCGCGCTGGCGATTGCCGGGCTTTCGGTTAAAGAGCGGGCCAAGACCGGCCCAGCCGGCAGGAGAGCCAATGAGCAACCGCACCAGCCTCGAGCGATTCCCCAACCTCGTCACCATGTTCCTGACGCGCGCGCGGGAGCGAGGCGACCGGCCGTTCCTGTGGGCGCGGCGGGATGGCGCGTGGCAGGCGGTCAGCTACGCCGAAGCAGCGCGACAAGTTGCGGCCCTGGCCGACAGCCTGAAGCGGATCGGCCTCAAACCGGGCGACCGCGTGATGCTGGTCGCCGAAAACCGCCCCGAATGGCTGATCGCCGATTTGGCGATCATGGCCGCGGGCTGCGTCACGGTGCCGACCTACACCACCAACACGACCCGCGATCACCAGCACATCCTCAACAATTCGGGCGCGGCGGCGGTGATCGTGTCGACGCAGAAGCTGGCCAAGGCATTGATCCCGGCGGTGCTGTTCGCATCGGACTGCAAGCACATCATCTCGATCGACGACATCATCACCGGCCAGTCGCCCGACGTCGCCCGGTTTCACCATTGGACCGACCTGGTCTCAGGCCCGGGCGATTTCGGCGCGCTCGAAAAAGCGATGGCCGGGGTCGGGCGGGACGAAACTGCGTGCCTTATTTACACCAGCGGCACCGGCGGGGCGCCGCGCGGGGTGATGCAGCACCACGGCATGATCCTTCACAATTGCGCCGCGTGCGTCGACGTCATCGCCAGGGATTTCGGCTGGGACGAGGAGAAATTCCTCAGTTTCCTCCCCGCCAGCCACGCCTACGAGCATACCGGCGGGCAGCATTTCCCGGTCAGCCTGGGCGCCGAAATCTATTATGCGGAGAGCCTCGAAAAGCTCGCTGCCAACATCGAGGAGGTGCGGCCGACGATCATGGTCGTGGTGCCGCGCCTGTTCGAGATGCTGCGCGCAAAAATCATCAAGGCGATCGACAGCGATGGCGGGCTGCCGGCCTATCTGCTCGGCCGCGCGATTTCGATCGAGACCAAGCGCTACACCGGCCAGTCGGTGGCGTGGGACCTGCCGATGGATGGCATCCTGTCGCTCACCCTGCGCAAGAAGGTGCGGGCCAAGTTCGGCGGGCGGATGAAGGCGATGGTGTCGGGCGGGGCTCCGCTCAACCCCGATGTCGGCCTGTTCTTCCAGGCGATGGGGCTGCCGATGCTGCAGGGCTACGGCCAGACCGAGGCGGGACCGGTGATCAGCTGCAACCGCCCGAGCGCCGGGATCCGCATGGAAACGGTCGGCCCGCCGCTGCTCGATACGGAGGTGAGGATCGCCGGCGACGGCGAAATCATGGTCCGCGGCGAAAACGTTATGCATGGCTATTGGCGCAACGACGACGAGACCGCGCGGGTGCTCGACGGCGGGTGGCTGGCGACCGGCGATGTCGGCCACCTCGACGCCAAGGGGCGGATCGTCATCACCGACCGCAAGAAGGATCTGATCGTCAACGACAAGGGCGACAATGTCTCGCCGCAGCGGGTTGAGGGCATGCTGACGCTGCAGCCGGAAATCGCCCAGGCGATGATCTACGGCGACCGCCGACCGCACCTCGTGGCGTTGCTGGTTCCCGACCGCGAGGAGATTGGCGGCGACGGGGACCCCGAGGCGGTCAGGAAGGCGCTCGGCAAGGCGATCGACCGGGTCAACGCGGAATTGAACGTCATCGAGAAATTGCGCCGCTTCATTGTCGCCGACGAACCGTTCACGGTCGAGAATGAGGAAATGACCCCGTCGCTCAAAATTCGCCGACACGTCATCGCCAAACGCTATGGCGAACGGCTCGACGGGCTGTTCAAGCGATAGGGTCTAGCGGGGCACCCGGAACGGCGTGAAGCTGCCGATCGTGCAGCTGCCGCGCGAACTGTTGGTCGAGGTGTCGATGACGCGGGCGATATCGCCGCGGCAAAGCTGCGACCCGATCGGCTTGATCACCATCGTATTGCCGAATTCGCCGAGGCCGGCGCAGCCGCCCGGAGGATCCATCGCATAGGTCGTGGCGCCGACGCGATAGAGTACGGTATGGTCGTCGATGACCTCGGAACTGGCGGACGCGAAGCTGGGCAGGCAGTCCTGCGGCGGCCCGGCGACCCGGCCGTTGAGCGCGGCGGCCAGGTGTGAGGCGGCCTGGGGCGTCCGCTGGAATGGCGCATATTGGGTGGCGCAAGCGGCAACCGCTACGCCCGCGATCATCAACGGAATGGCTACACGCATGACTTGGCTCCTCGATCGCGGCGGTTGATCGAAGATCAAGCGCCAACCGACATTAACGGAAGCTGTCTTTGGCCGCGCGCAAGGTGGCGAAATGGGCGATGTTGCCGGCGCGAACGAAGGGGTTGGTGGCGCGTTCTTCGTCGACCGTCGTCGGCACCGTGGCGCGGCCCGCCGCGCGCAGGGCCTCGACTGCGGACAGCCGCGCGGCGATCGCGCTATTGCCGGGCTCGGCGGTGACGGCGAAGCGGGCGTTGGCGAGGGTATATTCATGCGCGCAGTAAAGCGTCGTCTCCGGGGGCAGCGCGGCGATGCGCTGGAGCGAGGCGAACATCTGCGCCGGGCTGCCCTCGAACAGGCGGCCGCAGCCCATCGCGAACAACGTGTCGCCGACGAAGGCAACCCCTGCCTCGCGGAACACCAGCGCAATATGGCCGAGCGTGTGGCCGGGGACTTCCCAGACATCGCCCAGATGCGCGCCGAGGCGAACGGTCGAGCCTTCCTTCAACGTCAAGGCGATGTCCGAAATGCGCGCCGCTTCGACGGCGGGGACGGAGAGGGTGGCGCCGGTGGCGGCAACGACCGCGGCATTGCCGCCGGTGTGATCGGGATGCCAATGGGTGTTCCACACCTGATCGATGGTCCAGCCGCGACGTTCGGATTCAGCGAGGACCGGTGCGGCATCGCCGGGATCGACTACCGCTGTTTCGCCGCTGGCGGGATCATGGACCAGCCACAGATAATTGTCGGCGAACGCCGGGACCGCGACGATTTGGAGCGCAGGCGCGGTCGACGCCATCACCATTCGCCGCTGTTGGGCATCGACGCCCACGGTTCGGTGGCGGGCAGCGGGTCGCCCGACTGCAGTAGTTCGATGGAAATGGCATCGGGGGTGCGGACGAACGCCATATGGCCGTCGCGCGGCGGCCGATTGATCGTCACGCCGGCGTCTTGGAGCGCGCCACAGGTCGCGTAGATATCGTCGACGCGGAAGGCGAGATGGCCGAAATTACGCCCGCCCTGATAGCCGGCTTCGCCCCAGTTATGGGTCAGCTCGACCTCCGCCGCTTCACCCGGCACACCAAGGAAGATGAGCGTGAACTTGCCCGCCGGATTGTCCCTGCGGCGGCGCTCCTCGAGTCCGAGCAAGGTAAACAAGGCGACCGTCGCATCGGGGTCCGACACGCGCAGCATGGTGTGGAGGAAGCTGGTCATTTGACTCTTTTCGCGGGCGCCGGTGCGGGCGATGGCAGGACCAGCGGCTGACCGAGTTCGACCAGCGCCTGGCGGGCCGAAGCGGCGACCTTGCCTTCGGGGTCGGCGGCGATGGCCCGGGTCCAGTAATCGCGCGCGCCGGCCGCATCGCCCGAGGCATTGGCGATGTGGCCGGCCTCGAACAGCGCTTCGGGCATCGCCGGGGCGAGCATTAGGGCGCGGCCGATCGAGGATTTGGCGAGCGCGAGATCGCCTTCGCGGACTGCCAGCGCGGCCGAAAAATACCAGGTGAAGGGATCGTCGCCGACGGTGCTGCCGGCCTCGGTGACGAAGCGGCGCGCGGCCTTCAGGTCGTTCTGGGACTCGGCGGCGCGAGCGCGGTCGACGAGCGCGAGGCCGCGCTGCTCGGCCTGGAGGCCGGTGCCGGTCAGCGCCCGGTCGAGGTCGAGCGCGGCCTTGCCCGACTGCCCGGCGGCGATCCACATATTGCCCGCGGCGGCGAACATCCGCTGGGTGCGCGGCTGGCCGGCGGGCGAGTCGGCGGCGGCCTGCTCGAACGCCGTGGCGGCTTCGGCGAACCGCTCATGATCGGAGGCGTCGATGGCCTGACACAATGACGCGGCGCTGCCGGGTTCGGTCGGGCACGCTGGCTCGGCGGCGGCCGGCGTCGCGCCTAGTGCAAGGAGGGCGAAAGCGGGGACAAGGAAGCGGGTCATCGGGCAAGCTCCACTAGGCCATTGAGCTCGACGAGGATGGCGTAAATCTCGTGGGGCGCGTTTAGGCGGTGTTCGGCGGCCTTGACGATCTTCAGCTGGACATCGGCTGAACGCAGCCGCTCGACCAGTTTCAGCGCGACCCCGATCGGCACCACTTCGTCGGCCTCGCCATGGACCAAACGGACCGGGACGGTGACGTCGATCGCAGCGCCGAGCAGGCGCATCGCCTCGCCCGATTGCCAGAAGCCGCGGTGCGTTTTGGAAACCGGCGCTCCGTCCACGCCGCCGCGTTCGATGGTGCCGTCGCGCAGCAGCGCAACCTTGTCGTCGGTCGAAAAGCCCCAGTCGGTGAAATCGGGCGCCGAAGCGATCCCAAGCAGCCCGGCAACGCGATCCTTGCGGCGCAGCGCGGCGTGGAGCGCGAGCCAGCCGCCCATCGATGATCCGGCGAGGATCAGCGGGCCGTCGGGAACGCCGAGGTCGATCGCCAGGAGCACTTCGTCGAGCCAGCGGGCGAGCGTGCCGTCGGCGAAATCACCGGGCGAACTGCCGGTGCCCGAATAATCGAGCCGCAGGCAACCGAGCCCGCGCGACGCGCAAAAATGGTCGATCGCCAGCGCCTTTGCGCCCTCCATGTCCGACGCGTAGCCGGGGAGGAAGACGATGGTCGGCGTGGCCGCGTCGCGCGCGGGCCGCAGCCGCATGGCAATTTTCCGCCCGTCACCGGGATCGAGGAAAGCGAGGTCCGGTTCGGCGATGTCGGGAATGGCGGGCAAATCGGTCACCCGCAGCGCTTAGCCAATAGGAGGAAGCGGAGCGACAGGAAATTGCGTGGGCCTGGAGGCGCTTGACAGGCGGTACGAAAAAGCGGGGGAATAGGCCGTCGCGCTTTCTCGGGGGATGACTTGACGCCGCCACTCGCCTTGATCGCTGGTGCCGCACTGATGCTCTCAAGCGTCCCCCTGCTCGCACAGGATGCGTCGGGGGTCGCGGCGAATGGGGCGTCGCCGACCGGGACGGTGCCCGCGCCGGCGCCGCGGCCCAAGCCGCGGGTCGGCAAGACGCTGCAGAGCATCCTCGACGCGATCAACGCGCCCCGGCCGGCGGTGGTCGCGCCAAAGCCCGAACCGGTAACGCCAGTGGTGACACCGTCGCCGACGTTGCCGATCGGGACGCCAGTGGCGGCGCCCGCGTCGCCGGTCGTGGCGCCGGTAAAACCCAGACCGCGACCGGTCCGGCCAACAGCAAAGGTCATTGCCGCGGTCGCGCCGCGCCCGGTGCACGCGGTGGTTAAACCACCGCCCAGACCGCGCCCGGCGCCCGTGGTCGAGGCGCCGTTGCCCGAGCCGCTGCCAACCGTCGAAGTGCCGCCGCCCGCGACCATCGCCGCCCCGCCGCCGCAAGTCGTCGAGATCGCGCCGCCGCCGCCGCCGCCGCCGGCTCCTGCTCCGGTGCGCAGGCTATCCGCCTGGCTGTTATTGCTGGTCGCGGCTGTTGCTGCCGCAGCGGCGGCGGGCGCGGTGCACTGGCGCAAGCTGCGGCGGATCGCGCGGACGCGTGCCGCGCTGGCGCTGTCGCCGCGGGTCGAATGGGGCGCTGCTCCTGACGCGCCAGCGGGCTTCAGGCTGGCTGGGCCAGCGGTGGCGATCCGGGCGCGTGTCGACTGGAGGGAGGCAAGACGTGGCTGAGCATCTGAAGGTCGGCAACCTGCTCGCCGAGCGTCTCGACTCGATGGCGGAGACGGTTCGCGGGCGGCTGTGCGACGACGAGAAAGTCGGCAAGATGAAGCTCGACTGGGGTTTTGTCGCGGACGAACTTCAGTCCGCGCTCAAGGCCGCGCTCGATTGCGACTTGATGGGGTTCCTGGCGGCGAGTTGGGCCAAGGCAAAGGAACTGGCCGACTATGCGGACCCGGCCAAGCACCCGCCCGGCGAACGATCGGCTGTGGCGTTCGGGGGGCATGATTTTGCCCGGGCGATCAAACCAATGGTGGCGGTAACCGTCGCCCATTGCCCGTGCGTCGAGCTGGAGTTCGAATTCGAAGTAACCGCCCATTTCGGCGGGGTCCGGCTGGCGGTGCTCGACGGCCATATCGTCGGCGGCGATGTCGGCGAGGCGTGGGCCAGCGGGAAGCTCAGCATGCACGGCGTGCCGCTGCATCCCGAGGCGGACTCGAAGAAAATGCAACTGCCGGGGCGGTTCGAGCTGGATGCGCCGGGGGTCGAAATTCCGCACCTGGCGCCGCACAAGGAAGAAGAAAGAAGCGGCGCCGCTTGAGGGGCGGCGCCGCTGCTGTAGCCGCTTAGGCCTCGACGGTCATCGGGATGGCGCTGTTCTGACCGGTGCCGGCATGTTCCTTGAGGAACGCGGTGAGGTCGGCGATCAGGCGATCCTTGTCGGTCGCGAACAAACCGTGGGCCGAGCCGTCATATTCGATCAACCTGGCACCCGGTATGGCCTTGGCGCTGGCCCGGCCGGTGGCGTCGATCGGCACCGTCTTGTCGGCGGTGCCGTGGATCACCAGGGTCGGCACGGTGAAGCTCTTCAAGTCCGGCCGGAAGTCGGTGGTGGCGAAGGCCTTGGCCGCATCGAGCATGTTCTTGGTGCCCGACAGCATGGTCTGGCGCCACGAGTTCATCAGCACTTCCTCGCTGACCGGCGAGCTCAGCGCGCCGACCCCGTAGAAGTCCTTGAAGAAGCCGGTGAAGAAATGCGCGCGGTCCTTTTCCATACCGGCGGACATTTCGTCGAACGTCGCCTGAGGCACGCCGTCCGGATTGTCGTTGGTCTGGAGCATGTACGGCACAACGGCGCTGATCAGTACGGCGGCCGAGGTGCGGCCGGGATATTTGGTCTGGAAGCGCGCGACTTCGCCGCCACCCATCGAGAAGCCGACCAAGGCCACCGGCTGATCGATGCCGGCATCGTCGAGAACCGCCTTCACGTCGTCGGCGTAGCTGTCGTAGTCGTTGCCGGTCCACGGCTGGTCCGAGCGGCCGAAGCCGCGGCGGTCGGGGACGATCGCGCGAAAGCCCTGATCGGCCAAGGCGATGGCGGCGTCGTCGAACGTGTCGCCGGTCAGTGGCCAGCCGTGGAGGAGCACGACCGGGCGGCCCTTGCCCCAATCCTTGTAGTAAAGCTTCGTCCCGTCCTTTGCCTTTGCATAGGGCATCACTCGTCTCCTTTGGGGGTTCGTGAAGGCAACGCGCGGCCGGCAGTCCCGGCCCCGGCAATTCCGCCGCGCCGCGCCAGAAGGGGCGGGCGCGGCGGCAGAGCGAGGAATCAGCGCTTGAGGAAGGCGTCGAGCGCGGCGGCGAAGGCGGCGGGCTGATCGAGCATGACGAAGTGACCGGCATCAGGGATGTCGACGAAGCTGACGTGCGGCGCGGCGGCATATTGGCGCTGGTAGAAGGCCATCGTCCGGTCCTTACCGAAGCCCGACGTGGCCGACCACGGGGCGACGATGGTGACAGGCATGGGGAGCGACGGCAGCGCCGGGCGAAGGTCGGTCGACATGTCCTCGTAGAGCAGTTCGGCGGTCACGCGAGGATCGGCGGCAGCGGCCCATTTGGCCATCTGGACCCGGCTTTCCGGTTTGACAGCGAGACCGTCGACATCGGCCTTGACGGTGGCCGGATCGATCGGCCTGCCGAAGCGCGCGGCAACCTTGTCGCGCATCATGGCGGCGATTGCGGCAACCTGGCCGGGCGACGGATCGGGGCCGCCCCGTGCCAACAGCACCGGGAACCACGGCAGGGCGTCGACGATCATCACCCGATCGACCTGGCGCGGATGGGCGCGGGCGACCATCAGCGAAGCAAGACCACCCATCGAATGGCCGACGAGGGCGACCGGGCCGACCTTGCGCGCGGCAAGGTAGCCGCTCAAGTCGGCGACGATGCCGTCGAGGATTCCGGGCTTGAGGTTGGCGCCGGGCGCGTCGCCGCCAAAGCCGTTGACCTGAACGAGGTAGACGCTGTGAGTTTTGGCGAGGGCCGGGACGATTCCGCCCCAGGACGCGCGGGGGCTGGCGAGGCCGGGGATGAACACCACCGGCGACCCGGCGCCGAGCTTGACGACCGAAATATGGTCGAGCCGGGTTTCGGCCGGAGCATGAGCCGACGGCCGGGCGGCGACAGGCATGGCGGGGGCGAGCGCCGCGAAGGCCGCGGCGGCGAGAATCAACTTGTTCATGGGGATTATCCTTTGGTCGGCGAGTGGAAGATGGCTTCGATCGGGAGCTGGAACAGCTCGGCGATGCGAAAGGCGAGGGGCAGCGACGGGTCGTACTTGCCGGTCTCGATGGCGTTGACGCTCTGCCGCGAGACGGCGAGGCGGTCGGCGAGGTCGGACTGGCTCCAGTCGCGCTCGGCGCGGAGCACTTTGAGGCGATTGTCCATCAGCAGTCGCCGGAAGTGCCGAGGGTCAGCCGGTTGACGAGGCTGCCGACGCCAAGCCCTCCGAACCACAAGATGGCGATGTAGAAAGCGTCGATGTGGGGCACCAGGCGGACATTCTCGAGGAACCCCCAGACGGTGGCGATCGACAAAGCGAAGGCGCTGGCGATGAGCGACTGGCGAACCAGCAGCATGCGCTGATATTCGTCGGTCTCCTCGACCAGCAGCCGGCCAATCGCCCAGAACACGCCGATCACCGCAAAACCGGGCAGCGCGCCGAGAATGTAAGCCAGCGGACCGGTAACCAGGCCGCGCCCGACGTAATGGAGGGCGATGCTAAGAAAGGCCATGTAGCAGACCATCGAAACGAAAACGCGCTGGACATAGCGTTTCTGCGGAGGGTTCATACGGCGCATGGGCAAGCTTCCTTTTCATTAAGTAAAGGCAGCTTTACAATCCGTGTCGTCACATGTCAAGCGAGCTTTACTAAATGTCTAGTTTCCTTGTTTATTGCGCTCGATCTGCGGCTTTCCGCACACCTTGAGAAGCGCTTCCGGTTCGGCCGGATGAACCCTTGGGCGGGCGGCACGTTGCGCTGGGGATGGCCGCCTGACGTGGCGGCCGACAGTGGAGACGAGAATGCGCGGCGGACGCGGGACGATGATTGCGGCGCTGCTGGCGGCGGTCGCGGTGGCCGGCTGGTGGTTCGCCTCGCCGACATGGACGTTGCGCCAGATGCGCGCCGCGGCCGATGCCCACGATGCTGCGCGGCTATCGGCCTATATTGATTATCCGGCGCTGCGGGCGGATTTGAAGGGCGAGCTAAACCAGGCGATGGCCCGCGAAATGGCGCGCAACCGCGAGGTAGACGTCAGTCCGTTCGCGGCGGCGCTGGCGGCGGCGTTCGCCGGGCCGATGATCGACGCGCTGGTCACCCCCGAGCGGCTGGAAGCGATGTTCGCGCAGCGTGCGGCGGCAGGGCCCGGAGTTCCGCGCACCACCCTAAGCCGGTCGGGCGTCGCGCTGCCCAGCGCCAAACGATCCGACCCGGTGCGGGTCGAGCGCGAAGGCTTCAACCGCTTTCGCCTGGTGACCGGCAAGGCCGAGGGGGCGATGCTGTTCCGTCGCGTTGGGTTTGGCTGGAAGCTGGTCGGGGTCGATCTTCCCCAGGACGCGGCGGTTGGCGGTGCTGGCAGTTGAGGCCGAGCGCCGCCCCGGCTAAGGCGGCGCCCATGACGAAGATGCTCAAGATTTCGCTGCCCGACGGCTCGATCAAGGAAATGCCCGAGGGATCGACACCCGCGGATGTCGCGGCGGCGATCGGCCCGGGGCTGGCCAAGGCGGCGCTGGCGGCGCGCGTCGATGGCGAATTGCGCGACCTGAACCGGCCGTTCGATCAGGATTCGGCGGTCGCTCTGGTCACCTCAAGGGACGAGGCCGACGCGCTCGAGCTGGCGCGGCACGATTTCGCCCATGTCCTGGCCGAAGCCGTCCAGAAACTCTATCCCGGCACGCAGATAACGTTTGGTCCGGCGACCGAAGATGGCTTTTATTACGACTTCGCGCCGGCACCCGGCCGGGGCATGTTCACCGATGAGGACCTGCCGGCTATCGAGGAAGAGATGCGGCGCATCATCGCCGCCGACGAGCCGCTGATTCGCGAAGAATGGAGCCGCGCGGACGTCCGCGATTTCTTCGTCAGGACCGGCGAGACGTTCAAGGCCGAGTGGGTGATGGAGCTGCCCGAGGGCGAGGCGATCACCATGTATCGCTCCGGCCAGGGCGACGGCAAATGGATGGACCTGTGCCGCGGCCCGCATCTCGCCTCGACCGGCAAGCTCGATCCGCAGGCGTTCAAGCTGACGCGGGTCAGCGGGGCCTATTGGCGCGGCGACCAGGCCAACCCGATGCTAAGCCGGATCTATGGCACCGCCTGGCTCAACAAGAAGCAGCTCGCCGAGCATCTTGCGCGGCTGGAAGAAGCGGCCAAGCGCGACCATCGCCGGATCGGCCAGGACATGGACCTGTTCCATCTACAGGCCGAAGCCCACGGCAGCGTGTTCTGGCACCCCAAGGGCTTCATCCTGTGGCGCCAGCTCGAGGCCTATATGCGTCGCAAGCTCGACGCCGCCGGCTATCGCGAGATCAAAACACCGCAGCTCATGGACGCCCGATTGTGGGAGGCGTCGGGCCATTGGGGCAAGTTCCGCGAAGGCATGTTCGTCGTCCCCGACGAGGTGCCCGGGATCGACCCGTCGAAGCCGGTGATCACGGGCGAGGGCGATCTGATGGCGCTCAAGCCGATGAATTGCCCGGCGCACGTTCAGGTGTTCCGCCAGGGCATCAAATCGTACCGCGACCTGCCGCTCAGGTTGGCCGAGTTCGGCTGCTGCCACCGCAACGAGCCGCATGGCGCGCTGCACGGCATCATGCGCGTTCGCCAATTCACCCAGGACGACGCCCATATCTTCTGTACGGAAAGCCAGATCGTCGAGGAGACGAAGGCCTTCTGCACCCTGCTCGACGGTATCTACCGCGACCTCGGGTTCGCCGATTATGCGGTCAAGCTGGCGACCCGGCCGGATGTCCGCGCCGGCGAGGATGCGACCTGGGAACGGGCCGAACAGGACCTTCACGCGGCGCTCGACCAGACCGGCCTAAAGTTCGAGCTGCTGCCCGGCGAGGGCGCTTTTTATGGGCCCAAGCTCGAATTCCACCTCACTGACGCGATCGGGCGGACGTGGCAGTGCGGCACGCTCCAGCTCGACTATGTCATGCCCGAGCGATTGGACGCGAGCTATGTTGGCGAGGACGGCGGGCGGCACCGCCCGGTGATGCTCCACCGCGCCATCCTCGGCACGTTCGAGCGGTTCATCGGCATCCTGATCGAGCATCACGCCGGGCGCTTCCCGCTATGGCTGGCGCCGGTCCAGACGGTGGTCGCGACGATCGTCAGCGACGCCGACGATTACGCCCATCAAGTGGTCGACAAATTGAAGGCCGCCGGAATCCGCGCCGAAGCCGACCTTCGCAACGAGAAGATCAACTACAAGGTGCGCGAACATTCGCTGGCCAAGGTTCCGTTGCTGCTGGTCGTCGGCAAGCGCGAGGCCGAGGAAGGGTCGGTCGCAATCCGCCGGCTCGGCAGCGACGAGCATCAGAAGGTGATGACGCTCGACGCGGCGCTGGCAATGATCGCCAGTGAAGCGGTGCCGCCGGATTTGCGATCCCACTGACGCCACGCCGCCACAGGCGCGACTCAAAATGGAACCGCCCGACCCGGCGGGTCTTTCCAACTCCACCGCGAAGGCTTAGGTCGCGGCTGACCATCCACGCCAGGAGACAAGACTATACCCCCGCCCAATCAACGCCGATCGATGTCGCCGCCAGCGTTCACCGGCCCTCGCTACAATGAGTTCATCAACGTCCCCAAGGTGCGGGTGATCGACGAGAACGGCGAGAATCTCGGCGTGATGCTTACCCAGGAAGCGATCGAGCAGGCCGCCTCGGTCGGACTCGACCTGGTCGAGATCAGCCCCGGCGCTGACCCGCCTGTCGCCAAATACCTCGATATCGGCCGCTTCAAATATGAAGCGCAGAAGAAGGCCAACGAGCAGCGCAAGCGGCAAAAGACGCAGGAGATCAAAGAGATCAAGATGCGTCCGAACATCGACGACCACGATTACCAGACCAAGATGAAGAAGGTTTTCCAGTTCCTCGAGGAGGGCGACAAGGTCAAGATGACATTGCGCTTCCGCGGCCGTGAAATGGCCCACAACCAGCTCGGCATGGCGGTGCTCCAGCGGGTCGCCGAAGACACCGCCGCCGTGGCCAAGATTGAAGCGCATCCGCGGCTTGAAGGCCGGCAGATGCTGATGGTCATCGCGCCGAAATAGGGGCAAAACCAAAGCGGTTCATTGCGGGCGGCACTTCCCTTACGGAAAGTGCCGCCCTTTTCTTTTGCAGCGCACCATGTTGCATTTGTGCCGCATCGGGAGCGATTCCGACAAATGGGGGATGGCCTCGCTTCCCCGCGTCCCGGCGTTGGATTACTCTTTTCTCCAAAGAAAATAACGGGGTTCTTCAGGGGAGAAGCAAGATGCGTAAGTCCATATGGCTGATTTCGGCCGGCTTGTTCGCCATGTCCACGCCGGCCTTCGCCCAGAAGACCGACACCGACGCGGCGGCCGCCCAGCCGACCGACGGCGCGACCGCCGAAGCCGGCGCGGTATCGAAGACCGCGACACAGCCCGCTGCGGCCGACCAGGACGAAGGCGCGATCATCGTCACCGCGACCCGCCGCAACGAAGCGCTGTCCGACGTGCCGCTGGCGGTCAGCGCGGTCACCGCCGAGACGATGAAGAATTCGGGAGCGACCGACATTCGCCAGCTGACCCAGCTCAGCCCGTCATTGCTCGTCTCCTCGACCTCGTCCGAAGCCGGTGGCGCCGTAGCCCGCATCCGCGGCATAGGCACCGTCGGCGACAACCCCGGCCTTGAAAGCTCGGTCGGTATGTTCATCGACGGCGTTTACCGCTCGCGCACCGGCTCGGGCCTGAGCGAGCTGGGCGCGATCGACCGTGTTGAGGTGTTGCGCGGGCCGCAGGGCACTTTGTTCGGACGCAACACCTCGGCGGGCCTGATTTCGGTCATCACCGCCAAGCCGTTGTTCACGCCCATGGCGAGCGGCGCGCTGAGCGTCGGCAATTATAATTACCGCCGCGGCGAGATCAGCCTGACAGGCCCGCTGAGCGATACGCTCGCGGCGCGGTTCGACGGTGTCTACATCAAGCGCGATGGCTTCCTCGAGGATCTGATCAGCGGGCGCGACGTCAACAACCGCAACCGCTATCTGCTGCGTGGGCAATTGCTCTATCAACCATCGACCAACTTCTCGGTCCGGCTCGTCGCCGACTACACAAAGCGCAAAGAGGAATGCTGCGCGGCGCCCTATCTTCCCGCGCATGATACCCAAGGCGACGGCAGCGGCGGCTACACGTTCCAGCCGTCGACATTCAAAGCGATTATCACGGGCCTCGGCGGGATCGTTCCGGACAATACATACGCCCGCAATGTCGCCATCACGCCGGGCCGCAGCTTTCGCTCCGACGTCAAGGATTACGGCCTGTCGGGTGAAGTCGTCTATGATTTCGGCGGGGCCGAGCTGACTTCGATCAGCGCCTACCGCTACAATAAATATGTTCGCGGCACGGACGCCGACTTCAACAATCTCGACATCCTCTACCGCGACGATAACGGGACCGCCTACAACCGGTTCAAGACAATCAGCCAGGAACTGCGCCTGCAGGGCACGACCTTCGGCGGCAAGCTCGACTGGCTCATCGGCGGCTATTACGCCAACGAAAAGCTGCAGGTCCGCGACAACATCAGCTATGGCAACGATTATGGGCGGTACGCAAACTGCTTCACCGCGCTCAACTTCCAGCAGAATTTCGCTGCGCTATTAACAGGCCCGCTGGTCGACACGACCAACGCGACCTGCTTCAATACGGTTCAGGCTGGAGGCCTGTACCCCTTCCTTCCGGCAACGCAAAAACCAGTCCTGGCGGCATTCGCCCGGCTCGGGATTTTCGGCCTGCCTAGTTTCAACAATAGCGGCTACAGCAATCTCGCTACCGCTTCTGGCTTCCCGGGGCTGACTCTCAATGGGGCCGGGGTCGACGACCTCTACAACCAGACAAGCAACAATTTCGCCATTTTCACCCACAACATCTTCTCGATCACCGACCGCCTCAAGTTTACCGCCGGCCTGCGCTACACGACCGAGACGAAGAAGCTCGACGCAACACTGACCGACGACAACTACCTTTGCACTTTATTCGGCAGCACCGCGTCCGGATCGCTCCTGCAGAACCTGCCGTGCGTCATTCCGTCTGTGCCGGGCCATTTCATGTCCGGAAGTGCCAAGGCAACGGAGCATAAACTTTCAGGGACAGCGGTCCTCAGCTTTAAGCCGATCGATCAGATTCTGACCTACGCAAGCTATTCGCGTGGCTACAAGGCGGGCGGGTTCAACCTCGATCGCTCGGCGCTGCCGCGCTCCTTCTCGGTGACCTCGACCGGACCGGCGGCTGGACCCGTCTGCGCCGGACCCGCATCGCCGACGAATTGCACTCGGGCCGCTACCTTCAGCGATCTCCATTTCAAGCCCGAACTCAACGACGCGTTCGAGCTGGGCATGAAATATAACGGCCGCGGGCTGGACATCAACGTCGCCTTGTTCCGCCAGTTGTTCCGCGACTTCCAGCTCAACACGTTCAACGGCATTCAGTTCATCGTCGAGAACGTCAACAGCTGCAGCACGAATCTCAACGGCACTGACTCCGACTTCGATCCCTACACCCTGACCGGCGCTTGCCCGGGCAAGACCCGGGCCGGGGTCAAGAGCCGTGGCATCGAGGTCGAAGTATTCTCGCGGCCGATGCGCTACTTGAACTTCAACGTCGGCGCGACGCTGGCCGAGACTCGCTACCGCAACAATCTGGTCGGGGCCAATGGCCGCGCCTTGCCGTTCGTACTGTTCCAGCTGCCCGGCCGGCGCATTTCCAACTCGGCCGAGTTCACGGCGACTAGCAGCATCGCCTACCAGCCGCCGGTCGGCAGCAACGGGATGCACGCCCTGTTCTATATCGATGGCCGCTATACGACCCATTACAACACCGGGTCCGACCTCGACCTCGACAAATATCAAAAGGGTTATGCGTTGTTCAACGCCCGCGTCGGGCTGAGCGGACCCGACGATATGTGGGGCATCGAATTATGGGCGCAGAATCTGCTCGACAAGAACTATGCTCAGGTGTCGTTCGATGCCTTCGCCCAGGGCAGCTGCAGCATCCGCGGCGCGGCCCAGGGATACTGCCTGCCGAACCCCCCGGGATTGCTCAACCCGACCAACAAGTATCGGGCGACCCAGCTGTTCGGATCGTTCCTCGGCGAGCCGCGAACGTTCGGCCTGACGGTGCGCGGCAAGTTCGGCGCACCACGGCGCGCAACGCCGGCCTATGTCGCGCCGCCGGCCCCGGTGGCCCCGCCGCCGGCGACGCAGGTCTGCGCCGACGGCAGCGTGATCCTGGCGACGGCAGTGTGCCCGGCGCCGGCTCCGGCGCCCGCGCCGGCACCGCCTCCGGGCGAACGCGGCTAAGGCAAGGCGAAGTTTAAAGGGGAGGAGGGTCCCGCCGGAAACGGCGGGGCCCTTTTTCGTGCGGTCGTCAGTCGGTGGCGGCGGCGACGTCGAACAGCGCGCCGCGGACGATTTCGGTCTGCTCCGGCCCAAGCTTCCGTCCGGTGGCATCGGTCAGGTAGAAAACGTCGACCGCCCGCTCACCGTAGGTGGCGATGTGCGCCGAGTGGATCACCATGTCGGCGGTGTGGATGGCGTGTGCCAGCCGCGCCAGCAGGCCCGGCCGGTCGCGCGCATTGACTTCCACCACCGTCGTCCGCCGCGACGCCCGTTCGGCGACGAGTACGCGCGGCGCCACCCGGAACGCCTCGTCGCGCGCCGCCATCCGCGGGGCGGACGGCAAAGCGGGGAAGCCGTCGGCGACCAGCGCCTTGCGGACGGCCTCGGTCAACCGCTTGACCAGGCGCTTGTCGCGATACGGCCCGCCGCGTCCGTCGTGAACCAGCAGGTTGTCGAGCGCCATGCCGTCACCGGTGGTATGGATGCGCGCGTCGATGATGTTCGCGCCGGCCCCGGCAAGCGCGGCGCAGATGCGGTAGAACAGACCCGGCCGATCGGGCGCGAAGATGCTGATGCGGGTCGCGCCGGCGGGTCCGTCGTCGGCCGCGACCACGCTGGGCACGGCGGCGCCGATGCGCGCCTCGGCCTCGGCCACCTGGCGGGCGTTGGCAAGCTGCCAGTCGAGCGGCTCGGCCAGCCAATAGCTGTCGGGCAGGCGCCGCGCATGGGCCCGCGCCGCGCTCGATTTCCATCCGAGCAATCGCGCAAGCTCGGCCTGGCGGTTGGCGACCTGCTCGGCCCGACCGCGTTGCTTGTGGCCAAGCCGTAATCGCTCCTCGGCGGCATCGTAGAGCGAGCGCAGCAGCATGCGCTTCCACTCGTTCCAGGTGCCCGGCCCGACCGCGCGGATATCCACCACGGTGAGGATGAGCAGGAGCCGCAGCCGCTCCGGGCTTTGCACCTTGGCGACGAAATCGTCGATCGTCTTGGGGTCGGCGAGATCGCGGCGAAAGGCGGTGTTGGACAGCAGGAGATGATAGCGGACGAGCCAGGCGACGGTTTCGGTCTCCGCCTCGTCGAGCCCGAAGCGCGGGCCGAGCGCCAGCGCGATCTCGGCGCCCAGCTCGCTATGGTCGCCGCCGCGGCCCTTGGCGATATCGTGCAGCAAAACCGCGACACAAAGCAGCCGGCGCGAGGCGATCTGCCCCATCAGCACGCTCGACAAAGGGTGATCGTCGGTCAGTTCGCCACGCTCGATCGCCGCGAGCAGGCCGATCGCGCGGATCGAATGCTCGTCGACGGTGTAATGGTGATACATGTCGAACTGCATCTGCGCGACGACCCGGCCGAAATCGGGCACGAAGCGGCCGAATACGCCGGCTTCGTTCATCCAGCGCAGGACCAGGTCGGGCCGCTCGCGATTGGTCAACACTTCGAGGAACAAGGCATTGGCGCGGGGGTCGTCACGCACCCGATCGACCAGCCGCGCATCGCGGGCGGCGGCGCGCATGGCGTTGGGGTGAATGTCCATCCCCTCGCGCGCGGCGAGCGCGAACAGGCCGAGCAGGCGTACCGGGTCGGCGGCGAGGAAGCCGTCGTCGGGGATCGACAGGCGGCCGCGGTCGACCAGAAAGCCTCCGAGATGCTTCGGGCGGCGTTTGAGGGTCGGCAAAGCGAAGCGGCGGCCCTTGGCGCCCAATTGCTCGTCGAGCTGGGCGAGGAACAGGCCGGTGAGGTCGCCGACCGTCTTGGCCTGAAGAAAATAGAATTGCATGAAGCGCTCGACCGCCGTTTTGCCCGGGCGCTCGGCATAGCGCATCGCCGCCGCGATCTGCCGCTGATGGTCGAAGCCCAGGCGCTCCTCGGCCCGGCCGGCGGCGAGGTGGAGGTGGCAGCGGACCGACCAGAAGAAGCGCTCGGCGCGTTCGAACCGGCGATATTCCGCCTCACTGAACACCCCCTTGGCGACCAACTCCGCGGGTCGATCGACGCCGAATATGTATTGGCCGATCCAGTAGAGGGTGTGGAGGTCGCGTAGGCCGCCCTTGCCGTCCTTGACGTTGGGTTCGACAACGTAGCGGCTGTCGCCCATGCGGGCGTGGCGCTGGTCGCGTTCGGCGAGCTTGGCGGCGACGAATTCGCGGCCAGTGCCGGCGACAACCTCCCGGCGAAAGCGCTGTTCGGCCAGGTCGGCCAGCGCCCGGTCGCCCCACAGCCAACGCGCCTCGAGCATCGCCGTGCGGATGGTCATGTCGGCCTTGGCCAGCAACACTGCCTCGTCCACCGTGCGCACCGACTGGCCGACTTTCAGCTTCAAGTCCCACAGCATGTAAAGCAAAGCTTCGGCGACCTGCTCGCACCAGGCCGCGGGGCGGCCGGGCACGAGCAGCATCAAATCGATATCGCTGAACGGCGCCATCTCGCCGCGCCCGGTGCCGCCGAGCGCGACCAGCGCCAGCCGCTCGGCGGCCGTCGGATTGGGGTTGGGAAACTGGCGGTTGACGACGAAATCATAAGCTAGCCGCACCAGTTGCTCATGAAGGAAGGCGTATGCGGCGGCGGCGGTGCGACCACTCGCCGGGTGCAAGGCGAGGCGGCGGGCGATCTCGATCCGTCCGGCAGCGAGCGCGTCGGCCAGCAGCACGGCGGCCGCCGCCCGGGCGCCCGTGCTGGGCAGTGCGGCGAGGCGGTCCGCCATCGCCCGCCGGTCGATGATCGCGCGGCGATCGGGGGCCAGACTGATGTGAGCGGTCACTGGCCTTCGCTGGCCAGCCGCTTCAGCGCATATAATGCGTCGAGCGCTTCCCGGGGGGTCAGCGTGTCGGGGTCGATCGCGGCGAGTGTATTGGCGAGCAAGTCGGCGGCCGGTTCCGGCGCCGCGGCGGTGGCGGCGAACAAGGGCAGATCGTCGAGCCCGGCGGCGATTCCTCCGGTGGCGTCGCGCCCGGCCTCGAGCTTGGCGAGGACCGCCTTGGCGCGGGCGAGGACCAGCGGGGGGACGCCAGCGAGCTTGGCGACCGCGATGCCATAGCTGCGGTCGGCGGGGCCGTCGGCGACTTCGTGGAGCAGCACTAGTTCGCCCTTCCATTCGCGCGCCCGGACGTGGTGGAGCGAGAGGGCGTCGAGCCGGTCGGCGAGGCGGGTCAGTTCGTGATAATGGGTGGCGAACAGGGTGCGGGCGCGGACAGTGTCGTGCATCGCCTCGACCACCGCCCAGGCGATCGCCAGCCCGTCGTAGGTCGAGGTGCCACGGCCGATCTCGTCGAGCACGACCAGGCTGTGCGGGGTCGCCTGGGCAAGGATGGCGGCGGTCTCGACCATTTCGACCATGAAGGTCGAGTGGCCGCGGGCGAGATTGTCGGCCGCGCCGACCCGACTGAACAGGCGGTCGACGAGGCCGATCCTGGCGCGGGCGGCGGGGACGTAGCTTCCCGCCTGGGCAAGCAGGACGGCGAGCGCGACCTGGCGGAGGAAGGTCGACTTGCCGCCCATGTTCGGGCCGGTCACCAGCCACAACCGGTCGTGCGGACCCAGCGCGACATCGTTGGCGACGAACCGCTCGCCGTCGGCGGACAGCGCGGCTTCGACCACCGGGTGGCGCGCGGCGTCGAGTTCGAGGCACGGCTGGTCAGTCAAGCTCGGCAAACACCACTGGCCTTCGGCGGCGCGCGCCGCGTGGGAGGCGGCAACGTCGATCCGGGCGATGGCGTCGGCGGTCGCGGCGATGCGGGGCGCAGAAGCGATGGCGAGCGTGGCGAGCTCTTCGAAATGCGCGGCTTCGGCGGCCAGCGCATGGCCGCCGGCCTCGACCACCCGGCTGGCTTCGGCATGGAGGTCGGGCGAGTTGAACCGGACCACCCCGGCCAGCGTCTGGCGGTGGGTGAAGCCACTGTCGGGCGCCATCAGCCGGTCGGCGTGACGAGCGGAGACTTCGATATGATAGCCGAGCACGGCGTTGTGGCGGATCTTGAGGCTCGAGACGCTCGTCGCCTCGCGGTAGCGGGCCTCGAGCGCGGCGATGGCGCGGCGGCCGTCGCTGCTGGCAGAACGCAACGCGTCGAGCGCGGCATCATAGCCTTCTGCGATGTAGCCGCCCTTGGCGGCGTCGAGCGGAGGCGAGGCGATGAGCGCGATGGTGAGCCGGTCGGTCAGCGCGGCGTGGCCGCCAAGGTCGGGCAGCAGGCTGGCGAGGAGGTCGGGCCGCATGTCCTCGGTTTCGAGCTCTGCCTTGAGCGCGGCAGCGGCGGAAAGGCCGTCGCGCAGCTGGGCGAGGTCGCGCGGGGAGCCGCGGGCGGCAACCAGGCGACCCAACGCCCGCCCAACATCGGGCATCGCCTTCAGCGCCTCGCGCAGTCGGGCGCGGCGGCCGGCGTCGTCGTGAAGCCACTGGACCAGCGCGAGGCGCGCCTCGATCGCGCCACGGGCGGTCAGGGGCGCGGCGAGATCGTGGGCGAGCAAGCGCCGGCCGGGGGCGGTGACGCAGCGGTCGACGCAAGCGAGCAGGCTGCCGGCGACGGTGCCCGATGCGGTGCGGCAGATCTCCAGGCTGTCGCGGGTCGCCGGGTCTATCCCCATATGGGCGGAGCGAACGATGCGGCGTGGGGCGGCCAGAAAGGCCGACGTCTGCTTCTGGGTGGCGTCGAGATAGGCGAGGAGGCCGCCGGCGGCGGCGAGCTCGGCGCGGGACGGGTCGCCAAAGCCGTCGAGCGTGGCGAGGCCGAATCGGGCTTTCAGCGCGCGCTCCCCGGTCAGGCTGTCGAACCCGCCCTTGCCCGTGGTGGTCGGCTGGCCGGGGACCGCGGCATCGGCGATCGTCTCAGCCGGCGCGAGGCGAGCAAGTTCGGACTTGAGTTCGCCCGGCGCGCAAGCGATCAGCTCGAACCGGCCGGTCGAGATATCGGCGGCGGCGATGGCGTATTCGTCGCCCGCTCGGCCGACGGCCGCCAGCCAGTTCGCCGCGCCGCTGTCGAGCAACGTCTCCTCAGTCAGTGTGCCCGGAGTGACGAGCCGGACGATGGCGCGCGCGACCAGCGCCTTGCTGCCGCGCGCCCGCCGAGCTTCCGCCGGGCTTTCGACCTGCTCGGCGATGGCGACGCGGTGGCCGGCGCGGATCAGCCGGGCAAGATAACTTTCGGCGGCATGGACGGGGACGCCGCACATCGGGATGGGCTCGCCGCCATCGCTGCCGCGTTTCGTCAGCGCGATGTCGAGAGTCGCCGCGGCGGCCTTTGCATCGTCGAAGAACAGCTCGAAGAAATCGCCCATGCGGTAGAACAGCAAAGCGTCGCCGGCCTCGGCCTTGAGGGCGTGATATTGCGCCATCATCGGCGTTGGCTGGGGGGCGTCGCTGCGGGCCATCGCCGTCGTTGGTAGCGCCAAAGGGCAAGCCGCGCGAGGGTGACTCTTTGGCGTGAAATCCGCTACGGCACCCGCCAACAGGAGTGGAAATGAACGAGAGCAACGTTAAATTCACGCGCGCCGAGGCGCTCGATTTCCACAGCCGTGGGCGGCCGGGCAAGATCGAGATCATCGCGTCGAAGCCGATGGCGACGCAGCGCGACCTGAGCCTCGCTTACTCCCCCGGGGTGGCCGTGCCGGTCGAGGAAATCGCCAAGGATCCGGGCAAGGCCTACGACCTCACCGCCAAGGGCAACCTCGTCGCGGTCATTTCGAACGGCACCGCGATCCTCGGCATGGGCAACCTCGGTGCGCTGGCGTCGAAGCCGGTGATGGAAGGCAAAGCGGTGCTGTTCAAGCGCTTCGCCGACGTCGATGCGATCGACATCGAGGTCGACACCGAAGACGCGCAGAAGTTCATCGAGTGCGTTGCTTTGCTCGGCCCCAGCTTCGGCGGCATCAATTTGGAGGATATCGCCGCGCCGGAATGTTTCATCATCGAAGCCGCGCTGAAGGAACGGATGAACATCCCGGTGTTCCACGACGACCAGCACGGCACCGCAATCATCACCGCCGCCGGGTTGATCAACGCCTGTCACCTGACCGGGCGCGAATTGAAAGACGTCAAGGTCGTGGTCAATGGTGCGGGGGCGGCGGCGATCGCCTGCACCGAACTGATCAAGGCGATGGGCGTGCGCGGCGACCAGGTGACGATGTGCGACCGCAAGGGCGTGATCCACAAGGGCCGCACCGACCTTGACCAGTTCAAGTCGGCGCACGCCATCGTCACCGACGCGCGGACGCTGGGCGACGCGCTGGTCGGGGCCGACGTGTTCCTGGGCTTGAGTGCGGCCGGGGCGCTAAAACCCGAGATGGTCGCCGGCATGGCGCCGAGCCCGATCATCTTCGCCATGGCCAATCCCGACCCTGAGATCACCCCGCCGGAAGCCAAGAAGGCGCGGCCCGACGCGATCGTCGCTACCGGCCGATCGGACTATCCCAACCAGGTCAACAATGTCCTCGGCTTCCCGTTCATCTTCCGCGGCGCGCTCGACGTGCGCGCGACCGGGATCAACGAGGAGATGAAGATTGCCGCCGCCAACGCGCTCGCCAGCCTGGCGCGCGAGGCGGTGCCCGAGGAAGTCGCCGCGGCCTATGGCGGAATGAGCCACCATTTCGGCCCCGATTACATCATTCCCGCCCCGTTCGATCCCAGGCTGATTGAGGTCATTCCCGCCGCAGTCGCCCAGGCGGCGATGGACTCGGGCGTGGCGCAGAAGCCGATCACCGACATGCGCCTCTATCGCCAGCAATTGAAGGCGCGGCTCAACCCGACCGCGTCGGTGCTCAGTCTGGCTTACGAGGCCGCCCGCTCCAATCCGAAGCGCGTATTGTTCGCGGAAGGCGAAGAGCCCAACGTGCTGCGCGCCGCGATTGCCTTCAAGGAAGGCGGCTATGGCACGCCGGTGCTGGTCGGGCGCGACAACGTCCATGAATTGCTGGCCGAACTGGGGGTCGACAATCCGCAGGACTATGAGGTGCTCAACAGCCGCAACTCGCCGCTGGTCGGGCGCGCGGTCGACTATATCTACGCCAAGCATCAGCGCCACGGCATGCTGCGCCGGGCGATCGAGCGGATGGTCAACCAGGACCGCAATATCTTCACCGCCGCGATGCTCGCTTTGGGCGAGGGCGACGCGATGATCACCGGCACGACGCGGCCGTTCAGCCAGAGCCTGGCGCAGGTCCGCACCGTCATCGACGAGGAGGATGGCGCGACTCCGTTCGGGATCAATATCATCGCGGCGCGGGCGCGCACGGTGCTGATTGCCGACACGTCGGTGACCGAACGGCCGACCGCCGAGCAGCTCGCCTCGATCGCCATCCGCTCGGCGGCGTTCGCGCGGCGGATGGGGCAGGAGCCGCGCGTCGCGTTCATCAGCTACACCACTTTCGGCAACCCGCCGGGCCGGCATATCGAGGAACTGCGCGACGCGGTGAAGCTGCTCGACACGCTGCAAACCGACTTCGAATATGAAGGCGAAATGGGCCCCGACGTGGCGCTCAACCATGAGATGCAGCGCAAATATTACCCGTTCAGCCGGCTCACCGACGACGCCAACATCCTGATCATGCCGGGTCTGCAATCGGCCAATATCTCATCGAAGCTGCTGAAGGCGCTGGGCGGGGAAAGCCTGCTCGGCCCGTTCCTGATGGGCATGTCGCTGCCGGTGCAGATCGCGCCGATGACCGCCAGCGCTAGCGACCTGGTGACGCTGGCGGTGCTGGCCGCGGGCGGCGCCGACGCGATCAGGAAACCGCCGGCGAGGGGCTCGTAGGGGTCTCTGAGCCCTCTCCACGAGATGCGCTGGTCCCCCTCCCCGTGCCGGGGAGGATTAAATCCGTTCGACCTGGCTGACGCCGTTGGCGGCGCGCAGCGCGGCGATGAGGGTGTGGAGGTGCGGGAGGTCGTGGACCTCGACGTCGACGTGGAAGGTGTGGAAGCTGCCGTCGCGGTGGGCGAGGTGGAGGTTGACAATGTTGGCGCCCTTGGCGCCGAGGATCCCGGCCATTTCGCCGAGCGCTCCGGCGACATCGCGCAGGATGACGGTCAGCCGCGCCGTGCCACCGTCCGAACCATCGCCCCACGCCAGGTCGAGCCAGTCGGCGTCGACCCCGGTGGCGAGTTGCTCGCAGCCGATGACATGGACCTCGATGCCTTCGTCCTCCCGGCGCAGGCCGACGATGCGGTCGCCGGGGATGGGGTGGCAGCAGGCCGCGAGGTCAAATGCGACGCCGGGGGTCAGTCCGCGGATCGAAATAGCGGTGCGCTGGCCCAAGGGCCGCGGGGCGATGTCGCCGCCGGCTGACCCGGGCATCAGCGCCTCCATCAGCTCGACGTCGCTGACCGATCGGCGGGCGACGCGGATCATCAGCGAATCGGCGTCATCCGCTTTCAGCTTCTTGACCGCGCGCTTGAGGGCGTCGGTGCCGAGCGGGGCAGGCAGGCGCGAGACGATCTCGTCGTAAATCTTGCGGCCAAGCTCGATCGTCTCGTCGCGTTCCTTGTGGCGAACGAACCGCCGGATTCCGGCGCGCGCCTTGCCGGTGGTGACGAAACGTAGCCAGCTCGGCTGCGGGTGCTGCGCCTCGGAAGCGAGGATTTCGACCTGGTCGCCGTTGTCTAGGATGGTGCGCAGCGGCACGACGCGACCGTTGACCTTGGCGCCGACGGTCTGATCGCCAAGGTCGGTGTGCACCGCATAAGCGAAATCGACCGGCGTCGCGCCCTTGGGCAGCTGGATCAGCTCGCCCTTGGGGGTGAAAGCGAAGATGCGATCCTGGTACATCGCC